>MWDD01000005.1 GCA_002070375.1 bacterium ADurb.Bin157 | reverse complement strand
ATACGTGCATGGGAAAGAAATACCGAGAAAATTAGCAAAAAAACTTAGGGTTGATGTTGATATTGTTCAACAACTAATTGCAGAATTAAAAAAACAAGAAGTCATCGGAATGGTCGGGGGCAGTGGCTTAGGAGCAGACTATCAGTATGGGTTATACCCAAAAGGAACAGAACTGGCCAAAAATGTTTTCGAAAGAGATAAATACTTAGGGCCTGCTCCGGTTAATATTGAACAATACGTGAAAATAACTGAGCAAATTCTCAGAGAAAACGCTGATGATGTTATTAATAGAAAAACTCTGGAAAAAGCTTTTTCTGATACCGTAGGTTACAAAGATATTTTGTTTCAAATTGGGCAAGTCGTGTGTGCAAGAAAACCGGCTTTTGTTTATGGTTTTCCCGGAAACGGAAAAACTTTTTTGTGCGCAACGGTGGCAAAAGTTCTGCCGCCCATGATTATTCCCTACGCCGTTGAAGTAGGAAATCAATTGGTTAGAATTTTTGATCCGACCTGTCACAAACCGGTCGAAAGTTTTGACATGGAGGGTTTCGATGAAAGATGGGTAGCGATACAGGCCCCGATGATAGTAACAGGCGGTGAGTTGACTCTTGACGACCTAGAAGTTAAATATAACGAAAAATATGGGTGCTATGATGCGCCTCCTCAAGTTAAGGCTACCGGCGGCGTTTTGCTGATCGATGATCTCGGAAGGCAAAGATGCTCTGTGGAAGAGATTTTTAACAGATTTATAATACCGTTAGAGAACAAAGTCGACTTTTTAGTGCTTGGCGGACAAAGAATGGAAGTGCCGACAAACGAAATTATATTGTTCAGTACAAATATTGATCCGATGAAAATTGTTGATGATGCTTTCCTAAGAAGATTGCCGTATAAAATTAATGTAAGAAATCCAAGGCCCGATGAATACAAAGAACTATGGAAATCTGTTTGCGAAAAATTAGGACTCCAATTTAATCCTGATAATGTAGATTTTATGAGCACGCTTTATGCAAGAGATAAAAGAGGAATGAGAGCTGTTCACCCAAGAGATTTGCTTAACATTATAAATGACAGAAAAAAATATCTGGAAATTAGCGATAAGGTTATCAGCGAAGAAGAACTGAACGACGCTTACGAATTATACTTCGTTACCGAGCTCAAGCTTGTTGAACGAACATTCTAATATGAATTGGCTGTTCTTGCTCGAATCTTGTGCTTCAGGATTGCTTGCCGGCTTAATTACATATTTTGCTGTAAACGAAAGCAATTCTTGGAATGTTCTTGTTGATTTTAGGGCGGGACTGCTTACTGTTTCCACATTTTGCGGATTATTTTGTGGCCTTGTTGTTGCGATTCCGGTATTCGTTGCAGAAAAGAAACTTTTTAAATTTTTGAATAAGTTTGTTTTTGCAGGATCCTTAGGGGCTGTTATACCAACAATAGGCGTGATTTTTTTTAAGCTGCTTGCAGAAGCTGCTACCAACATTGAAAGAGTTCCGGGAAAGACAGATCGATTTTTGTGGTGGATGATGCTGGCTTGTGCCCTTTCGGCATCATTTGGGGTTTTAAACGGTGGATATAAAAATTTTAGTCGTGCGCTAATGGGAATAATGCCCGCTTTTTTGGTGGCAGGCGAGCTAATTGACCAAAAAACAGCCCTTGAATCAATTAAAATTATTGATTATTTTGTTATCGGCGGTGTTACTGGATTAGGCTACGGAATCGTCTGGGACCTCCTAAGAGAAAGTTGGCTTGATGAAGATGCCGGTAAATTGGGAATTTTTAGATTCTACCTTGATGCAGATAGTTTTTGGGTGGGTAATTCTAAGTTTTGTGATATAACTCTTGATTTTGGCGCTGAGGTAGTTTTTCAAATTATCGAAAAAGACGGAATGCATATTCTTGAGGCTTCAGAAGAAGGTAATGTTCAATTAAATGAATATATGGTTCGCTATAAGTTATTGGCTGACGGTGATGTTATTAAAGCCGGAAATCGTACGTTTAGATATCACACAAGGGTGGCACGATCAAGAGATATTGTTCCCGAAGTGGCATAAATGCCTCTAGTTGCTCTATTGATTTTTTTGTCTCTCTAGGGTATTATTGACGAGTTTGAAGTAATTATTATGGAGGTTCTATGAAAAAAGTATTCTCGTTTTTGTTAGCATTATGTTTTGTTGCTCCCGCACTATTAGCCGGAACAGTTAGAGATATTGACAACAACTCTTGGTTAAATCACACAAGAGAAATGCAGGAGCTGAGAAAAGAAATTCTGTCTCTCGTCACTAAAGAAGGCAAAACTGAAAGCGATGCAGAAAGTTTGTCTTGTCTTATGGCAAAGTTTGAAGAAAAACAAATTGCATGGGAAAGCTATTTGCAAAATGTTGCTTCAGAAGGCAAAGCTGCTGTAGCTCCGGCAAAAGGAAAATGCCTCAAGTCTGACTGCAAAAAAGCCATGATGAAAAAATGCTCAAAAGGCGACTGCAAAGCTGACTGCAAAAAAGCCATGATGAAAAAATGTTCAAAAGGCGACTGCAAAGCTGACTGCAAAAAATAATTGCTATAAAAAAGCGCCGCGCATTGCGCGGCGCTTTTTTTATATCTGTCAGTATGATCTGGCGACAAACACTCTGTGTTTTCCGGGGTTATTGCAACAAACACAATTACCGTCAACGGCATTTTCGTTAAAGCATCTTATGGTTGCGCCCGCTTCTGCTTTAAATTTGTTCTCACATTCTGCCGAACCGCACCAAACCAAGTCGGCCATACAGCGTTTTTCTTTAATTATGCTCACAAATTCTTCAAAAGAGCTTGCTCTCAAAGTTTTGTTCTCTAATATTTCTTTGGCTTGTTTGAATAAAGTTTCTTGGATTTCCTGCATAAGCTTCTCAACTGTTGCTTCGAATTCAGAGTCGGCTATAAACATCTTTTCTGAGGTGTCACGGCGAACTAAGCAAACTTGTCCTTTGTCGAGATCTTTTTGACCAATTTCAACTCTTAGCGGAACACCCATCATTTCATATTCAGAATATTTCCAACCCGGTTTAAAACCTTCGCGGTCGTCTAATTGAACACGAATGCCGATTTTTGACAGTCTTGTTGTGAGTTCTTTTGCTTTGTCATTGACTGCCGTTGAATCTTTATAAACTATCGGAATTACCACGGCTTGTGTTGGGGCAACTCTTGGTGGCAGTCTTAAGCCTTTGTCATCCCCGTGAGCCATGATTACGGCGCCGATAATACGTGTAGAAATGCCCCAAGATGTTGTCCAGGCAAATTTTCTTTGTCCGTCCGAATCTAAAAAGTTAATATCAAAAGCTTTCGAGAAGTTTTGTCCCAAATCATGAGAAGTGCCTGATTGTAAAGCTTGTCCATCGGGCATCAGGGCTTCTATTGTGTATGTGTTCAGCGCTCCGGCAAATTTTTCTTTTTGGCTCTTTTCACCTGTAACAAGTGGAATAGCAAGATCATTTTCAACAAAATCACGATAAACCTGAAGCATCTGCATAACTTCTTCTTTGGCTTCTTCGTGCGTTCTGTGTGCAGTGTGCCCTTCTTGCCACAAAAATTCGGTCGTTCTCAAAAAAGGTCTCGTTACTTTTTCCCAGCGTACAACGTTGGCCCACTGGTTGATTTTTATAGGTAAATCACGGTAGCTTTCAACCCACTTTGAATACATGTGTCCTATTATTGCTTCTGAGGTAGGGCGAATGGCGAGTTTTTCTTCAAGGTCGTCATTGCCGCCTTTTGTAACCCAAGCTACTTCAGGGGCAAATCCTTCAACGTGTTCAGCTTCTTTTAATAGAAAGCTCTCAGGAATAAACAGGGGAAAATAAGCGTTTACATGCCCAAGGCGCTTAAATTCTTTATCCAGAATCTGCTGTATGTTTTCCCATAAAGCGTAGCCATAAGGACGAATAACCATGCAACCTTTAACAGGCGAATAGTCGGCCATTTTTGCTTTCAGAACAACGTCGGTATACCAACGCGAAATGTCTTCTGATTTTGGGGTGACAGCATCCAAGGTTTTTTTGTTGTTATTTTGATTAGCCATTATTTCAAGCCTTTCTTTGTATTCCGTGGCGCTATTATAAGTTTGCAAGAGAAAGCTGTCAATTAAATAAATTATCTTTCATGTTTTTTGGGTTGCTATAATAGAATATATACTGTTATAATGCCAAACTATGTGTATAAATCCCGATTGTGAATTAACTCAAGTGATTGCTAAAAATGATTGAAATACAAAATGTAACTAAAATATTTCCGAACGGCGTGAGAGCCTTGAATGACATAAGTGTCACAATTAATAAAGGCGATTTTGTTTTTTTGGTTGGACCTTCGGGGGCAGGAAAAAGTACTTTTTTAAAGATGCTTTTTAGAGAAGAAATCCCGACTATGGGCAAAATACTTGTTGACGGTAAAGACATTGTGACCATGCCCGAAAGTCGTGTGCCTTACCTAAGAAGAAATCTCGGGATAGTGCTTCAAGATTTTCAGCTGTTAAAAAACAGAACTGTTGCTGAAAACGTTGCTTTTGGCCTCAGAGTTGTAGGGGTTTCTGATGCAGTCATAAACACTAGAATACAAGAAGCATTAGAGCAGGTTGGGCTTTCTCATAAGCGGCGAATGTTTCCCACAGAACTCTCCGGAGGGGAGCAACAAAGGGTTTGTATAGCGCGAGCAATAGTTAATAATCCCTTGGTGCTAATAACAGACGAGCCGACGGGTAATCTTGACCCCATGATTTCTGACGAAATAATTAAGCTGTTTTTAGAAATCAATATGCGTGGAACTACAATAATTATGGCCACTCACAATGAAAAAATTGTTAATAAACTTCGAAGGCGTGTTCTCGCTCTGATGGACGGAACGATAATAAAAGACGAAGAATGCGGAACATACGCATACGAGTGATTTAAGGAGCATTTTAAATGTCTTTGGCAAAACTGTCGTTTTTTTTGACCGAAGCTCTGACTAATCTCAGACGTTCCGGGATTACGACTTTTATTACTGTTTCAACTGTTGCAATATCCCTTGTGATAATGGGAGCATTCCTCTTTACGACAATGAATTTAGAGGCTTTCTTATTGCAAATGCAATCTGAGGCTATGGTAACTGTTTATCTTAAAAATGACACGTTGCTTGCAGAAGCCCATACATTCAACATGCGCCTGGCTGATATGCCTGAAGTGGCGGATTCTTTGGTTGTGTCGTCAGAAGACGCTGTCAGAGAACTTTTCTCTGACCCTGATGATAAAAGACTTCTTCAAATTGGAGTTACTCCCGAAGATAATCCTTTGCCTACAACAATCAGAATTAAATTGAAGAATCCCGATCTGTTAAAATCAATTGTTGATAAAGTTAAGCTCGAACCTTTGGTAGATAACTTGAGTTACGGTGAAGATCTTTTTAAGCAATTTGAAGGCATGTCGGGCTTGTTGTGGTATGTCAGTCTTTCCGTAGTTGTTTTATTGGGTTGTTCGTCCATGTTTATTGTTTTTAATACGGTTAGAATGACTTTGTTTATGCGCAGAGAAGAAATAATTATCATGAAGCTTGTTGGTGCGACCGATTGGTTTGTGCGCGGACCTTTTATAATTGAAGGACTTGTACAAGGTCTTATCGGTTCGGTAATCGCCACAATTATTTTATTGTCAAGTTATCATCTTGTTGTGGGTAAATTTGCCGAGCTTATTCCATTCTTCGGAATAGGTATTACTTTCGAGCAATTGTTTAAGCTTACAGCAAAATTATTTATGATGGGTCTCATATTGGGCGTTGTCGGAAGTCTGCTTTCACTGCGTGATATCAGAAAATTCAGCAGTTCTGTAAACTAGGGTATTTAAAATGTGTCTTAAAATTAGCTTGCCAACTATTGTTGCACTATGTGTGGCGTTGTTGTTGCACCCTTGCTTATATGGGCAAGACCAGGCAAGCGTCCAAGATATACAGAAAGAAATTGAAGACATAGATCTTCAAATAGAGTTTATGAAGCTAAAGGTTAAAAGCTCAGAGACGAAAACAACTGATTTGAATAAAAGAATTACTGTTAAAACAAAAGAAGTTAAAAATTTAAAGTCACAAATAGACCAGCTGAACGAAGGCCTCAGGGAAACAGAACTTAATGTTGAAAAAATAAAGATACAGGCTGAAACTTTAAAAAAAAGAATAACAAGTATTTTAAATCGTTACAAGTCTCGATTGGTGCAACTTCATAAAATTAAGCAGGGAACATTGTTAAGCTCAATGTTTGCGGCCAAAGATCTGAATTCTTTTTTAAATCGATATCAGATGGTAAAATATCTCTTAGAAAGCGACAAAGAGGTTGTAGAAACATTGCAAAACGAGCAACAAGCAATTAACAGCCTCAACGAGGAAATGTCTCGAAAATTGAAACATCTCGAAGCGGGTAAGAAGGAGCTTGATTCAAAAGAAAAGAAGCTAAAAAACGAAACTTCCGGTCTAAATGCTATGTTATCTACGCTTTTGCTTGAAAAAAAAATGTTTCTTAATAAAGAAAAGAAGCTGCTTACTGAAAAAGAATCCCTAAAAAAAGCTTTAAAGAATCTGGATTCGGTAGTTACAAAAGTAATTCCCGAAGATGTTGCCGCTGACTCTGTTGCACAACAAGATAATGCCGAAACACAAAAAGTTCAGGGTGCAAAAGTAATGCAGTTTGCGTGGCCTGTCGCAAATAACTTAAGAGAAGAGGTCACCC
The DNA here is from genome assembly GCA_002070375.1 of bacterium ADurb.Bin157. Classification (GTDB taxonomy): domain Bacteria; phylum Muiribacteriota; class Ozemobacteria; order Ozemobacterales; family Ozemobacteraceae; genus MWDD01. Next base: position 92,325 of record MWDD01000005.1, on the reverse strand, counting down.
CTATAAACGAAGATGGTGCCGAAGCTATATTAGTGGCTTTGATTGCCGATTCAGAAATAACGGCTGCATCAAAAGGAAAGGTTCTTTATAAAGGTTCTATAAGTGGCCTGGGAGATGTGGTAATATTAGGACACGAACGCGGTTTTTCAACTGTGTATGCAAGACTCGACAATATTTGGGTGGGTTTGAACGAAGTTGTGGAAAAAGGGGATGTAATCGGCAAAATTGCGGCCGGCGGAAGAAATGCCGCCCTGCATTTTGAAATCCGCTTTGGAAGCAAGAAGCAAAAGCCTCTTGAGTATTTGCCATATTAGCTTTTATCCTGAATAGGGAAGGTATATCAAATGAAAAAATGGTTTAAATGTTTTGCTTTGGCAGCAATCGTAGCTACGGTAGTTGCCCTCGGTATGGGAACAGTGGCATCTGCTGCTTCAACAAATTTGGCTTATTATAAAACGCTCGATCTTATCAGAAAAGTTCTTGAGCTTGTTAAGTCAGATTATGTTGAAGAAAATCTTGATGAACAACAGTTGATATACGGCGCCATTGAAGGAATGCTGAAAAAACTTGATGATCCTTATACCAGATTTATGGAACCTAAAGTTTTCAAAGAAATGCAGACTGAAACGCAAGGAGAGTTTGGCGGACTCGGTATTGTAATTTCTATAAAAGAAAGAATGCTTACGGTAATATCACCAATCGATGATACGCCCGCTTCGAGAGCCGGAATAATGGCAGGAGACATGATAACTAAAATTGACGGCAAAGATGTTATAGATATACCTTTGCACGATGCAGTGAAGTTGTTGCGAGGGCCCGTCGGTTCTAAAGTTGTAATAAGCATTTTAAGAGAAGGACAAAATAAAACAAAAGATTATGAGCTTGAACGCCAAATCATAAAAGTTCCGAGTATTAAATATTGGACAGTCGGAAAGAACAATGATATCGGATACATTAGGTTGACGCAGTTTATTCAAACTTCGGCAGAAGACCTTGAAAACGCCATGATAAAACTTGAAAAAAATGGTGCCAAATCACTTATTTTAGATTTGAGAAATAATCCGGGCGGACTTCTTACCGCAGCTGTTGAAGTAGGCAGAAAGTTTATACCTAAAGGCGATATTGTCTCTATAAAAGGAAGAGACGGAGAACAAAATACTTATAGCTCATTCTTTAAGTATCACCCCGTCTTGCCTTTGGTAGTTCTTATAAATGAAGGCTCGGCTTCCGCTTCAGAAATCGTTGCCGGTGCCATAAAAGATAATAAGCGTGGCCTTTTGCTCGGTAAGAAAACATTTGGTAAGGGTTCTGTGCAAACAGTTATCTCTCTGAATGACGGTTCCGCCATGGCCCTTACTACAGCGCTTTATTATACGCCTTCCGGTGTAAACATTCATAAAACAGGCATCCAACCTGATATAGAAGTGGAATTGCAAAGAATCGAAGAAGATAAACAAGAAGAAATAAGAAAAGCAATCGAACTTGATCAAAAATATTTACAAAAACTCAGTAACTCCCATTCAGGGCCTTCTGAGCAATTAGCCACCGATACTTATAAAGCCGAGCTCAGTTCAGGAACAATTTATATTAACTACTTGAATAAAACTGCTTCTGAATCACATAAATTGAGCGGTTTTGTTGAGCCTCCCGACAGCTTAAATCGTGACAAAATCGAACAGTACGTAATAAATCCTTATGATACACAGTTGCAAAGGGCAATAGACATTCTAACTTCAACTGCCGTCTTTATGCCAATTTTACAAGGCGGAAACTAATTCAGTATTGGGGAGTTTATGAGTAGTAATAATCAGTCCCATAAATTATGTATAATCTTTGTTTTTATGCTTTTTGTGTGCGGGTTTGCATACGCACAATCTGAAGCAGCCCGGGAATTTAACAGAAAAGGCGTAACTGCCACAGCTTCGGGACATCATCAAGAGGCTGTTAAGTTCCTTAAAGATGCAATGGAACTTGCACCGGAATGGGGAGAGCCCGTATATAACGCGGGTATGCTTCTGAAACTCAGAGGGAGAACAGACGAGGCTTTTAAGCAGTTTAAAAAAGCTTACACTCTCGACCCCAAAAACATAAAATATCTTGATGAATACACTAAATTTATGGTTGACAAACTTGATGTTGCCGAAAAAAAAGGAGCAACATCAGAAGCTCTGGCTCTCAGAAGAGAAATTGTTGAAGTTAACCCGGCAAAACTTTCGGTTGGCTTAGGTTTAATAAATCATTATAAAAAATCTAATAATCTGACAAAAGCTCGTGAAACCGCAGAGCTTTTGTTAGATAAAAATTCTGCAATGAGAACAAGATATGACTCAGAAGAAATGGGTCTCATATTTTTGTTTTTGGCAGAAGATCATTTTGAAAAAAATAATCTGAATGAAGCTAGGTCTAATATTGATAATGCGCTTAAATACTCTTTGTCGAATTCTTCATACGCAAGAGAGCTTCAAACTAAAATCAGAAATGTTTCTAATAAAAAAGTGGCAGATCTAATCAGTAAGGCCCAAGAAGCAAAAGAAAACGGAAAAAATGATTCTGCTACTGCTTTATTGAAACAGGCTCTGGAAATACAACCAAATAATGAAAGTGCTAAGAGTTTAATCGATGCATTGGCTTTTGCAAAAAGCTCGGCTCAAATATTGGCTGAAGCTAAAAAGTATGCATCTGAGCAAAATTGGATAGCTGTAAGAGATTCTCTGCAAGGGATTGTTGCTGAAAATTCCGAAGCAAGAAAATTATACGAAACGGCAGTGGCAAAAGAAAGCGAAGTTCTTAAGGTGCTTGGCCAAACAAGTCCCCTTTCAAGCATTAAAGAAGAAAGAAACAATCTCGCAAATGAGTTTCTTTCAAGAGCTAATTCTTTCTTTGACGCTAAGAATTACATAGATGCTAAGTTAAACTATGAGCGAGGACTCAAATTAGTTAAATTCGATAAAGAATTGAAAAATTCCGGGCGTACTTTTGAAGAAGGAATTCAAAGAATAGAAGAAATAGAAAGCAGAAAAACAAATTGGGAAAAAGCTATCGAAAATAGAAATATTGGCGACTACCCGGAAGTTGTTAAATTGCTCCGAAAACTGCCGAATGATTACGATGTTCAGCTTCCAAGCTACTTGGCCGAAGCTTTGTGGAAAACGGGCGAAGCTAAAGAAGCTCTTGAATACGCAAATTTGCAGCTTGCGAGGCAGCCTGAAAACAACAGAGCAAAATTTGTTATTGGCTCAGTTAACCTTGAAATGGGCAATAAAGACATTGCTTTTAAGTATTTTACCGAAATCAGAAATTCTGACCCCGGTTACCCCGAATTAAACGATAAATTGCTTTTGTCCAGTGTGTCAAAGCTTAAGTATATATTGCCGATTGTGGCCATTGTTATATTACTTTGGATAAGCTACGCAATTTATAAATACTTACCGGAATATAATAAGAACACCTCTATCAATAAAGCAAAAAAATATCTTAAAAAAGATATGCTTAAAGAATGTATTGATGAGTTGACCAAAGTTAGAAGACTGCCAATTCTTACGGCTTATGATTCAGCCATAATATCAAGAATTCTGGCTCAGGCTTTTCTTAAAAAGGGTGTTTACGATAAAGCAATCGGTGAGTGTAAACATCTTATTTCATTAAATGTTAAAGATGAAGAGGCCCATTTGTGGCTTGGTTATGCTTATTTGGGCCGGCGAATGCTAACCCCCGAAAGTTTGCCTGAATTACTGAATTTATATAAAAAGGAACCCAGAAACTTGGCATTGGTTTCTTTGTTGGGAACACACTACACGCAACAAAAATCACTGTCTGATGAAGGGGTGGGGGTTTTAGAACAATGGCTGACTCTTGATCCCAATAATCCCGAAGTCTTGAAACCTCTTGGCAGATACTATCTTAAAATGTCAAAAACTGATGATAAAGCTATGAAAGTTTTCCAAAAAATGATGGAAATTATGGCTTCTCATAATGAGATTGAGCCTGAATTTTTACTGGGCGTAGCAAGAATTCATGTGAAAATGCATCAGTACGACGAATGTTTACATTTATGTGAACAGGTTATCAATGCCGATATAAATAATGAACTTGTGCACCCGGTTCTTATAGATGTTTATGCAAGAAAGAACGAATTGCCGAATCTCATAGAAATATATGGCAATTTCTTAAAGAAAAATCCATATAACGTTGCTTTTCAAAATGGCCTCTTAGAAGCGCGTAAAAAGATAGAAAATCTCGAAAAGGCAGAAAAAGAAAGAGAAATTCAACAGGCAAGAGAAAACGAAATACGCATCAGAAAAGAACAAAGAGAGCAGGAGCTGGAAAGAAAAAGGCAACTAGAGCTTGCTCAACAGGAACAAGCAGAACAACCTCAAGCAGAGCAAGAGCAAGACCAAGCCGAACAACCCTCGGAAAACACCGAAATCGTGCAAAACAATGATTCGAACGAAAACGCTGTAGACGAAGAACAGCCGCAAAATCTTGAAGAACCCGAAGAGCCAAAAATAGTTAAGTCTATTATCAGACCTCTCGAAAATTCAGACATCGAATGCCCAAATTGTAAGTATGTTAATCCCGGAAATGCATACACCTGCTCTCACTGCGGAACAAACTTGTTTTAATAAATGAATAGTAATTTAAAATTTTATATTCTAAGATTGGTCGCGACGTTATTGTGCATCGTGACTGTTTTGCCTTTGTCGGCTCAGATTGCCGATGAATACGTAACTCTTAATAAGTTTCTCGGCGCAAAAATGTATGGGGAAGCATATAACGAAATCTTAAGATATGAAATTACCAGAGACCGCATAGATCCGGGGTTGCAAAAGCTCAGAGTCGATATTTTAGAGAAAACAAAAGAACAAATGCTTAAGCAGGCAAAAGTGAATCCTGACGATCCCGCCGTTTTTACGATTCTCGCCGATATAGCTTTTCAGCAAAGCGACTTTGATAACGCCCTTTCATATATTTCAAAGGCCCTAGATATAAAGTCTGCGCCTTTAAGTAATTATGTTTGTGCAAAAATACTTTTTAGACGAGGAAATATTGATTCTGCTTTTGACAGAATGGGAAATGTTCTGGAAAGTATGCCTGATTCTCAAGTGGTATTTGAAGATTTTCAGTTTTTGTATTCTTGTAAAAACTATGGTCAAGCAACAGCTGCAAAGATATGTAAAAACAGCAACTTTTTGCTTAGAGCAACTCCTGCTGTTGCCCCCACAGGGCCGGCAATACCGGTCAGTCCGTTTGAAAATGACCCGACCCAAGTTGCGGTAAATACAACTGTGGCACCTAATGTTGATTTGTTGCCGCCGATGGAATATACACCGAAAGAAGACGATGATGACAGCGAGATTTTGCCGGACGAAGTGGAACCCTCTGATGATATATCCTTAGAAGATGACCCCTTTTCCGATTTCGATGACGATAGCGATATAGAGGTTCCTGACCCGATGGGTAAAAATAAGCCTCAACAAGTTGTTTCTAAACCTGTCGAAGATAATTCCAATCGCAAAGATGCTGAAGTTTTAGCTGAAAAGGCGAGAAGGTCGTTTGAACGAAAAGATTATCAGCTTGCAAGAGACGAATATAAAACTGCTCTTCAACTTTATCCAAAGTTAATAGATAAAGACGGCACAAAAAAACGGATTGATGATTACTTTTTAATGATTGAAAAGTTCAAAGAGGCCATGGACTATTTCGAAATGGGCAGTTTAAATAGGGCAGAGCCTTTGTTAGAAGAGGTTTACCGGCATGACCCCGAAAAATACAGAAGTGCCGCTTATTATCTTGGCAGGATATCTTTGACTAAAGAGAATCCTGATTATGACAAGGCTTTGAAGTATTTTGATATCGTCATTAATGACAAAACAGTTGAGAGTGACTTTATTAGAGAGGCTGAATGGATAAAATTACAGGTTTTATATGAGAAAGGCGACTTTAAAGAAGCAGACCGCCTGTTTAAGTATTTTGAGAAAGAACATTCTGCTTTCATTAAAAACAAAGACAGATACGGAGAACTTTACAGAGGTATTTCATACCATCTGTATAAGTTTTGGATGTGGGGCGGCGTCATTCTTATTTTTATTTTGTTCGTTTTTGTGGCTGTATTAAATTCGATCTCGCACTCGCTATTCTTGCCGAAAAACCCCATAGAGGAAGTTGCTAAGGCTTATAAGGCTCATAAATATAAAAAAGCTGTTTCGTTAGGTGAAAAAGCCCTGGCAAAAGGTCAGCCAATTCAAATTGAAAGAGAAATCTTAGAAATTATTGTTAAATGCCATTTTGACACTAAGAATTTGCAAAAATGCCAGGAATACGCGCGAAAAATTCTGGAAAAGTTTCCTGAAAACGATGTGGCTTGGGCTTACCTTGCAAATTCGTCAATTGCCTCTAATGATACTTCAAATGAAGCAATTGCAATGTACGAAGACATTTACAGGGAAAATCCCGGTAAGCTCGAATACTTGCCGATTTTGGCTAAGCATTATGTGAAGACCGGCAATACTACGCAAGAAGCTATGGAAATTTTATACACTTATTATAAAACCTCAGAGCGAGACCCTGAAGTCGTGGAAGCTCTTGCAAATAGCTACGTTAAGGCAAGGATTTTGAGCAATGAGGCTATAACGGTTCTTGAGACCGCAATAAAAACTAATAATAAACCGGAATACAAGGAATTGCTTGCGCGTAACTATTCAAAAGCCGGCAGATTCGAAGAAACGGCTAAGACATGCGTTGAAATTCTTGAAACTAATATAGAGAATATGGGCATACACGTAGTTTATACGTCTTCAATGAAGAAATTGAACAAAATTCAAGATGCCATAGAACAATATGATAAGTTTCTTGAAAAATATCCCAATAATTTGCAGTTGAAAGAAATTGCAGCCGGATTGAAAAACGACTCTGAAAACGTTTCTAACCTTTCTTCTTCTGCTTCTTTTCCGGATTTGCCAAACATTCCCGAAGATCTGCCCATGCCTGATTTGCCTGAGCCCGGCTCTGAAGATTATGATGTGCAAGATTATTTGCCGCCCGAAGACACAATTCCGATACCGGATTTTTTAAAGAATGAATCTGTTGAGCCTGAGACAATTGAGAAAAATGCAAAAGATGAAAAAGATATTTTTGACTTGCCGACTTTTGATTCTATTCAAAGTCAGGTGGAAAATAAAACATTTGAAGAAAAAAAAGCTGTAGAGATACCTGCCGATTCAGATTGGACAGGGCTTGAACCGGCAGAAAGAGGACCGGCCGGAGATGATAACCTGCCAACATTAGACCCTTTTAATCTCTCAGATTCGTTTCTTGACGAGTTTGCGGCTGATCTTCCTGTTGAGCAACTTCCCGAAGAAGAAAACCTTTCTGAGCCCGGGTTTGAGCCCGACCCCGACCCAGACCCAGATCCGGTAAAACCCCTTCCGCATAGTCCCTCAATTACTAACACGAAGGGGTTTGAGCTTGAACAAAAAATACATGCCGCTCGAGAAGCAGCTGCCGCAAGCAATTGGGACTCAATAATCGATACATTGAGTAACGATTATGCTTCGAATAGAAATAAAGATATCGGAGACTTGCTTATACAGGCTTGGCTCGGAAAAAAGAATCCGATTATGGCTTATGAATTAGTAGAAACTCTTGATTTAGATCCCGAGATTCTGTCTGACTCGATGAAAGATATGCTTTATAAAGTGGCCACAGCCCTTGAAAACGATAAGAAATACAAAGAAGCTTTAAAAATGTATGATTTTATTTGTAATGTTGATATTAATTACAAAGACGCATTTGACAGATCAGACAAGTTATATGCGAAACTAAAATAAGAACGAAACCTAAAATAAAATCGGAAAACATAAATTAGTTTTCCGATTTATTTTTTAATCTCTTGTTAGGCTCTTATGTCTTATGCTTTTTCTTCTTCTTCTGTATTTTTTTCTTCGCTTGCATCTTCAACATCTTGAAGCTCGGGTGTGTCATCTTCCGGCTTAGCTATTCTTCTTTCTCTTTCGAGTATAAAACTGTTAAGAGATTTTTCCATGCTGCTGACCGATGCTAAAACTTTGTCCAGACCGCTTGTGTTGCCGGTGCTTTTGGCCAGCGCAACACCTTCTTGAATTTGGGCAATTTCTTCTTTAAAACTTATTACTTTGTTCCTCAGGCCCATTGTCATTTCATTCATGGTGTCAGCAAGGTCTTTAAGTTCATCTTTGGGGCGCAGTTTGATAAAATGAGTCAGATCGCCATCACCAATGTTGCGTGCTACACGTTCCATTCGGTACACCGGCCCCGCTATGGTATGCGTCACAAATATACATATAAAAGCGACAATAAATATACTTATCAGCTCTGCAATAATTACCCCGGGCAGTAGTGCTTGTCCTAATTGTTTGCTGTCTACGGGCAACTTAGCTTCATCGACAAGACTGTTCTCGAGTTTTATAACTGAAAATCCATAAACTAAAGCGCCAACTATATTGGCCACAATTATGACTATCAGAATAAAAATTGCGGTCAAACGACTCTGAAAGCCCGGTTTGATGAAATAATTCGTTCGGCGGTGGACCTGCGACATTGTTATCCTCCTGAATACTTTACTTTAAATCTATCACAGCTCTTGTTCTGTTTCAATCTGTTCTTGAATATTTTCGTCCATTTCATAAGAACTTTCTGAAGCATTTTCTTCAAAATATTCTGCTACTGCGTTCGATTCATCTGAAAGCTCTTCTAATTCATTTGTTTCAGAAACCAGATCAAGATATTGAGATTCTGTCATTGATTCATCAGGCATAATGTCCTCTGCATCATGCCAACTTTGAATCGCAAATTCTGAGCAGTCTGAAAAGTCTTCTTCAAGCATATTGGAATAATCAATTCTGTCTTCTTCAGCTAATACGGTTCTTCGAGTATCTAGAGGTTCAGAGATCCCGGTTGGAGTTCCAACCAAAAGATCAACGTCATCCCCGCTTAAAAACAGTTCTGAACCGGCAGCTGCCGCCATAGCAATAAAAGGAACTATGCAAAAAACTGAAGCTAATAATAATTTAATCATCATAATACTTCTAAATATCGGCAACAAAGTGCAATTTATTAGTTCTGAATTTCTATGTGAACTCTATAATTGCCCCCGCTCTCTGATTCGCTGATATTAACTAAGTTTCCTAATTCTTTGGCTTTAATTATTACAGCTTCTTTATAAATCTCTTTTAAGGCATTGTTAATTATTTTTTTGCTTTCAATAGCAACTTTTGTAATGCGTTTGGCATATTCTTTACCTAAATTACGACTAATATCAACCGGAAGGGGCACTTCGCTTTTAATACAATTGCTGATGATGCTTTCAAGCATTTTGTCTGAATTAGAGTCGTCTAGTAAATAAATATCATGATTTTTAGACAGGTTTAAGGTTACATTCAATTGCATTGTATCTAAATTAAAAGTTGCGGTGTCACCTAAATAATCTGATGTTTCAAGTCCTTTTTCTGTTTCTTTGAAACCTTTGCTTAATAGCTTGCTTTTAAGCATTTCAAGCATAGTGTCTTTGGGTAATATTTCTAAAAGAGTAAAATCAATTTTATATGATTTAATTTTTTCTCTGAAAGTGTCTGACAGAGCTATATTTATAGGAACTGAAATTCTGTAAGAATGGCTCATTTTAAGTTACTCCATTATTGCGTTGAAAATTTCTGTCGCAGAATCACGTGTTTGGCGTGCAAATTCTAGGTTATTTATAAAATGATTGTAAAGCTCAATTATTTTATTACTTGCAATTATGCTGTCCAAATATTTTTCGTCTTCATAGCCCACCGGGCACTCTTCTTTCCAACCTGTTAAAGCTTTGTTAAAAAGATTATACACTTCTTTTACATTTTTTTCGACCCTACTGTTATTTTCATATGAAGAGGAGAGACTTTCAGATGCATCAGCTAAATATGCCGCTAATTTTTCTATTAAGAGTTCGCGCAAGGGAAACTCATTTTCTTTGTAATTTTCTAATAAATAAGCCCATTTGGGAATAACAGAGCCCCAATTTGAAGCCTTTGTTATATAAACAGCCTTTATTAGCCAATTAGCATTGTTTTTGACTATCCAAGGAAAATGATATATTTCGAAATTTTTTAAACATATGCTTATGAAAAGTGAGTCAGAAACTGTTGCTATTAAATGCTGGCCGGGAAATATTTTATAAGTCTGAACTTCATTCTCAAGCATCTTTTCATAAAGTCTTTCAGCGGAGCGATGCGTAAAAGTGAAGTCTAAGTCATCCCATATCTCTTTGTCTGCAAGAGAATAGCTTTTTATGGTTCCGTTCTTTTCTGTTAAAAATTTTTTGTTGAGAAATAATTTACCTAAATAGGCTTTGACAGAGCTGCTTATTAAGTTCTGCCATTTTTCGGCAAATTCAGATGAAAACTCTATGTTTTGCGGGAAACGTTTTATGTATTTTTTTTCGGGATGCACAAAATACTCTCTTTGAAGAAGAGATTTGGTATATTCAAATAATACATCTTCGGGATAGACAGATATTTTCATTGGTTCAATAATATTTTCCCTGATTTTACTTCGTTTTCTTCAGAAATCAAAATTCCCTCTGAGTTGTTTTTTAGCTCGGGATGATTGTCTAAACATATTGCTTTTATACTTCCGTCTTTTACACGGTTGACCAAATCTTTGCCAAACATTTTTTCAGCTTCTTTCAAAACTGTTTTGAGCATATTGCCGGATCTAATTTCCTCATTCAGCTCTATCGTTGAAAGAGAAGTATCTATGACTTCCACAACTATTCTTGTCTCACCGGTTGTTTGATTAAAATCAAGATCGAGCAAAATTTTCATTATAATATTTTCCCTTCGGTAGGAGTTCCGTTAAAAGATATTTCAGAGTCCTTAAAAGTTATTTCAAATTCGATGATTCCTTTAGGCCAAGGAGTAAGAAGTTTTGAGTATCTGTCGGTGATAAACTTTGCTACTTGATTGTCAGAACCTATCCATCTGCGAGATGCGGATTTTAAAGATTTTATATAAGGGCCGGCAATTACAAGATCGCATAGTTCGGCTGTTTTGATTTTTTCACTGTCTTTTTCAACTTCTCTCCAATTATAACCTGTAAACAGAATAATTCCGTAATTAGTTATTTTTTCTTTTAATTTTTCAAGTAATATTCCAAGTGGTTTTGCTTGATCTAATGGCTCGCCGCCCAGAATTGTAAGACCTTCCGTTTCCGGATTTTTCATCTTCGCCGATAAAATTGATGTGTAAAGTTTAGCGGTTTCTACTTCATTGCCATCATCAAAGTTTTGCATATGTGGATTACAGCACTCTTCACATAGAATAGAGCAGCCCTGAAGCCAAACGGCTGATCTTATGAACGGCCCCTCAACTTTTGTTTCTTCTATAAAATTATTGATTTTCAAATTTACTGAATTCATTTCTTACCATCTTTTCAATCATCCTGTTAACTAGTTTTCCAAGCTCTTGTTCCTGATTTTCCTGTGATAGTTTGGCAAAATCATCATCTTGCGGAAATATAAATTTAATGAAGTTCGAGCTCTTAATGTGTCGTGGCCCAAAAATGCACAATTGCGCTTCTTTTCTTAATATTTCTTCAGGGATTTCATCGCTTTTTTGGATAATCATGCTAACTCTGTTAGCCATTGATTTTGCCAACAAAAAATGGTTGAAAAAGCCGGCAGCTTCATTTATTGATGTGGGTGTGTAACCGTTTAATAACACGGTTACTTTTACCATGTCTTTTGCATAAACCTCAATTATTTTGCTCGCAAAACTAAATATGCATGCAAATAAAATACCCAGATTTTTTTCATGTTCAAAAAATTCTGTCATTGAAATTTGAATCAGAAAATCACGTCTGATTCTGAATATTGAACCGGTATCCCTTTTAAAGTAGAGCAACCTGTTTTCGATTAATTTGTAGTCAAACAGATCAAAGTCCATGGTTTCATCTATATAAGCAAGCTCTGAAGTTAACATAGAAGAAATGGTGCCTTTGTTTGTTAACTCATCATAGCCACCGATCGGCAGTGTTTGCGGCTCTCCGTATTTAGTCACTACCCAGGAGCTCTCTTCTTGCAAAGTAAAAGTACCTCTTAACCAAAAACTCATGGTTTTTATGGCACTGCTCATTTTTCTGTAAAATAAGCGGTCTGATGATTTTTCAAATAGCTTTGGATGGCTTATTTCAAAAATATCTTCTTCTTTGAATGTTATTTTTGATTCAATAAATTCATTTTCCGCGTTAATGTAAATTTCTTTTAAAATAATATCAGGGTCAAATAATGTTTCATTTTTGTCTTCAAATTTGCCTGAAGAAATTTCAAAAGCCTTGTTAACTTCGCTTTCTAAAAACATAACTTTGTTGTGTCTGAAATCGGGGAGTCTAAAAAGAATCTGTTCAAAAATACTTATAAAACAATCGTATTTATTGGCAGATTCGCTGAAAACAAAGAGATTGAAAAGTTTTTCTGCTCCTGCCGATTCTAAAATTCGGTTTATATAGTTTTCTTCTTCTGTGAATGAAACTTTATTAGGCAGGGCTCTGCCGATTTTTAACGGCATTAATCGGTTCATTAAAGATGCTAAAAAGCCGGGAGGAATTGAACATCTGCCGTTAGAAACCAATTTTTTCCAGAAGTCTTTTATTTGTGGTTCTAATGAGTCAAACCCGGATTTTTTTATGGAAAAATCATACCAGAAATATATTTTTTCAAAATCCCAAAAATCCATTATGCCAGATTAGCCAGCCTTTCTTCAATGTAATCTTTGATCTTTTTTATGTCAGAAAAATTGTTCCCGCAATAACACAGCAATTTAAGTTCATTTGCCGTAACTTTTCCCCCGTTAAATATGAAGGCCTGCGTCAGAATGAGCTTATAAAGCTTGATTAGCTTTCTGTCCGTAATCTCAACTTTTAGCTCCTCGGATAAAACGTAAATCAATGCCTTAAAGGCGGTAGTCATCTCAGGTGAACCCATTAACTCGTGATCTTCGCGCTTAATCGCATTTGGCAACACTGTCGAGACGATGTAGTCATGTAAGACTATAAAGTCATTTAATGTGCAATCGGACTTCCAAGGCTTTTCTCGATTAAATGCCCTTTGTTCGTGAGTTATACCTGATCTTATCAGTTCGCTGAAGCAACTGTCTTTAACAGAAAGGGTTTCGGCTTTTATTATAAATCTGTCTTTTAAAGCGTCAAACTCGCCAAAATCAGGAATCTCATTGCTCGCCGCAAACATGCAAATCAACGGCACGGGAATCGGTTTGCCTTCCTGATAATATTTTCTTTCGTTAATAATGGTCAAAAGAACGTTTAAAATTGCGGAATTTGCCTTAAATATTTCATCTAAAAATGCGATTTTTGCGGTGGGAAGATGCCCTTCGATTTTTCTTGAATAACGACCCGATTTGAGTTCTTGAATATCAACCGGACCCATAATTTCGCTTGGCTCGGTAAATTTGGTGAGCATGTATTCAAAATAGTCATCTTCATGTAACCCCAACCCCTGACAGAATACTGATACCAACAAAGATTTTGCTGTTCCGGGGCGCCCAACGAATAACATCGGTTCTTGTGCGGTTACCGCTGTTATCATCAATTTTAGAAGTTCTGTTCTTTTTAGAAAAAAACCGTCTAACCTGCTGAAATAATCAGCTACCTTTTCGCGAGATTCGTTGATTAGATTTATGTCAGTCACTGTTTTTGGTCCTCAATTCTTTAAATATTCTTTTCCATTCATTAAATTCTTTTGTTTTACCTCTGGAAAGGCCGGTAGCATGCTGAATCCAAAATACTTTACGCTTTTCGATTGTTTTATGTAGCTCAAGCTTTTCAGGCACAAGATCAGCTAAAATTCCGATCTGAATAAAACTTAAAATAGTCATACATTTTGCAAATATTTCTTTGTCAGCTTTTTCTGCTGCGACTTTCAACCACTTAATAGCTCTTTGGCTGAGACTGTCAAGTTGAAATCTTCTTCCGGGAGAATTTGTCAAAAGTAAGCACATTATTATCCATTCCGCCGAACTTTCAAAGTCTTCCCAACCCTTCGGCGGTAAAGGAATTCTGTTGATAATAATGTTGAATAATCGCTGTTCATCTATGGGAATATTGAAAGACAAGCATAAACGAAACATGTCGCAATACATTGTAAGTTTATAAATATCCCATTTTTCAGCATTATTGCTTCTTACTTCAAGAGTTTCTACGTAGTCGGATAAGGCAGGGTGGGGCCCATATTGAGCTGCTATTAAAAGTAATAATCGCTGTGCTTTTGCTTTAAATCTAAAATCTTGAGTGTTTTTTGCTTTTTTAAAATATAACATCCAGTCATTTTCACCATCGGCAAAACGTTTGTAAATAAGGTCGGCAAGCTCTTTACCGTCGGTTCTTCCTCCTAACCCGACAAGGTCTTCGGGTGCCAGCCATTTATTGATTTTGAAAATTCCGTTTGCTATAGTTTGTTCTTCTTTTATATCAAAATAAAAGGGAGGTTTATACATAATGCCTGTAAAAAAGTCTTTAAGCGGCGTTTCTTTTATTTTTTTCATCGTAAAAAGACTTGCCCAGCGATGAACTTCATAAGGTTCATTTTTATTTATTGCCAGATTTCTCCATCGTCTTAAATAATCGCAAAATATCATCGGAACCTTATAGTCGGTGGGGCTGATCGGTATTTCTTTCGCGTAGCTTCCATAACCGCTCACTTGCTTGAAAAGAGGTACATTTTCATCTTCGCCTATCGGACCGACTAAAATATCTGCTGTTTTCATGTCAAGATGTGTTGCAAGCATAGCTCTCAGTTGTAGGCGAATTGCCTGCAACACGGCAGAATTAGGGCACCCGCCTACATTTAGCAAGTATCCTCTCATATTGCTTTTTATGCGCGGAAGATCCTTTTTTGACAGCAGCTCGACTCTGTTTTCTGTGTTTGCCCCCATTGTTGAAGCACTGCGCGCTTCGTTAAACTCAAAAAAGTTACGTTTTTCAACAGAAAATCCTGTCTTCATGCCCTCTATAGCTTGATTAAAAATGTCTTCATCGTTAAACTTAGCCCCGTATGCCAAAAGAAGAGAGTAATATAGCTCGGCCGTGTGATTTTTGTCTCTTATTGCCGCAAGAAGCTTACCTCTTTTTATTTCTGTTAATTCGTTTTCGTTGAAAATTTTTAGTTCCTGAGAGGATTCACAAAATGTTTTTACAATATTGAATATGCCTTCAATGTCTTTGTTCAGTATTGCGCCGTTAAGTGCAGAAGCGGCTGCTGAAATAGGCATTCGCATTAATTTAACTATTTCTGCGCGTTCTTGCCATAAATTTGAATCAAATGGGTTTTCTATAAGTCCTTTATCAATTTTTGCAAGCTTGATTGACAAAGTATTGATATCTTCTTCTGATACTGAATCATCGTTTGTTAAATTTAATGAAACGGATATGAAGCTGTTTGCCTGTTTAACGACTTTTCCTATTCCGCTTAAAACATCGTTGTCGTCTGAAGCAGCAGTTATTTTTGAAGGTTTTTTAGAGGGTTTTTCTGCAATTTCAATCTCAACTACCTGTTTTTTTTTTTTTAATTCCGCAAAATCGTAATTCCAGGTCGGTTTGATCGATTCGCTTTCTTCAACGGCTTTTTCGAGTTCCAATATTATTAGATCTTCAATTGAAATTCTGTCGGTGTGTTTTAAAATAACAATATTTAAACCGTTTTCTGTCGCTTCGAGGCAAAGGCGATCGTCTCTGTGGCTTTCTGCCATTTTATGCAGTTTTTCCGATGATAGCTTCGGAGCAGGAACTTTTGTGACCGGCGAATAAACAAACCTGTCCAGTTCATAAAATGCTTCAAAAGCATCGTTTAAAGATGTGGTTATGTCTCTGGAGACTTCGGTGTTTCTTGCTTCGATGTATATTGTTTCGTTTGAAAGATACCAAGCGGCAAAGTTTTGAAAAAACTCTGTCGATTGATTGGATATTATTTTTTTAAGTCTCTCTTTGTCTGATGCTTTCCAGAATATTGGAGGATTTTGAATGTCTGTGTTTCTTAAAGACGGCTTAATTATAATTTTATTATCTGCGGAGGCTTGCTTGAATTCGGGACATTGCAGTTCTACAGATATCAGGTTATCGCCTTCGCTCCAAACGGGCTTAATTATGAGCAGATTACTCTCGGGCTGAATTAAAACTATGGCGCCATCTTTCAAAACCAGTTTGTTATAGCTGCCATTTTCGTCAAAATTTCTCAATTTTACCTGTGAAGAAATATATAGACCGGAATGCCCCTTAGCTTTGTTGAACCAACCCGCGTTACCCTTGCTTAGATTGTGTAAAACCCATAAAGATGGGTTTGTGATTTTTAACATGTAATAAGGCTTTTGCTGAGGTGAATAGACGGCAAACTGAATTGAGCCCTGTTGAAGAACAAAATGATTTCTTACTATGTCAAAAAACAAATTTCTGTCAGCCGTTAATATTATAATTTCATCGCTTATTTTTGCTTTTGAGTCAATTTTAATCACAGACTTTTTTAAGATTTCTGTCCAAGAGATTTCTTTTAGGGAGGAGGCCGGTACGCCTTTTGTCCAGAGTTTTTCAGGGACTTCAACGGAATAGCCTTTTACCATTTTTCCGAGTTGGCTCATTATCGAGTTTTCAATGGGGATTTCCCACCATATGCTCCAGGGCGCTTCTGTCTCTTGAACAAAACGACCCTTAAGCCTTTCGGCCGAAGACATGTATTGAGCCGTAAGTATGTCTTCGGGCGTTATCAGTTTGAAATAGTCGCTTTGGCTGTCTAATTGCATTTTATGGTATCTCTCAAAAGTTTATCTATTTCTTCGCCTGTTAAAGTTCTTTTTTCTATTAGCAAAGAAACAAGTTTTTCTAAACTTTCCTTATTGTCGCACAAAAATTTGTGTATGTCTTTATATACTTCACTAATTATCGAATTTACATAGGGTGAAAGCTGGTTTATAAAATACGGGTTGACGGTCTGCCCATCATTTGTAAAATTTCGCGGAAGCCCGGTCATGCCATATAAAGATGCCATATCGGTGGCTATATCGGTGGCTATTTTAAGATCTTGCGCGCCTCCGGTTGAGACTTCTTCAAGAAGAACCTTCTCGGCAGTGTATCCACCTAAGCAAATTCCGATTTCTGCTTTAAGATTGTTTTCTGTGTATAGGTGGCTTTTAATTAACTTCGATTCAACCATTCCGAGGGAATCGTTGACGCCGCTTTCAATAGTCATTCTGGTTATTTCTTTTTGTCTGCGGTATCTGTAAAAGGC
This sequence comes from bacterium ADurb.Bin157, assembly GCA_002070375.1. Taxonomy (GTDB): domain Bacteria; phylum Muiribacteriota; class Ozemobacteria; order Ozemobacterales; family Ozemobacteraceae; genus MWDD01. The sequence continues at coordinate 75,026 of MWDD01000005.1, read as the reverse complement.
CATTGTGTGACCGGCCTCGTGAGTTGCCACAACTCTTGTTTCTGCTTCCGATAAAACAGTCTTTTCGGCCATGCTGTCGAGCCATTGATCAAATAGAGCTTCGTCTGCAGTGTGCTTTTTATTGTTGAGAGTAAATCTTTTTAATGATTTAATCAATGCGCAAAGGTGGTCTCCGGTATAAGGAGTGCCGGTCTCTGTGCGCCTGCCTGTCCAACCGGCCAATCTTTCGACAAATAATTCTGACAAACCTGTTTCGAATTTTTTATTATATAAACTCAATATGGCTTTTCTGTCTTCCCAGGCGGGGTAGGGAATTTCAATTTGATACTCGAAACGTCCGGGTCTTAAAAATGCTATATCAAGGCTCGAAATAAAGTTTGTGGTGCCAATAATCAAAACCATTTGCTCTTTATTGAATCCGTCCATTTCAGTCAGCAGTTGATTTACCATTGAGTGAGCCGCTTGTCCTGCACTGTCTGCACTTTGACCGGTTCTCGCCGCCGCTATTGAATCCAATTCGTCAAAAACTATTACAGATGGCGCAGTGGCTCTGGCTCTGGCAAAAAGTCTTCTTATATTGGCTTCGCCTTCGCCCACCCATTTTGACTTTAGCTCAGGCCCGCTGACAATATAAATAGCCGCATTCATCGCTTCTGCAATGCCTTTGGCAAAAAGAGTTTTTCCTGTCCCGGGAGGGCCGTGAAAAATAAGACCTCGCGGTATAATGCTTTCAACTCTGCGAATTTCTTTTTCGTCGTTCAAGGCACTTGTTGCGTGGATAATATTTAAAATATTCTCTTTAATTTTTGTTTTAACTTTTTCATAGCCGGCTATATCAGATTCAAGATGTATTTCAGACAGAGCTGCGCCGGAACAAGCCGTGTAATCACGTAGCTCTTTAAAATAGCCTGAGAGCATATCCGGACATGAAGAATCATAATCGGTTTTTTTGTCGAAAATACCCATTATTTCTCTGAATCTGATCGGATTAAGGCCTGAAACATATTTGAATATGTTCATCAAATTAAGTTTGTCGGTGGCGAATTTACGACCTTCAGATTCGGTTATCAAATAACTTATTTTGTCCCTAGGTATTCCAAGCATTTCGCAACGAGCCGGAAAAGCCTGTGAAATGAGCTCGGGAAGTTGGAAATTCGGATCTTCAAAGGCAATCATGACTAACATGGGGTTTTCGTGAATGATTGTCATTATTTCACGAGCCTCCATGGTCAGCCCGCTTTGGGTTACAGAAGTTATTATGTCTAAGTAAGGCAATACAAAAACTTTATCCGTTTCTGTGTTATTTAAAAGATTTCTTAATGCAATAACGATTTTATTTAATCTTGTTTGCTGAATTTGGGGCGTTTGAGAGGTTTCAGAATCACGTCCGTCTATGATTACCATCTTTAAGCCGTTTGAAGCCAACCGCCTTTTTATGATTGCTTGAAGATAAGGAACAATTTGCTTCTCACATCTGACCAATACAGAAACATTTTCATTTGTTCTTGAAGTTAAAAATCTGATTTGCTCTTGATAACACTGCTCAACAGCATCAAAATGAGAAATCTGTTTTGGAAGATCTTTTAAAATAACTTCAAGCATATAAAACCTCTGTTTCTTATTGCTTTATTAACGTTCTTACGCGCTCTAAATCAGCATGAGTGTCAACTCCGACCGAATCTTTTGATGCTGCGATTACTCTGATTTTAATTCCGTTATATAAGGCTCTTAATTGTTCGAGGCTTTCGGTTTTTTCTAATGCGCAAGCGGGAAGATCTATGAGAGTCAGAAGTGTTTCGTGCCGGTATCCGTATACTCCGATGTGTTTAAGAGGCGCAAACAGTTCATGATTTCTCGGGAAGGGTATTATGCTTCGTGAAAAATAAAGTGCGTCTTTGTTTGCATCGGTAATAACTTTGACTGCGTTCGGATTATTTTCGTCTTCGTATCTTAAGGGAAAAGAAAGAGTTGCCATTTTTACATTTTGGTCTGTAAAGGCTTCTGCAACATTGATTAGCCCATCTTTGTCGATGAGGGGTTCATCGCCTTGAATATTGACATAAACGTCGGCCTTCATAATTTTAGCCACTTCGCCGACTCGACAGGTGCCCGAGGGTAACTCGGGGTCGGTAATGAAGGCTTTAAAGCCGTATTTTTCAACGGCTTGTGCAATTTTCTCTGAATCTGTTGCGACCACAACTTCGTCAAATGCGCCGCTTTTAAAGGCATTTTCGGCGGTAACGGCAACCAGCGGCTTGCCGTTTAAATCTGCCAACATTTTTTCGGGAAGCCTTGTTGAGGCCAATCTTGCCGGAACTACACCTATTACAGAGTAATTTCTTTTCATTTTTTACTGTCTTTCAGAATAGAGGTTGTGGAGTGTCCTTCTAATAGGGGTATTATTATAACTTCGCCGCCGTTCTTTTTTACCCAGTCGGCTCCGACTACGGTATTTTCGTTGTAGTCTCCGCCTTTTATGAGAATTTTTGGGGTTAAAGCTTCTATAATTTCTTTGGGAGTGTCTTCGTCAAAGCCCACAACGTAGTCAATGCATTCAAGGGCGGCTAGCACGGCTGCTCTATCGGCGAATTTATGATAAGGCCTGCTGTCGCCTTTGAGTCTTTTTACTGAATTATCAGTGTTTAGGCCCACTATAAGAAGTTCGCCATGCTTTCTGCATTCGTTGAGAATGAAAACGTGGCCCGGATGAAGAATGTCGAAGCATCCGTTTGTAAATACAGATCTATAGCCTTTTATGGCTTGGGCCAGTTGGTTTATTTCTTCAGCGGAAATTATTTTTTTTGCGGGTAAGTCTGTGAATTGAGCCTTGTTAAATATTTCGTCTTCTATAGCTCTGCAAAAGCTGTGTATCATTAAGGCGTGTATTTCTTGTATTCGAGGGGTTTTTGATGATGGCACGCGTATGCAAACATCTGCCATTTGAGAAAGCTTTGATTCTTTTTCACCGGTCATGGCTATGGTTTTCATGCCGATTTCAGAAGCGGCTTTAAATGCTTCTGCGACATTTTGAGAGTTGCCGCTCGTAGAAATTCCTAACAGAACATCTTTACTTTTTCCGAAGCCCTGTACTTGTCGTTTAAAAACCTGTTCATAGCCGTAATCGTTTGCTATTGCGGTAAAAGTAGCAGAAGGAGAGCAAAGCGAAATGCAAGGAAGAGACTTTCGGTCATACCCGAAACGGCCGACTAACTCACCTGCCATGTGTTCTGCGTCAGCTGCGGAACCGCCGTTTCCGCATACGATGACGGTGCCGTTGTTTTTAAGACATTCTGTCATCAATGAAACGGCTTTTACAAATGTTTGTGTCAATGCCTCGTTATTGGCTGAAGTGTATGCCGTAATTCGCATTGCGCGTAAATCATTGTTAAAGTATTTTTTCATGCTTTCCTCTTTACAATCTGTCGAAGTGGTGCAAAATTTCTTTGCGCGACGCGGTAGCAGTGCCTACTTTCCCCACAACTACGCCTGCGGCCAGATTTGCGACTTCAGCGGCTTTTGCCATTGAACAGCCTGCGGCCATTCCGAGACTTAGTGTGCTGATAACAGTGTCTCCGGCTCCGGTTACGTCAAAAACATTCATGGCTCGAGTCGGTATGGTGACGGGCTCTTCACCTTTAACAAACAAGGTCATGCCGTTTTCGCTTCGAGTTATCAGAATGGCATCGGAGCCCGAAAGCTTTAAAAGGTCAACGCCGCCTTTTAATACGTCTTCTTCTGTTTCAAAGACTCTGCCGAGGGCTTCTTCCGCTTCTTTTGTGTTTGGAGTAATAATTGTAGGTTTTTTGTAAAGCTGAAAGTTTTTAAGCTTTGGATCAACGGCGATAAATTTGTTTTTTCGTCTGAATTTTTCGACAATTTCTTTGAATAGGGGTTCTACTACAACGCCTTTAGCATAATCTGAAATAATTATTCCGTCGAGTTCGTCTATTAAGTCTGATAATGTGCTTAATATGTTTTTTTGTCTTTCGTAGTCTATGGGTTCGGTGTGTTCTCGGTCTACTCTCAACATTTGTTGGTTTTGCGCGAGAATTCTTGTTTTAACGGATGTTCTGCGCCCTGAATCTATTATCAACCCGGTTGTGAGGATGTTTTCTTTTTGGAGTTCTTCGGTTAGGCGTCTTCCTTGCCCGTCATCGCCGATGAGTCCGAAAATGTGCGCTTTGCCGCCTAAGGCAACAATATTAGACGCCACATTGGCGGCGCCGCCGGGGCGCCAAGTCTCAGTTTTTACCTGCACTATCGGTACAGGAGCTTCGGGTGATATTCGGTTGACCCTGCCCCAGCAAAATTCATCAAGCATAACGTCTCCGAAAACTGCTATGCTGCAATTTGAAAACTTATTAAGTATGTTCTCTAAGTCGTTTTTTTGCATCTATAATGTGGCTGTGCCTTTCAGGTAGAGAATGTTTGGGAGAGTGTACCATTATGTTCGATATTTAGTCAAATATTTCTCTCGTCGTTCAATTTATGCGGGATATACTCGTTTTATTTTAGTGTTGTTAGTGTTTTGCTAATGTGCTAGAATCAGTTAATAGTATATTAACCATTGGAGATAATTTATGTTTGATAAAAATATTAAGGGCTTAAGCTTGGTTCTGCTTTTAGCCTTTATTTTGTCCGCTACGACAGCCTTTGCACAGCCAACTCTGACAGAAGTATCTGTTGTTGGGCAAGTTGAAAGTCTGTTTAATGACCGTTTGGGGCTTAAAATACTTCATGTGGTTAATGGCTTAGAAAACTCTGATGTAATAGCTACAGGGAGTATAGTCAGCTTTGATCTGCCTAATGATTTTGATAAGGGCAGACGAAACAACAGAATTAAATACGGAAGTGTTATAGAAGTCGAGCTTATCGGTAATACGGCAACAGAATACGCATTAACCACAGACGGCACCAAAGAAGCTGTGCAAAAAGCAACTAATGCCGTTCTTTTGTGGACAGCTCAGGCTGTGAAGATTGTAAAAAATGCAAGCATTTATTTGCCTGAAGACGGAAAAACCGGCAATAAAAAGCGCAAAAACACTAAGAAAAAATCTGACGATCCCTTAAAAATATGGACACAGGAAGAAACTGTTCGCGCTACAGTTCTTGTTAAAAACAACGGAGTTTATTTAAAAGAAGACAGGTTGGGCCGCAGAGATATGGGGCTCGAGGTGGTTTCGGATGAGTGGAAAGAAAAACTCAGGCAATTTCCCGGAAATAAAATCGTTATACACGGAATAACTAACAGAACAAGCGTTTCATCAGGCACGGTCGAGATTGGGAACGTAATGAAGATTTACAATAAATAAAAAGGATGTAATTATTATGAGAATTAGGGTCAGCTTACTTGCTTTGCTATGTCTAACCGTTCTTATAATCTCTACAGGTTGCGGGACCAAAAAAGAGGTTGCGAAGCCTGTAAAGTTTGAGGTAACCCACTTAAGCAAATCAACCGGATTACCCGAAGAAAACATAACTTCGCTTGTAGCTTTTGCCGGCAAAATTTGGGCCGGTTCGCGTAAAGGACTCTATGCCTATGATGGGGTTAATTGGGCCATTTATCAGGCAAAAAACGTTAATTCGTTAGGCTCAAACATAATCGAGAATCTGACTGTTCATGACAACAAACTTTGGGTGGCAACAGATAACGGTGCGTGTTACAACGACGGCAACCGATTTATGTCGTTTTTCACGAACGGACGCGCGCGAGCTTGTATCGGCGCGGGCGGTGAAGTTATTGTCGGAACCGCAAACGGCATTGTTTTAAACAGTTCCTCTCGAGGTAAAAATGACGGGCTTGTTGAGAATGAAGTTACTGAGCTTTGTTATGATTCAAAAGGCAATTTGGTTATCGGAACCAGAGCCGGTATATCTAAGCTTGAACAAGGTATGTTTATGAACTTTACGGGGCCTGCCAAGACTCTTATGGGGTCTTCTCTGATTGAGGTTCCTCCCAGTCCTGCTAATTGCCAGCTTTCGGGGAATAACATAAAGGTCTTGTTGCCGTTTAAAAACTTTGTTGCGATTGGCTCAACATGCGGTTTGACTCTTACAGATCTCAAGGGCAGATGGGAAACTTATAAGTCTGCATATGAAGATTTTGTGCAAAAAGGTGACGGTTCGATTGTAAAAGAGATGATTGAAGGCAACTGCGACATGCCCGGAAATATAGTTAATTCTTTGGCAAAAACAGACGGAGATGAAATTTTATTTGTTGGCACAGACAAGGGTTTGGCCATATTGCTTGAAGACAAAAAGTGGGCAGATATCGATTTATTGGTGCCTGAACTGCCTAAGATAAATGTTACAGGGGTGGCTTTTCTTAATAACGATCTTTTCGTGTCATCGGGCGGCGGTATCTATAAAGTTAAAGATATCGGCAATCTTGTTAAAAAGGTCGACAAAGAGAAAACAAACGATACTGAGACACTCTGATAATAAGAAATTATATGAAAAAGCTTTATTTTACAGAACACAGATTTTTATCTTTTCTATTATCGGTTTTGGGTGTGTTTGTTCTTTCTGAGGCTATAGGCGCAGAGCGGGTTCTAGAGACTGTTGAGGCTGTTCCTGAAGTGGCTTCTTCTGCTTCGGAAACAGCAAAGTTAGCTGTCGAAGCTTTTAAAATACCTGATAATTACAAGTTTATTTTGACTACTCTCGGAGCCGGCGGAATCGCCGGTTGGGCCGTAGGTTTTACCTTAAAAAAGGTGGCCAAAATTTTTGCGCTGATTCTGGGAATAGTATTTGTTTCGTTGCAAGTTCTGGCTTATAAAAAACTGATTTCTATTGATTGGAGCAAAATAGAAAGTTTGGTGGCCGGAAATCAGGAGCTTGAAAACTCTGTTTCCGGCGTAATGTCTGTAATAACCTATAATCTGCCTTTTGCCGGTTCTTTTATAATCGGTTTTTGGCTCGGATTTAAAAAGGGCTAAAAAACTTTTAACAGATGCCTAATTTCAATGATTGGTTCGCAAAAAACAGAAACAGAATGACAGGCAACTGGTTTTTGGGTCAGGAGCCGGGAACTATTAACCCCGGGCGTTTTTCTGCGGCGCGAATTAAAGTTTTGATAGCCAGGCTTTCTCAATATCAAGATGTTTGCGCGGGAATTACCCATTCGTATCTTTTTCAAATGGCCGCTTCGGTTGAGGGGTGTTATGCGGATTTAGCTTTTTTGCCGCCAGAACAAGACGAAAGGCTTATGATAGCTGATTCAGTGCCTCTTCTGACAGCAACAACTTCAAAGCGGCATCCGTGCGAATTTGACGTTATAGCAATAAGCAACTCCGTTTTGCAGGAACTTGTAAACTTGCCGGCTTTACTGAAATTTTCGGGAATTCCGCTTTCGGCAAGCGAACGAAACGAAACCGGGGCTCCCCTTGTAATACTTGGCGGCAGCAATTCTTACACACATTCGATTTTGCACGGACAAATCGATTGCAATTTCCCTGAAAACAAAGGATTGGTCGACGGGGTGATGATCGGAGACGGCGAATTGGTGTTTTGTAAGCTGTTAGAGGTTATAAGAGACAATAAAGAACAATTGAGTCGAAAGGCTTTAACAGAGCTTTGTAAGAAAGAAATACCGGGGTTTTACGAGCCATCTTCTTACAGGCAAGAGTTTGATGAGAAAAAACTTGTTGCCGTATCGGTGAGAGGTGACGCACCGTTCCCCGTGAAAGCAAATAAGACCGCTTGTTTGCCCGGTTCAGAGACTTTTGAGGGCGGCCCGGTTTTGTATGAGGGAAGCGGCAGCTCCCATGTGGTGCTGTCTGCCGGGTGTCCGTCGTTTTGCTCATTTTGCAAAGAGTCGTGGGAACAAAAGCCATACAGAGAAACTTCTTTTGAAAAAGCAATTGAAGCGGCGAAAAGGCTAAAGGCCAATATGGGCTTGTCAGAGCTTTCTTTGATGACTTTTAACGCAAACACCTGCACGGATATTTTTAATTTGGTTGCCCGCTTTAAGAGAACATTCGACAGAGTCGGCATAAAAAGCCAAAGATTCGATGCGATGGTAAAAATGCCTGCAGTGCTTGATTTACAATTTGATGCGGGTAAAAGAACCTATACTTGCGCCATGGAGGGGATAAGCGACAGAGTCCGAGCGCTTTTGCAAAAGAACTTAGATGAAAACACTATTTTGGCGGGAATAGAAATGCTTTTGCGGCGAAATATGCGGCAAATGAAGGTTTTCATTATTTTGACCGGCTATGAGAACGAAGAAGATGTAATTGAATTCAGAGCGTTTTTGGAAAAGATTAAAAGAATGATTGAAGTGAGGCGCGAATCGCCGGTTATAACTTTTTCTTTCGCGACATTGTTTAGGGCACCTCAGACGCCTATGCAATATGCGCCTAAGAGGCCCGGTTTTGCGCAGCTGACAAAAATGCTTGCTGATGTCAGCGCATTGCCGCTTTCTGCCGGATTCGACTCTAGGATAAGCTCAGGGGTGAATGATGCTTTGGTTTCGGAATACATAGCTTATGCTGACAGAAGGCATACGGCTATTCTTGTTGATGCATCTGTTAACCACGGATTCAGATACCGGGGAGAAATAAACTCAAAATTAAGAGAGTTTTGGCAAAAAGCTTTAAAAAAATCAGGTCTGCCTGAACCCGACACTTTTGAAAGAAACGATGAGACGGTTTTTCCCTGGGATGACATAGACACCGGAATCAATAAAAAATATTTATATCATATTTATAAAATGATAAATAGCGGCTCAGAAATTGCTCCCTGTATGTCTCCGCCGTGGGGAACAGGCAAATGTGCGGGTTGTGGTGCTTGCGTGTCTGAAGACTATAAAAAAATCTTAAATAAACTTGGGCCTGATTTAAAGCGAGCCGAAAACCTTTATAACGACGATCAATCATTAAATTCTGTGTGGGTGATGTTTGAAATACCTGAAAAATGGGGGACGTGCGGCAGAGATTTTATTAAAACGGCTTTGGCAAGAAGAATTATGCTATCAAGCCCCGAAACTACAGATTCGTATATGAATGTCGAGTTGCTGTCTCCAAACATAAATTGTTGGGGCAAATCAATTGCCAAAATTAATTTTAGAAGCAGCTCTGTAAAAATAAGCAGTGAACCTGAGAACACCGACGATATACGTATTATTCGCAGAGTCAAGATGCCTAAGAATGTTCAGGAATTCGGTTTTCCGGTCTTGCTTTCAGTTAAGCCCGAATCGGATGTTGTTAAAACGTCCCGTGATATAGACAGTATTTTAAGCGATTATTCTGTCAAAAACTCGAAACAAAGACAAAACGGGTGTTTAAATTGGGAAATTAATGAAAGCAGAATAAGTAAATACGGTATCGAAAAAATTACTCTTGATGAGCTTAGCGGTATTCTTGTTTTGAAGATTGTAAAAGAACCCGAACTGTTTTTACTGAATAAATTTTCTTTTCAAAAAGTTTTTTGCGCAGATTTTATTTAAGTTTTATAAAGTTAAAGGCTGCCGGCAATATTTGACGGCAGCCTTTTTAATCCTGACTTAAGCTATGTTACGGCCGGCTTGAAAAGCTTCAAGATTAAGCTTTTGCAGTTTTTCGGGTAACATTTTTTTAATCATTTCGGGCCAAATTTTTTCGTCTATCATTGGCAATCTTTTAGCTAAAAGGCCTACCAGAACAACATTAAGACACTTTTGGTTGCCTAATTCTTTGGCCTTCCCGATAGCGTCTACTGCTATTGTTTGAATTGATTTTGAAGAAAGAATTTCTTGGATATTTTTGGGGTAAACCGCATTCCCGGCTGAAACAGACATGGGAAGAATATGCTGTGAATTTGTAATAATCAGGCCGTCTTTTTTTAGATATTCAGCCCATCTTATTGATTCGAGCTCTTCAAACGACAGAAGAATGTCGCATTCGCCTTTTCTTATAATCGGGGAATCAATTTTTTCGCCAAAACGTACATGGCTGACAACGCTTCCGCCTCGTTGGGCCATTCCGTGGATTTCAGATTTTTTTACGTCAAAACCGGCTTCCATGGCACACTCTGCCAGCAGGTTGCTTGCAAGAAGAGTTCCCTGACCGCCAACGCCGCACAAAAGAATATTAGTAGTCATTATTTAACCTCCTCTTCGGCTTGGGTTATCGCACCCGGGCGACACACTTTTGCGCAAAGTCCGCAATGAACGCATAAAGCTTGGTTTATAACTGTTTTTCCGTCTTCGGGGTTTACTTCGATGGCGGGGCAGCCAAGTTTTTGGCACATGCCGCATTTAACGCATTTGTCGCGGTTGATTGATACAAGTCTGACTTTGGGTTTGTAGTCTTTTAAAAGTATGCAGGGGCGCTTTGTTATAATTACAGAGGGCTGTTCGTCTTTAAGCGCCGTTTTAAGCGTCGATTCTACACTGACTAAATCAAATGGGTCGACTACATGCACGTTATCAAAGCCAAGAGCTTTGCAAAGATTTTCAATGTTAAGGGCTTTGGTGGGCTCGCCTTTTAAGGTTTTGCCGCTGGCGGGATTAGGCTGATGCCCTGTCATAGCGGTTATAGAGTTGTCTAAGATCATGGTTACATGGCGGCCCTTGTTGTAGACAGTGTCTAATAAGCCGGTCATGCCCGAATGCATAAAGGTCGATTCGCCCATTACCGCTACTAATTTGCCATGAATTTTTTCTTTCATGGCTTTTTCAATGCCCAGTGCATTTGTAACCGAAGCGCCCATGCAAACAATGGTGTGCATGGCATTATGGGGGGCAAATGCTCCTAAGCTGTAGCAGCCAATGTCGCCCGTTACCGTGCAGTTGAGTTTTCTTAATGTGTAAAATACGCCGCGATGAGGGCAGCCCGGGCAAAGCACCGGAGGTCTCAGCGGAATATCAAGTCCTTCAAATTTTACCGTTTCGGGCATTTGTTTTTCGGTAAATTCTTTAAGGGATTCGTGAATAATGTCGGGGTTAAGTTCGCCGCAAACGGGTATTCTGTCTTTGCCTATGCAATTAATTCCCATGGCTCTGACAGCCGTTTCTATGAATGGGTCATTTTCTTCGATTACTATTAATGTTTCAACTTCCGACGCGAATTTTTTGATGAGTTCTGTCGGGAAGGGATAGGAGAACCCAAGCTTAAGATAAGATACATCGGGAAAGACTTCTTTAGCGTGGCAATAGCTTATGCCTGAAGTTATAATTCCGATTTTAGAGCTTGTTTTTTCAATTCTGTTAAATTCTATTTTACAGCCAAGTTCCGCCAAAGCTTTTTGTCGTGCTTCTACTTTTACGTGAAGTTTTCTCGCGTTATTAGGAAGAACGCAATATTTTGCCATGTCTTTGACAAATTCTCGTTCAGGAGCTTCTTTTCTTTCTGAAAGTTCAACAATAGACTCAGAGTGAGAAACTCTTGTTGTTGTTCTTATTATTACAGGGGTGTCATATTTTTCAGAAATTTCGATAGCTGCTATTGTCATATCTTTGGCTTCTTGAGAGTCAGAAGGTTCAAACATAGGCATTTTGGCCATCATGGCGTAATTTCTGTTGTCTTGTTCGTTTTGAGAGCTGTGCATTCCGGGGTCATCGGCGGTAACAATTACAAGTCCCGCATTTACTCCGGTATAAGATACGGTAAAAAACGGGTCGGCGGCCACATTTAAACCGACATGCTTTTGTGCACAAAGAGAACGTGCTCCGCCATAAGCTGCGCCAATTACGGTTTCCATGGCGGTTTTTTCATTGACGGCCCACTGTGCATCTATTTCGGCGTATTCACCGCAGTGTTCAAGTATTTCTGTCGACGGAGTTCCGGGGTAAGCTGACGCAAATCTAATACCGGCTTCCCAAGCCCCACGGGCAATTGCGGCATTTCCTGACAGAAATGCGCGTTTTCCGTTGTGTTTCATTCCTTTCTCCTTTTACAACAAAATTCTAAACTCCAAAAAGTATAGCACAAACAAAAAAAAGAGCCACATCTTTTTGTGCGGCTCTGTGTTTTAATATTCGGTAAATTGCTATTAAAGCGTGCTATGCGGCTACAGTCTTAGCATAAAAGCTTTCCATAATTTCGTTTTCTTGGCTAAGTATGTTTAAGGTGAAGTTATACTTTAACAGGTTAACGCAGAATTCCAGCAAGAATTCATCAGGCGGCTCAATCGAGTCGCTATAGTATATAATTAAAGCTCCCAGCATTCTTTTGTTGTGCACAAGTGGGAAGGCTTGCCCGATAGCCCTGTAGTCTTTTAATTCAAACGTCGCTTTGCAGTCCGGGTTTTCTTTAAAATGATTTAATATTTCTGTCTCGGTTTCATTTAAAATATGCAGTCTGCGTTTATTAAACCGACAGGCAATTTCAGTTGACTCGTCACGATTTTGTTTAATCAGAATTGCGTCTTCAATTTTTATCAGCTTAGAGAATTCTTCAAGAATCATTTCATAAGACTCATCTTGTTTTTTTGCGTTAGCGCCTATTATTCTTTTGAAGCTTGAGATCTCTGTTTTTAGGGTTTCAAGCTCTTTGTTCAACACTGAGTTTTCCCTTTTAACATTTCTGTTCAATATCGCATTTTTTATCGCTGTTGAAGCATATTTAAGATAATAACTCAGCATTTCTATCATTACTTCGGGCCTATTTTCGTTGCCAAACTTTTCTAATATCATCATTCCCAAAGTTTCGTTGTCGTGTCTTATCGGAACATATGCTATCAGCTTTTCCAACTCTCCGTTTTTGTAAGAAAGGGCGGCAGATTTTTCGGGTTTTATTTCAGCGCTGATTATTACGGGCCTTCCTTCGCTAAAAGCCGGATTTAAAAGGGAAGGGCCTGCCTTAGTCAGTGCTGAAGTTGTTGTTTGAAAGTGTTCCAGTGTTATTATTTCTTCGTATCGTTCTTCGAGATTTTCTGATGTGAAAATGTGTAAATGCGAGTTTTTCAGGCTGAAAAGTTCTTTGGTGTTCGATTCTATTTTTTTTATCAGCTCTGTAAGATTACCGCAAAAGTCTATTAAGGTTGCAGCCTCGTTCAAAAGCATTTGTTTGCATTCAAGTGTGGCTATCATTTCATCATTTGATGCTTTCACGCCTGCTAACTCGGATATAAGTTCAGAAATATTTCTTTCGTTTTCTATTCTGGTAAGTGTTAAGTCGCTTATTTTTTTATTTAATAACTCCATGTCTACAATCCTAGAATTTATGGTGTCTTGTAAGTTTATAATCAAATTATTGTTTTTTGTATTTTCGTTGTTTAGATTTTCAAGTTTTTCATTTAGAGCTTGAATTTCGTTTTTAAGTTCGATTACTTTAGTTTTTGAATTTTCTTCAACAGTATTGTCTTCAAAAAAAAGCAAAAGTTTATTTTTGTCGTCGCAGTCGATAAATGAAGTCAGACAAATATCGAAAAAATAACTTTTGCCTTCGGGGCTTTGGAGTTTTACTTTCTCTACTCGGCATCTTTGCCTGTTTTCAATCAAATTCTTTATAAATACATCAGTGAGTTTACTCTCTAATTCGTTAAATGTTTCCCGAAGGTTTAAGCCAAGAACACTCGGAGAAAAGAAGTGTCTGCTGTCTATCTTTATTTTTTCGATATTGGTTTTTTCGTCTGTAATCAACCAGGCATCTTTTTGCTGTTCAGAGGCAAAATTCGAAGCGTAAGCTCTTGTATTGCTTTCAAGCAATAGCGAATTAAGCGATGATATGCGCTGATTTAAATAGTTTGTTATCCTATTTCCCAAAAACGCAACAGAGCAAAGGGTAAAGAAGAGAACAGAAGAATTGGCGTAAATCCATTCGGTGCACTGGCTCAAGTCGCCGTAAACAGGTGAATAAAACTTAATGTGAGGTATTATTTGATTCTTGACCATAAAACCTGTTGTCAGCCAAGCGAAGGTCGTAAGAAAAGCAAAGAAAAATCCTGTTTTAACTCCTGAAATTGCGCCGGCTACAAGAACAGGAACAGCGGTAAGAAGCAATACCGGGCTTTCGGTTGTGCCGGTAAAACGCACCAACAACAGTATTATGGCCAGATCAACAACTATTTGAGTTTTGATTATATTCTTAATCGAAAATGGGTTGAACGGAACATCTTTCATGGCTTCTAATAACATAAGATACATGCATACAATAAGTTTGAAGACAGTTCTCGGTATAGCGATTATTCCTAAAACTCCTTTTTTCCTTATTATAGACAGAGGTTCAAAAGCTATTCTGACAAGACCTCTTTTTAACGAGCTCATGCCTGAATTAAGCGCCATTTGGCGAGAAAGTAAAGAAACATGAACCGTAAAGTATACGTTGAAAATGGCCAAAGCGCAGCAAAGCAAGTATATAGGCTCAAACTTGAAGCTTAAGTTTAAAAAATCAAGGCAAAATAGTGAAAAGCCAAACAACAAGGGAATAGAGGTCCATCGTAATGTTATAAGGCCGCGCGCAAGCTGTAACTCGCGTATTGAAGCACCGGTGTAAATCATTGTAAATCTCCGATAAAAAAAACTTACGGTATTCATGCCCTCAATCGGCAGAACCGTAAGTTTTATTTATCTTTAGATAAAAGCTTATCTTATGTATCTGTAGAGCGGATCAGAAAAATCATTTAAATCTTTAATAGCTTTACAATATTCTACTGCCGCATCTCGCATTAAAATTCCTTTATCTTCGATTTTTAACACGTTGGCAAAAAATACATTGCCGCAGTCGTTTCCGTTTGCCATAAAAGATGTTGTTGCAACTACATATGTTTTATCGTTATCTATGGGTTCGCCTTGAATCGTAATTTGTTCTGATTTCTTTTCGGGAATATTCAAAACAAAGCTTATGCCTGCAAATTGAAATCCGCTGTATTCTCCCTCATTCGCCGCGAGATAATCAAGAGACCTTTTTATCTCTGAGCCCTTCATAGTAAAGTTAACCACGGTGTTATCATAGGGAATCGCTGTAAAAAGATCACCTTTGGTTATGTCTCCTTTTTTTATTCCTGTTTTTACGCCGCCTGTATTTATAATGCAAATGTCGGCATTTGCAGAATAACGCATTCCCTCGGCAGTAAAGGCGCCCATCGCCATGTGCTCGTTTCTTTTGCCTTTTTTAACATAGTCAAGGTCATATCCGGAAACGGCTACAACTTTATTCATCTCATTCCTTAAAATTGTATCGTAATGGTTCACCAATTCTTTTACGTCGGGTGAAGCGTAGGCCAAATGTTCATTTTTAACCCTTATCAGCTCGCCGGAGAATTCTTTGATTTTCCCCTTTTTTCCTATTATTAAGTTTAAACGCCCCAGAAAAGTGCCTTTTTCGCCTGCTTGCGCAACAATAGTGCCGCCAAGGCCGTTTAAACAGCCGATTGTGTCAGGATTGTTATTGACCAATATCGGTGCGTGCAGTGCTGTGTGAGTATGTCCGCCCAAAATTATGTCAATCTCGCCGATTTGTGCCGCCATGGCTTTATCTTCATCAATGCCTGAGTGTGATATAACAACAATTAGGTTTACATAAGGTCTGAGTCTTTTGGCGTAGCTTTTAACGGCTTCGATTTCGTGAATATGGTTCATCGGAGCACGTATTTTTATGTCCGTGTCTTCCCAGGCTCCTCTGCCAATGCACCCGATTACAGCTATTTTAAGACCGTTTCTTACAAAGACCTGATAAGGCTTAAAGACAGGCTTGTTTGTGCTTTTATGTACAACATTGCAACACAACAGACGCATGTTTGTCTCTGCCAAAAGGTTATGTAAGGCAGGCATACCGTTGCCGAATTCATGATTTCCCGTTGTTATGGCATCATAACCGATAAGCTTTGCGGCAGAAAAATTTGCTTTGCCTTTAAATACATTGAAAAAAGGTGTTCCTTGAGATAAGTCACCTGAATCAAGAAGCAAAATTCCATTTTCTCCGACCTCTTTGCGAATTAGATTTATAAGGCCCGAACGTTCTGAGGCCCCTCCGCACACTTCGTTGAAGTCTTTGTTGAAGGTCGGAACCAATCTCGCATGTATGTCATTGGTATGCAAAATGGTTAATTCTTTTTTTTCTGCGCCGTATGATACACTTAAAACTAGAACTAAAAATAATGCGAAAAGTAACTCTCTGAGCTTCATTTTAATTGAGTTCTCCGAGCAAAGTGCTCAAAAATTCATATATTCTGCCTATTGACGGAAGTTCCACTTTTTCTTCAGGTGAGTGGCAGTTGTGAATATTAGGGCCTACAGAAATCATCTGCATGCCTTTATGCTTTTTACCGATCAAACCGCATTCAAGTCCTGCATGAATAACTTCTATTCTCGGTTCCTTTTTCAGAACTTTTTTATAAATATCTTTGCATTTTTTAATTAGTTCTGAGTCAAAATCGGGTTGCCAAGGAACATATCCGTTCCCGCTTTTGATGTTGGCACCGACTAATCTGCCCACAGATTCAATTCGGCTCACAATTGCATCTCTTCTGCTTATTTCAGAGCTGCGAGAGCTGACTTTAACGTGTAATTTCCCGTCTTTGACGCAGACTATGGCCAGATTCGATGATGTTTCAACCAACCCTTCTATGATTGTGGAATAAGCGGCAACTCCGTGAGGAATAGCTCTTAAGAAGTCAACAACCTCTAAACTTACATAACTTAACATAGCGCGTCTGTCAGGGGTTTCGTTGATTTCTGTAACCGTGATTTTCATGTTAGGATCAGTTACTCTGAATTCATTTTTAATTACTGCTTCACAGCAGGATACTAACGATTTCACTTCGTCAGCGGAAACGGCAGGTACATAAATAGCAGCTTCGGCGTCTCTTGGTATCGCATTGTGAGCGGTTCCGCCGGTGATGCACACAAGTCTCATGTCACTGACTTCCCTTACACACTGCAACATACGTGCGAGAACTCTTATGGCGTTTGCTCTTTCGCATTTAATGTTTTCACCCGAATGCCCGCCCGCGCAGCCGCCAACTTTGATTAAAAAGGGTACATAATCGTTTGGAACTTCTTCATACTCTAAATCAAGGCTCATATCCGTGTCTTTGCCGCCGGCACAGCCAATCGTAAACACTTCGTCGTTTTCAGAATCTATATTGATCAAATATTTGCCTTTTAACACATTTTCGCCAAGTTGTGTGGCACCTGTCAGCCCTGTTTCTTCTTCAATTGTGAAAAGCAGTTCCAGTTCGGGGTGTTTTATTGTTTTATCTTCTGTGAGTGCCATCGCCATTGCCATTGCAATGCCGTTATCTGCGCCTAAAGTTGTTTTGTCGGCCTTCAACCATTCATTTTCAAAAACAAATTTGATCGGGTCTTTGGAAAAATCATGATTTGAATCGGGAGTTTTTTCGCAAACCATATCTAAATGTCCCTGTAAAACAATTCCGGGGTGCTTTTTCATTTTGGGGCTGGCGGGAACTTTAATTATAATATTTCCCGCTTCGTCAATTAAATATTCAAACTTATTATTCTTTGCCCAATCAGCCATAAAATCTCTTATCTTGGCTTCATTTCCGCTTTTTCTGGGTATAGCGCTGATCTTTTCAAAATATTCAATGACCTTTTGGGTGTTTGTATCCATCTTGTATGTCGCTTTTGTGCTCTTAGCCATAAATCTCTCCTAATTTATTTAATGTTAAAAACAAAACAACAACATCTTAACATAATTAGTGAGATTATTTCAAATTATGCACAAGCCTGTAATAAAGCTTTATTGTTGGTTCCCTTGGCTAAGGCGTTCAAGCAGGTCTTTAATGTTAGACGCCTCAATCGTGCCTTTTTCGATAGTGCTTTTTGCTCTGATTAAAATTTGCTTGGCTTCCATTTTGCGGTTAAGCCTTATCAGAAGAACCGCGAGATTGTAATATGCTCCCGCGTCATTTGGGGCCGTTGCTATAACACGTCTGTAAATTTCTGCGCTTTTTTCGAAGTTCCCGCACTTATTGTAAGCAAACGCAAGATTATTCAGTATTTTGGAAGTGGGGGGCTGATACCTTAATCCTTCTTCGAAACTCTTTGCCGCATCGCTGTATTTCTTTAATTTAAGATAAATATTTGCAAGATTAAATCTGACAACAGTATATTCAGGTTTAAGCTTTAATGCATTTTTAAGACTTTCTGTAGCTTCAATGAGCTTGTTAGACTTGAACAAGGCCATTCCCAAATTCGCGTGAGCTTGAATGTTGAAAAAATCAAGTTCAATAACTTTTCTGAAGTGTAGCGCTGAATCTTCGTATCTTTCTAGTTTAAAGGCCGTGTTACCGGCAAAAAAATGAGCCATTAAATCATCGGGATATGCTTTTATAAATTGAGAAACCAAAAGATATGCTTCCGCTGTTTTATTCTCAGAAGCCAGTTGAGCTATTTTTTTTCTTGTGCTTTCTTTGTCCGATACATTCGTGCCTGAAATGATCGGCGATTTTGCCAAAATTTCATTTTGAGGGCGCTGAGGTGGTATTACAGGAAACTTCGGCAAACTGTCGAAAGTTTTTTGCACAAATTGTATTTTAGGAAGCTCAATGCTTTCAAGCTTTCTTTTCAAAATTCCGTCCAAGGGCAATTTCTCAATATCTCTGAGCATCAGACCAAGTTGTCCGAGGGTGTGTATTGCAGAGAGTCTTGTCGGGATGTCGTTTGAAGACAGCATCTTTTCAAGATTGTTTGTTACGTCTATATCGCCGAGTGCAAACAATGCTTTTGCCGCGTTTGCTTTAGTTCGGTTGTCAGGGTCTTTTAAAATGGGCTTCAAATGCGGAATGGCTTTTTCGCCAAGCAGAATTTCAAGACTTTCTACGGCATTGGCTCTTACTCTGGGGTCTCTGTCTTTTAGAGCTTCAACGAGTATCGGCACGTCAAACTTTGTGCCTATTTCTCCTAGGCTAGTGACTATAGCGGAACGTATCGATGGGTTAGAATCTTGTTTGAAAAGTCTTACAAGCCATTCGGCAGCGCTCTTTATTTTCAGTTTGCCTATGATTGCTATACCTTGCAACCTTACATCGGCGATTTCATCGTCAAGCAATTTTATAATAATTTCTGATTGAGCTTCTTTTGCCTTTTTTGAGAGTGCGTAAGCTGCATTTTTTCTTACTGTTTTGTCGTGATCGCGTAATAATTCAATAATCAGGCTTAATGATTTTGCGTGGTCTATCTTGTGCAATACAAATGCCAATGTGGCTCGTGTCCACTTGTTTGGATCATTTTTCATGTCAAGTAGAGTGGGGGTTAAATCATAGCTTCCCGGCTTTTCGGCTGCAAGAATGGCATTGCCGCGCACGCGGTTGTTGCTGTGTTTTATAAATGGCAAAACCAAAGATAATAATTTTTCACTCGGGATTCCGAGTCTTGAAAGACTTTCGATGGCATTTGCTTTTACTCGGTCATCATCGTCGCGCAAGGCTCTCACAAGCGTTGGAACGGCCGTTAAATCACCGATCTGTCCAAGTGCGGCAATAATTACGGATCTTTTTCTTTCGTTTCTTTCTTTTGCGTAAAATTCTGTTAACGTTGAAGTCGCTTTATGGTCACCTATTTGAGCTAAGGTATTTATAACGTTTAAAAATATCCATTCATTGCTTTCGCCCAAACAAGCTAAAAGGTTTGAGACAGAAGAGTTGTCTTTTATTTGCGCTAAAGCCGAAATGCAGTTAAACCTCACATTGGGGTCAATATCGTTTAAGCCTTCTTTTAACGCTTCTACAACGGCTTTTGTTTTGTATGAGCCCAATGCCAAAGCTAAATTGGGTTTAATTTCGCTCTCGGCTTCTTTAAAGGCTTGCAATAATGCGTTTTGAGCGTCTTGATTTTTAAATTCTGCAAGCGCTGCGGGAATTGCCGGATCCTGTTTTTCTCTGAAAAGGCAGTCTGTCAGGGGAACAATGCTTTCTTCATCGCCAATCAGACCGAGAGCTTTTGCGGATTCATTGCGTAATTGAATGTTTTGATGAGAAAGAAATCCCGCAAGTTTTCTTGTGCAAGGCTTTAGAAGCCATAGTCCTGTGTTTCTTAGGCTTGTTTCTTTCGTCATTGTTTAATAAACCAAAATTTACTTAAAAAAAGACCCGGTTTTACCGGGTCTTTTTTTTGATTCGAATTTTTTATTAACCCATTCTGAGACTTTTAATACCAACCTTTTCAAAAGCAACTTTCATTTTGCTTATTCCGTCGTCAGTGTTGCCAATTTCTATAACTTCACCTACGTCGTCCCAGATTTTGTGGTAAACCATCTCACCCTTTGCAAAAAGTTCCGTTACAGAGTATTCTCGTGCGGATGCATTTTTTTGTAATTCGTCTTCTACACCTGTCTTTTTAATTGTTTTAGCGCGAACAGCCATTATTACCCTCCCTTCAATGAAGTTGAGCTGTATTATAGAGGATAACACAATTTGACCTTGTTTGCAACTCTTGACACTTAATGTACCGATTCGTATAATTACATGGAATAAGCTTGATTTTAATCTATGCGGAGATCAATATACTGTGAATAAATTTAATTACAAAACGAAACTGCCTAATGTCATTTTGATATTATTATTCTTTTTTGCGGCTGTAACTTCTTTCGGTCAAGAAGTTGTGCAAATGCCGCAGCCCGAAAAAGAATGGACCTTTATGATTTTTATGGCAGCCGATAACAATCTTGAAGCCGCATCTTCAATCGATATTAACGAACTCGAAAAATATGGTTCTACCGATAAAGTGAATTATGTCGCTCAAATCGACAGAAACGGCGGCTATTCGAACCAATCCGAATTGAAATGGTCAGGAACTCGCAGATTTTATGTGGTAAAAGATAAGTCTAAAAAAATGACATCTCCCATGATCGAAGATCTCGGAGACCTAGATTCAGCTGACCCGTTGACACTTACTGAATACGTTTCTTGGGCAAAAGAAAATTTTCCTGCAAAAAAATATGCCCTCATACTCTGGAACCACGGCACCGGTTGGAAAGAAATTTCCCCCAGCATGGATGAATCGGCAATCGAAGAAGGACGCGGTTTTGAAATCGGTTTGGGTTCAGGTTTCGGCGGAATGCCTCAAAATGCCGGAGCAATAAAACAAACAAAACAAGATCTGCCTGAGTCATTGAAAAATATAATACCGAATATTTCTTATAATATATCTTACGATTATACATCTAATACTTCGATGGATATCCCCACATTAGCTGAAACTCTTGTAAGAGTTAAGGGCGTTCTTGGAAAACCTATCGAAATGTTGGGTTTTGATGCTTGTCTGATGCAAATGGCCGAAGTGGGCTGGGCCGCCGCTCCTTCAGCGAAATGTCAGGTCGGGTCTCCTGATCTCGAGCCCGAAAGAGGCTGGCCATATGATATGATCTCAAAAGAGCTCAATGCTAACCCTGAAATGGACGGAATAGCCTTGGGCAAAGTTATAGCCGAGGCTTATACAAAATCTTATTCGGGCGGCTCTCAAGGAAATACCGCGGTTGCTATATCCGTAATGGACTTTTCAAGAGTTGAAGAATTTCGTTCAGACCTAAATGCTTTCTGCGATGCGGTAATTAGAAATATTAGCAAAGACATAGACAGGGTTGAAGAAAACAGAGGCAAGTCGCTTATGTATTCTTACAGTGATTACATAGACTTAGGGCATTTCTTAGCTCTGATGGCACAAGACAAAGCAGTTTCTGCTTCAACAAAAACTTCTGCTTTGAATTTGTTAAAAACCATTTGTGGTAATAGGGGCGAAGGTGGTTTTGTGGCGCGCGTAGCATCTAACGGAGATAAATTCAAAAATACTCGCGGACTCTCTATTTTCTTTCCCACAAGAATGGGTTTTAATAGCTATAAAACACGTTATAAAGCTCAACCTATGACACGCGAAACAAAGTGGTTCGAGTTTTTAGGCGAATTGGCCAAGCCTAACATGCCTTACTTCAAACTGGAAGACATTAAATACATTGACAACAATAAAGACGGCAGAATAGCAGCCGGAGAAAAAGTAGAAGGAAAGGTCATAATTAAAAACTTTGGCCGAAAAACCATTGAAAATGCTGTTGTTACTTTCGAAAGTAAGAGTAAGTATCTCGAAGAAAAAAAACAGGTTGTAGAGCTTTCGGGAATGCCGGCTCCGGGCAGAAGCAAAACCCTTGATGCTTTTAAGCTTAAAATTACTGAAGACGCGCCGGTTCACGAAGAAATTAGTTATGTTGTAACACTCAAAGGAAACGGGATCCCTGATTCTACAGTTACAGGATCATTCTTCATAAAAGAAGCATTTTCGTCTACCGGCAATGCCTTATTGATTTTTACCGACGGTTTTTCGCCAGCTGTGCCTGTTTTACAGCAAATGTTTCAGGATGCCGGAATTCAATTCGATTCCTGGGATAGATCTATAGACGGCGATATAAGGCCCGAAGTTTTAAAAAGATACTCAGACGGCTGGGTTTTCGTATGTGTTCAAGATTCAACTCCCGAACAAAGCTTGACAGATGATGAAATCGATGCCATAGACCAGTTCTTGAAGGTTGGGGGACGAATCGTTCTCGATGGGCAAGATTTGGCTTTTTCGCTCAGAGATCATGATTTTCTGCTTACAAGATGCAAGGCTATCTTTGTGCAAGACGACGTTAACGTTCACGTAGTTAGCGGCGTTGGCAATTTCCTTAAAGGACAGGCTTTCCAAATATTCGGCGGAGATGGTGCAAATAATCAGAAATGGCCTGATGAAATAGACCCACAGACCGGTGCCGAAGTAATATTTAAATACGAAGAAGGCGCGCGCGATATCGCTGATGAACGAGAAATGAACGGCCCTGATCACAAAGCGGGTTCGTTTACAAGAGGAATTACTTCAAGCGGAGCGGCAGCAATAAGAGTCAGAGACGGTTATCGTTTAATGTTGTTTGGATTTGCAATTGAGTCGATTAATAACGCCGCTCAACGAAAGCAGATTATGTCTGAGATCGCTGATTTCATGAAACCTGATACGGAATCTGAAATAAAAAATTATGCCAGAGCAGCGGGAAGACGCGTTGCGGGCGATAACCACAGATCAATTGAACGAGTTATGGTTGAAAGAGCCGATTTGCTGTCAAGCGTTGAAGAACGATTGATTAAAGAAATTAAAGAAGCGGCAAAAAAAGATCCGACTCTGAAAGAGCGTTTGCTTGCAAGCTTTGATAAACTTTCGCAAAAAGAGAAAAAAGCGGCGGCAAAAATCGAGAGAAGTATTCGGGCGTTGTTAGAATTTTCAGGGGAACATGATAAGCTTAAGTAATAAATGACAGTATTGACTTGAAACAAAGAGGGTAAACATTGTAAGATGCTTTATCCTCTTGTTTTATATAAGGTTATTGATTTGAGCGCCTCAAAGATATTTTTATCTGTTGCCCAACCCTCAGATCCGGTTAAAAGACCGGGGGGCCGTGATTTGCCGCCGCTTGATATGGTTCAAAAACGCAGAAGAATTTTGCGTCTCTACTTGACTGCTATTTTCTTGGTCAGTGCGATGCTTAGTTATTATATTTGGCAATCAAGCAAAATGTTTGAGGTTAAACTTCGCATAAATAGCATAGAAAAAGATATAAAAGCACTAGAAAACAGTAACTCAGACCTAAGAATTGAAATCTCAAAACTTCAGGCACTTGGCAGAATTGAAGAAATTGCAACAAATGATTTGGGAATGAGACAACCATCAGCAAAGCAGCAGCTCTTCATTATAATGCCCGAAGAATGGAAAAAATAATGAATAACCATAATCCAATGCATGTTCCCGTACTTCTTGAAGCTGTCGTCAGAAACGCTTTACCCGAAAACGGCAAAATATTCGCCGATTGTACTTTTGGGTTGGGCGGACACACAAAAGCTATATTAGAAGAATACCCTCAAATCACCAAAGTATTTGCGGTTGATCGTGATGCAGAAATACTGAATTATTCCATAGATAAAAACCCTGATCCAAGAATAGCCAGATTTCAGGCAAAAGCTTCGGAGCTGCCCGAAGTTCTTGAACATACGGGTTGCAAAGGAGCGGACGGTATTCTTCTCGACCTTGGAGTTTCATCTTATCAACTTGATAGTTCTGAGAGAGGCTTTTCTTTTATGAGGTCGGGCCCACTAGACATGAGAATGGATAAAAGAGATAAAATTACTGCTGAAAATATTGTGAACACTTATGAAAAATCTGAGCTGGAACATATTTTTTTTGAATATGGAGAAGAAAAATTTGCGCGACGCATAACAGACGCAATAATTAGAAAAAGAGCAGAAAAAACTATTACTACAACAGAAGATTTGGCGAAAATTATTTGTGATGCGGTTCCGGCAGCAAATAAAAGTAAAAAACATATTCATCCCGCCACAAGGGTTTTTCAGGCTTTAAGAATTGAGGTTAACAACGAGTTAGGCGAAATCGAAGATTTTTTGGCAGTTGCCCTTGATTGTTTAAACCCCGGCGGACACCTTAGCATCATTTCTTTTCATTCTCTGGAAGACAGGCTGATAAAAAACTTTATGCAAAAATTTGCAAAAGGTTGTGATTGTCCTCCAAATTTCCCTGTTTGCGTGTGCGGTAAAAAACCGACGCTTGAAGTGTTAACCAAAAAAGCAATTTTTGCGGATGAAGATGAAATTGCTGTGAATCCGAGATCAAGATCGGCAAGACTAAGATGTTGCAAAAAAATATTAACGGTGAACCATGAGAAAGCGTAAGTTGCATTCAAGAACTGTAAGGGCAATTCTGTTGCTTGTATTGTCAGGGGTGTTAATTTTTATTTTTGTTGCTCGTCTGATACATTTGCAGATACTTCAGCACAATCAATGGAAAACCCGCTCCAATAAAAATCATATCAGTAAGCGCGTTATTGATATGAAAAGGGGCAATATTTATGACAGACGCGGTAGCGAATTGGCTATTTCTGTCGATACTTTTTCTGTTTTTGTATATACCCCCGAAGTAAAATCTCCCGCAGAAGTTGCAAATGCCTTGGCTTCCGTGATTCCTGTGAGCAGAGACGAAATTCTTAATAAGATTACAGGAAAACAAGATTATGTTTTAATATATAAAGAGCTAGAGCCGAAATTGGCCGGAAAGCTCAAGCAGCTGGCAATTCAAGGCGTAAAATTCGAAAACCATTATCATAGGTATTATCCGCAAAAAAGCTTAGCCGCCAATTTAATAGGCTTTACGGGAACGGAGCAACAAGGGCTGGAAGGAATAGAACTTAAATATGATAAAACCCTTTGTGGTTACCCGGGATTAGCCATACAAGAAGATATAAGCATAAGTGACAGTGAACCCTCGAGAATGAGGGTTGTTACTCCGCCCATGGGCGGAAGCAATCTGCATTTAACAATCGATGCTTATATTCAGCATACTCTTGAATCAGAACTTCAGAATCTTGTAGAAAAATATAAGCCTATAGATGGTTCTGCAATAGTAATGGACCCCCATAACGGAGAAGTTTTGGGTATGGCTTGTTATCCAAGTTATGATTTAAATGAATTTGGATCGGTAAAACCTGACGTTAGAAGAAACAGACCTGTTACAGATATTTTTGAACCCGGTTCGTGCATGAAGATTTTTGCGGTGGCAAGTGCAATTGAACATAAAAGAGCCGATACATCCTCAAAATTTTATTGCAGAGGATACGGAGAGATCCCGGGAAGAAGAATCAGATGTCACGGAGCTCATGGTTTAGTCGATTTTCATAAAGCCATTGCAGCGTCTTGCAACGGAGCTATGACTGAAATCTCGAAGATTCTTGACCCTTCAATGCTCTACCGAACCTACAAAAGTTTTGGATTTGGCGATCCTACCGGAGTAGAGGTCGTATCAGAAAGCACCGGTATATTAAAGCCGCCCTCTAAGTGGTCGGCATTTTCACCGTCTTCGCTTTGTTTGGGGCACGAGTTAGCTGTCACAGGAATGCAACTCGTTCAGGCTTATTCTGCGATAGCCAATGGCGGCCTTCTTGTAAAGCCTAAGTTGATAAAAAGAATTTCATCTCAAGATAATGAAATGAAAGAGGAATTTGAAGCAGAGGTTGTCAGAAGAGTCTTATCGCCCGAGTTGGCAAAAAGTCTCAGAGAAATGTTGATGGGGGTTGTTGAAGGCGGAACCGGAAGATTGGCTAAGGTAAAAGATTACACTGCAGGCGGAAAAACAAGTACAGCTCAAAAAATTGAGCCATCCGGAGTTTATTCGACAACTAAGGTCGTTTGTTCATTTATTGGGATGGTGCCAGCAATGAACCCCAAAATAGTTTTGTTGGTAGTTCTTAATGAACCAAAGGGTGACGATAAAACACTCTCGGGTGGTCTCGTTACCGCAGAACCATTTTCAAAAATTGCCGATCGGGTTATGAAATATATGCGTATCCCTCCTGACAGACCGCAAAACAAGATTATTAAAGATATTGCTGCATATAATGTCGAAAAAAACAATCCTTTTGCTCAAATAGAAGTAAATTCTGATATTACAGATATTGTTCCGAATTTGATCGGTAAATCTCTGAAAGACGCAATACAATCTGTAGAGAAAAGCAATCTTAAAGCTATTTTTGACGGCCACGGAATAGTGGTCTCTCAACAGCCGAGACCGGGCTCTCCGATACCTGCCAGAAAAATAATGAAAGTAACGCTATCGCCGGATTATCGAGATTAACTTTTCTCAGAATAATACAGATGCTCCCAAAACAAACCCTTTGTATTCTTTGTGAGAAATAGCACCGGCAAGATTGTCATAGTCTCCCTCAGAAATATATGAAGCATTTATATTTATTAGATTTTGATACGTAAATCTGAAGCCTAAACTGAACCTGTCTCCATTAAAATCATATACAAATTTTAGGTAGTCATTCAGTGATACGATTCCCCCCAAGAAGAAGAAAAACGGATCGGCGTAACCGGTGGCCTTATTGGTATCAAAATTATACCCGCCAAATTTAGCTCTTTTAAGAGGACCATGATATTTGTCGGGGTCGTTAGACCACGAAAACTTGTAATCTGAGGGGCCAAAGTTGCCGCCTACGCCAACCCAAGCAACCGGCACGCCTGCTGCAACCCAAAGAGAATGGTAACTGCTGTCGCAGCTGAAACTGCCGCCAAGCGTTACATTGCCCGGAACTTGATACTTAAAATTCAGATACAAGGGTTCATCAATATCAAAGCGGTCTTGGTTATCGAGGGTTTTGTCAAAACCTACTTCAAGTCCGTCATCAGCACCCCAAGCTGCGCTTATGGTTGTGTCAAAATAATCTTGATCTGTGTATTTAACGTCAGAATTGTTTAAAAGATCGAACATTTGCAAATGAACTCCGACCGCAGTTTTATTAGGTTCTAAAACGCCCGGGGAAGGAACTAATGCGGCGCCTGTCCCACCTATTGTCGCTAAGCCTTGTCTGGGGGTAAGTCTTTCGGTTAATAAAGGTCTCAGTTCTGATGGCACACGAGTTTCGCCGGGAAGAAGCAAGCGTTCTCCGTCTCGCCGTTTTTGTCCTTCCAGCGGAACAAACTGTCCGGGTTCTCCATGAACATAATAGGCATCTGCACTTTGACTCTGATAAGGTATATACTGCTGCGCAGGTGGGGCAATAAGTGCCGCCTTTTTATTATTTGCAGCTTTAGAGCTATTTTTTGGTGACAAATAACTCTGATACTGTGTCAGATCTAATGCAAGCCCTGTGCTTGATATTGTCATCAATAAGGCTGTAAAAGTTGTTAAAATTTTTGTGCAGGTTTTCATGTTCGCAGTATCGACATGAGACCAATAAAATTTAACTAATTTTATATAAATCACAAAGAGTTGAATTATCAAACAAGTTGAAGTTTTGTGAACGTATCTTTTACTTGACTTTGCAAATAGCCAAATCTATAATAACTTTGTTGATTATTTTTGAAAGAATGGGTGTACATGACTAAACCTGCATTTGAAGACATTTTACTATTGAACGGTGCGGCCTCTTTGGGTAAGGCGGCGGTGTTATGCAGTATGATCGACAATGAACACGACGACGAAATCGTCGTTTTTCTTGCTAAATACGGTATTAAATCGGTTATTACAAGAGCAGGCGGTAACGGCGAGAATTTGAAAAATAAAATATTGAGAAATACTTTCGGTGCGGCAGAAAACAGCGGAATAATGGCAGTTACACCAAAAAATCGACACGCTGTTGTGACCTTGGTAGAAGAAATTTTACGTTCCTTAGAGGGGCCTTTAATAAATGTTTCCGGTGGTGGCCTAAAAATCGGTCTTACAGTGCATGATAAAGATTTGGCCATGTCGGTTTTCGGAACAGTGGGCCTCCCCGGCCTAAATATAGATCGTGAAGTCTCTGCAACCAGAGTGCTTCATCATTGTTTGGAGAATTGAAAATGATTGGAGTGGTCGTTCTTACACACGGAAAACTTTCAGAACAGCTTGTCGCAACAGCTTCCATGATCATGGGAGATTCGGAATGTGTGCATGCCGTAACTTTTTCTGCCAGAGAATCTCTGGAAGATCTCAAAAAAAAGGCAGAGGATGCCGTCTCTCTTTATGGAGAAGAAGGATGTCTTCTTTTAACTGATTTAATGGGCGGAAGCGCAAATAATATAAGTGTTGAACTGATGAAAACTAAAAACATTGAGGTTGTAACAGGCGTTAATTTACCTATGTTACTCGAAGCAATCGGATACAGAAGTTTTGCCGACAGTCTTAAAGACTTGGCCGTAAGAGTTCAGGCCGGTGGGGTAAAAAGCATAATCAACCTTAAAGAATTTTTTGAAAAAAGAGCCATAAAGAAAGCATGACAACAGTAAAATTTTTAAGAATTGACGATAGATTGATTCATGGTCAGGTGATTGTGGGGTGGCTTCCCGAAATAAAGCCGGATAAGCTTATTGTAGTTAATGACAAGATAAGTGATGATTTTATGCGCCAGGATTTAATGTCTTTGAGCGTTCCGCCCGATATAGAACTTGAGTTTTATTCTACTTCTGATTTGACTTCTGATGTGGTTACCGATGATACTTTTATACTGGTCTCTTCACCCGCAGATGCTTTCTCTTGTTTAGACAAGGGCATTTCGCCTAAGCGCTTTAATGTCGGAGGAATGCACTCCAAAGACGGAAAAGAAGAGATCTTTGAAGCTCTGCACGTAGACTCAGAAGACAGAAAAAACTTTGGTAAAATTATCGACTCGGGAGTTACTCCGATTTTTCAACCTACACCTCAGAATGTACCAATGCAATTAGGTGATATACTTTAAAGCGAGGAAAAACATGGCTTCAATTGATTTCTCGAATGTTGTTAAGACTTACGAAGGGGCTAAAGAGTCCACTGTAAAGGGAATTGATCTTCATATCGAAGACAAAGAGTTTGTGGTGCTGGTAGGACCTTCCGGATGCGGTAAAAGCACCAGCTTGCGCATGATTGCAGGATTAGAAGACATAACTTCCGGTACTATTAAAATCGGTGATGTTATAGTTAATAATTTGCCGCCAAAAGACAGAGACATTGCCATGGTTTTTCAAAACTATGCATTGTATCCGCACATGACGGTTAAAGATAATCTTTCTTTTGGGCTTAAACTTAGAAAGATTAGTGAAAAAGAAATAAATGAAAGAGTTCAAGATGCTGCGAAAATTCTTGGACTTGGTGAATATCTCGAAAGATTGCCCAAGCAACTTTCAGGCGGACAAAGACAGCGTGTGGCTCTTGGGCGTGCAATAGTTCGTGAGCCTAAAGTCTTTTTGATGGATGAACCTTTATCTAACCTCGACGCAAAACTTCGCGTTCAAATGCGCGCTGAAATCAAAAAACTTCACCAAAGACTTAAAACAACTTTTGTTTACGTTACACACGACCAGGTAGAAGCAATGACTATGGCAGACAGAATTGTATTGCTTCACGAAGGAATCATTCAGCAATACGATGTTCCCGGTGTAATTTATGAAAAACCGGCAAACGTGTTTGTTGCTACTTTCATCGGTTCACCCCCAATGAATATTTTAAAAGTCAAAAAAACTTCTCAGGGCTTGGCTTTGCCAAATAAAGAAGATGAAGCTTCATTGCACGAGTGGCCTATTGATTTGCCTCAACACTTTGTTGACTCTTTTGAAGAAGATATGTTCTTGGGTATAAGACCGGAGCACATCATTATTAACGATGACAAAGTTCCTTCTCTTAAATTGCCCTGCAGAGTGGATTTAATAGAACCGATGGGTGCAGAAACCTATTTGTATCTTGTTGGTCACGGACACAGTATAAATGCTCGTGTTGAACCTTCTGTAAAGGTCGAAGTGGGGCAGCAGGTTAATGCTCATATTCCAATTGATTGTTTACATTTATTTAAAAATTCTGACACCGTAAGGATTAAAAGAAAGTCAGAAAAATAAGACCAAAACTAAGGGGCGAAATCAATCGCCCCTCATTTTCTGATGATTTCATTATTTTCTATAAAAAAATATAGTAGTAATTTTACAGCATTAATTTTAATTGCTGTAATTTTGTATACTTTGCCAACTATTGTGGGATGTTGCTCTAAGAGCTCATCTGAAGCTGTTGAGGGTGAAAAAATAAAGTTGGTCTTCTGGAACACAATGGAAGGTTTAGAAGCGGCTGCGATGTCTGGAATTCTCAGAGAATTTTCAAATGCAAACCCACAAATTGAAGTAGAAGAAATTCTTATTGAATTTTATAAAGCAAGAGAAAAGTTTAAAGAAAGTGTTAAATCAGACTCAGGCCCGGATTTGTTTCGTGCTGACAGGTTTTGGATTCCTGATTTTGCATCTGCCGACATAGTTTCTGAAATAAAAAGATCGGTTGTTAAAGAAGAATATGAAGACATGGTGCCTTTGGCACGCGATTTCGTTTCTTGGCAAGATAAAATGTGGGCTATGCCTATTTCGGTAGACTGTTTAGCTTTGTTTTATAACAAAAAACATTTTGCCTCTAATAACGTTAAGGTTCCTATAAATTTTGATGAGTTTTTAGTTGCCGCTCAAAAATTGACTGATCGCAATAGTGGAAGATATGGCTTTTTTATATACCCTAACGGGTGGTATTTCGAGCCCTTCTTTTTCGGTTTCGGGGGCCAGTATTTTGCTCCGGACGGCTCTTTGGCAATCAGATCTGATGCCGCAACCAAAGCTTTTGAATACCTTTTACATTTGAAAGACCGTTTAAAAGCGGTGCCGCCGGTTAATTTACGTGCAAAAATTTACAACACGATGATAAACGGTTTTGGAAGCGGGCAAGTGAGTATGATTTTTACCGGGCCTTGGGCAATTCGTTCAATTATTAACGGCACGGATTTTAAAAGAGATAATTCTAATCTCGGTATAGCACAATTACCTGCCGGACCTCATGGTACCTTTTCTCCTACAGGTTGTCAAACCATAGTAATTTCAAAGAAATCTAAACATCAAGAAGCCGCTTTAAAATTTGCAAGATATATGTTTTCTTACGAAGCTCAAAAGAAGCTTGTTATGGCAAATTACGGTATGCCTGCACGAAAAAGTGTTTTTGCTGCACCTGAGTTAAAGCAGGATCCTTATATTCAGGTCTTTATAAAACAGCTTCAAATGAGCCGTAAAGCAAATGTCAGCCAATTTCAAGGTGATATTTATGCTCCTCTCGGTGATAAACTCAAAGACGTGTTGAATGGTGATTTAACACCGGAATATGCGATTAATGATATAATCGCTGAATGGAAAGCTAACCACAAGTAAAATGCAGGAACATTTGATAGCTTCATTACTAATAGCTCTTATAGGCGGTATAGTTGATTTAGACTCTACCGCGACTTGGCAATTTATGATTTCGCAGCCAATTGTTGCAGCACCTCTTACCGGCTTATTTCTTGGTAATTTATACGGAGAAGCGGCAATGGGGCTTAAGCTTGGGCTTATGGTTGGGGTGATTTTACAGCTTTTATGGATAGAACAATTGCCATTAGGCATGAATGTACCCCCAGACGCTGCTCTTGCATCTGTTTTATCGGTAGCATTGGGCTTTATAGCAGGACATTCTTATGAGACATATTCAGAAAGAGAGGTTTGTTATACCGTAGCTCTTTTGCTTTCGGTGGCCTTAGGTTTGCTGGGTCGCAGTTTAGACATGTTTGTCAGGCGTTTGAATACCGGTGTAGATAACTGGGTTAATCAGAAAATTGAAGATAATCAATTTTGGGCCATATCTCTTGGGCATACTCTGGGCGGGTTTTTTACTTTTACAAAAGCCTTCATTTTTTGTTTTTTAATCGTTTGGTTTGGTGTGGAACCGCTTAAATATTTTACTCAGACGATAAGTTTAAAACACAGCAGCGGCTTTATAGTTGTACAAGGTCTTTTGCCTGCTGTCGGGTTTGCTGTGCTTGCCAGTATGTGTTTAAAAGAAAAAACTGAACTTAAGTATTTTGTAGCGGCAATTATGTTTTTTACCGTTTTGCCCGCTAAAATTTGGCTTGGAATAAGCGCCGCACTAATAGTTATGTATAAAACGCGACCGAGGAAAAAGAAATGAATTCAAGCCCCAATAAAAGAGCCCTAACTAAAGCTACACTTATTAAAGTAGCTTTTAGAAGCTTTTTTCTTCAAGCATCTTGGAATTATAGAGGCATGATGAGTATGGGCTTTTTATATGCAATTTCGCCGGGCTTGGACAAAATTTATGATGACATAAATGCACGCGAAAATGCTTATATGAGACATTTTGAATATTTTAACACCAACCCGTATTTTGCTTCTGTGGTAATGGGAGTGGTGTTAGCCCTCGAAGAGCGTTTAAGCAGGGGCGAAATAAGTGATGAAGTTATTCATGATACCAAAGAAGGTCTGATGACAGCTTGCGCTGCTATCGGAGACGGGCTTTTTTGGGATAGTTGGAGGCCATTCGTTGCTGTTGCATCGCTGATTTTTGCTTCGGGCAATTATATGTTGACTCCGTTGTTTTTCCTGATATTGTATAACATACCTCATTTGTATTTCAGGTTTGCAGGAATCTTTTGGGGTTATGTCGAGGGAACTCATGTTATCAGATCTTTGAAAAAGTTTCAGTTCCCGCAAATTAGACAGAATCTTAGATATGGAACTCTGGTTTTGCTGGCTTACATGATTCCAAATCATGTTAACGTGCATACGCCTTTCTTGTTGACTAATTTGCCTATGGAATTTTTTTACTTTGGTGAGAAGGTAGTACAAGGAATCGGTGCAACATTGCTTGTCGCTCTTGGTATGATAGGTTGCCGAGCACGAGTGGATGTCTTGTTGATATCCTTTCTGCTTATGATATTAGCCCTAGTTTTGTATCACTGGGGTATCCTGATTTAAGGAAAATGGTATGAAAAGAAAAGAAGTTGAAATTAAAAACAAATTGGGCCTTCACGCGCGTCCTGCCTCTCTGGTGGTCAAAATGGCAAGTAAGTATCAGTCAGAAATTCAGCTGATAAAAGAAGATACTGAAATAAATGCCAAAAGCATTTTGGGGGTTATGATGCTTGCTGCCGGGCCGGGGCAAAAAATTGTAGTCACGGCAGACGGTGAGGATGAATCCGACGCCGTTCAGTCTATCTCTGAACTAATCGAGAGCGGTTTTGGCGAGGAGCTTGCATGAAATGACTGATTCTGCGCAAAAACACTCTGTTGTAATGCAGGGAATTGTTGGTTCTCACGGCGCATGTGTAGCAAGAAGCTATGTATTTAGGAAAAGAATAGAAGTTAAGCAGACTCCTCTCGCCGATGATCAAGTTAACGCCGAAATAGAGCGTCTTGAAACTGCTATCAAAATGACTGCAGCGGATATTCAGAATTTTAGAGAAGTGGCGAAACAAAGACATGGAGAACAATATGCCGCTATTTTTGATTCACACTTGCTTATGCTTGAAGACCCACAATTTAAACCTCGCATGATAAAGCGCCTCAAAGAGGAAAAAGTCAATGTCGAAAGTATTGTAAGAGATATAGTTGACAAGCTGCAGAGTGTTTTTTCCGCAATAGAAGATCCATATTTGCGTGAAAGAGCCATAGACATAAAAGATGTCGGAGACAGATTACTCAGACACCTCATGGGGTTAGAAGGGCCCGCTACCGAAATTGGTGACGAGCCTTACGTGCTGGTTGCACAAGAAGTTACTCCCAGTGAAATTCTTGATTTTGCAAGAGGAAACCTAAAAGGCGTCTGCCTGGATACGGGCGGAGCAACTTCGCATGTTGCAATATTGGCCGGTGCCCTGGGAATACCGTCAATATTCGGATTAGTTAATTTCTCTCTCGGAGTTCATACCGGTGATCTTGTTCTTCTTGATACCAGAGAATCTTGTAAGTTGATTTTAAACCCAAAAGAATCTGAAATAAGTGATTTGAATGAAGAATTAAAAGAAGATTTTTCTGAAAGCTTAAAATCAGATATTACTGCCGACGGTTTTAAGTTGAATATTGCGGCAAACATAGCCAGAACTGAAGAATTGTGTTTTCTTGAAAAGCTTAATATTAAAAGAATTGGGCTTTTTAGAAGCGAGTTTGTTTTCATGGAAAGCATGGATGTGCCGTCGGAAAAATTTCAGTGTGATGTCTATTCGAAGGTAGTTTCTGCCGCATCTGAATTAACTGTTTTGCGAACAATTGATATAGGTTCAGACAAACCATTGCGCTATTTGCCACTCGGAACCGAAGAAAACCCTGCAATGGGTTTTAGGTCTGTTAGATTTTCTTTATCAAGACCGGACATATTAGAGCCACAGCTTAGAGCTATGATTAAGGCCGCGCAGTTTGGAAACTGCATTATAATTTTCCCTATGGTTTCTGTTCCGTCTGAGCTGGCAGCAATAAAAGATCTCTATGACAGAGTAATCTCTGAGTTGAAACCTAAAATAATACCCGAATGGGGAATAATGCTTGAAGTGCCTTCGGCATGTTTTATTTTAGATGAAATTGCTGCATATACCAAATATATAAGTATAGGAACTAACGACTTATTGCAGTTCTTTTATGCAATTGACAGAACAAATGAAAAACTTGCAGGACTTGTGGATCATATGAGTTCCGCTTTCTTAAGAATGCTTTATAAAACAGTAAAAAAGGCCAATAAATTGGGAATAAAAGTAGGAATATGTGGTGAAATGGCTGCTGACCCTGTTGGTTTTATTGCATTATTGGGAATCGGTATCGAAGATTTTTCAATGAGACCTGCCGCCATTGACAGAATTATGTCCATTATACCCAAATTAAACAGAAAAGAAGTAACAAAAATTATAGATACGCATCTTGGCGATGTATCAGATTCTGATGTCAGAGAAATAATTAAGCATAAGTTTCTGTCATAATATCTTTATTTGAAATCAAAAAACTGATACAATTCATTACTGATTATTTTGCCTTTCTTCGGAGTATTATATATATGAAAACTTTGCGCAGTATATTGCCCTCTAATGTCGAATCGACAGGAGGCCCTCTTGATATTGAAATTACCGGAATAGCATACGATTCCAGAAAAGTGAAAAAAGGCAATCTTTTTGTCGCTTTGCCCGGTCAACACATAGATGGCTGCACTTTTATTTTTGATGCGCTCGAAAGAGGCGCTGCCGCAATAATGCTCGAAGGCATAAGAAAAAATATCGAAGTTTCTATTGTAAAGGTTTCGGATGCAAGAAAGGCATTGTCTGAAACAGCGGCATTGTTTTATGATAATCCGACCAAATCTTTGAAACTCTTTGGAATAACCGGTACAAAAGGAAAAACCACTATTACTTATCTGGTTCAAAGTATTCTCAGACAGGCATATGGAAGTGCTTTTAGAATAGGGACAATAGAATACGACTTAGAGATTGAAAAAGTTGCTGCAGTTAATACAACCCCGGAATCTGCATCAATCCAAGAAATGAGCCAAAAATGTTTATATAACGGAATAAAAAACGGCGTTATAGAAGTTAGTTCTCATGGCTTAAAAAACTGGCGTGTAAAAAACCTAAATTTTGCTGTTGCCGCTTTTACCAATTTATCTTTAGAGCATACAGAGTTTCATCCGGACATGGAAGACTATTTCAATACTAAAAAAAAGTTTTTTACAGAAATTGAATCATTAAATAAGCCTTGTATCATTGGTATAGACTGTGACTACGGAATCAGAATGGCAAAGGAATGTAAAGAAGCCGGTCTTAAAACTAAAACCGTTTCTGTCCATAATCATGATGCTGATTATTATTGCGAAAACTTGAGAATGAGCGGTATTGGAAGCGATTTTCAAATTTGCACCCGAAATAGAGAAAAGAATCAATGTCATCTGAATATTCCCGGCGAATATAACGTTTTTAATGCGTTGATGGCAGCGGCAATGTGCACTGAGGCAGGAGTTAATAACGAATATATAAGCGCCGGAATTTTGGCATTGAAAAACGTTCCCGGAAGACTTGAGACTATCCCTAACAGTTCCGGTATAAATGTTGTGGTTGATTATGCTCACAGCCCCGATGCTCTCAAAAATGTATTGACAGCAATGAAAGAAATTACCAAAAATAAAATGATTACTGTTTTTGGGTGTGGCGGAAATCGTTCAAGAGAAAAACGCCCGATAATGGGAAAAGTGGCATATGATTACTCTGATGTCGTTGTTGTAACAAGCGATAACCCCAGAAATGAAGACCCGGATGAAATTATTAAGCAGATTTTATCCGGAATTTCTGATGATAATACGCAAAAGACCGTAATTAATGATGCGGACAGAAAAGTTGCCATAAACACTGCTTTAAAGCTTGCTAAGGCCGGAGACACAGTAGTAATAGCCGGAAAAGGGCACGAAACAGGGCAGTATTTTTCCGACAGGACTGTGCCTTTTGATGACAGAGAAATAGCGCTGAGTTTTTTTAAGGTGACTGAACATGATTAAAACTTGGCAGATAAAAGAGTTTGCCGATGCAGTTTCTGGTAAAATAATCAAAGATAACGGTAAAAACATATCAGGGTTTTCTATAGACAGCAGAAAAATAACTCCGGATTGCATGTATATAGCCATAAAAGGTGAAAACCATAACGGTCATAAGTTTTGTGAGTCTGCGGCAGAGGCCGGGGCCGGTGCCTTGTTAGTTTCTGAATTATCTTTTAACTGTGAAAAAGGCGATGTTTCGGTGATTTTAGTTGAAGACACTGTAACTGCTTTGCAAAAAGCCGCTAATTATTACAGAAATTCTTTAAAAAACACTGTTTTTATTGGTGTTACAGGAAGCAACGGAAAAACAACCACCAGATCAATGATTTATCATTTGCTATCTGATGACAGCCTGTGCAGCATGACAAAGGGTAATTTTAACAATCACATAGGTCTGCCTCTTACATTGCTTGAAACAAACCCAAAAAGCGATTATGCGATAATTGAAATGGGTATGAACCACAGAAATGAAATAACAGAGCTTTGTAAAATTGCCAACCCCGATGCCGCAGTAATAAGTAATGTCGGCCCCGCTCACATCGGTATTCTGGGAACTCTCGAAAATATTGCGAGAGCTAAATCTGAAATCATCGAAGGTTTGAATACAATCGGAAACATTGCTGTATTTCCTTCAGATACAGAATTTACACACATTTTTGAGCAAGCCGGTAAAAAATGTAAGCTTGTTTCTTTTGGCGAATCAAATTCCTCTGAATTCAAGATAACTGATATTATTTCTTCTGCTGACAACACAAAATTTTGTGTTTCTTGGAAGACTGACAAATATAAATGTTTGTTAAACGTTCCGGGTCGCCATAATGCATTTAATGCTGTTGCCGCACTTGCATTGTGCTCAAGCTTGGCCCCTCAAAAAATTGAAAAATTTATTAAACGATTAGAATCTTACGCCCCTGTAAGCGCAAGAATGGAAAAGATAATCAAAGACGGTGTAACAATAATATTAGATTGTTATAATGCTAATCCGGCTTCAATGAAAGAAGCATTAAGATATTTGTCAGACTGTGATTCAAATTTGAAAATTGCCGTTATCGGCGATATGCGCGAGCTTGGAGAAGTTTCTGAAGAATATCACAGAATCTTAGGAAAACAGGCTTCTGACGCTTCATTAGATTACTTGTTATGTCTGGGAGACGATGTTAAATATACCGTTGCGGAAGCTCTTAATAATGGTATGCCCGCTAATCGCGCAATAAAGCTAAATTCTGAGACCGAAACGGCCGAGTTATTAAGAGGAAAACTGCAAAAAGGCTCGACCGTTCTTTTCAAAGCAAGCCGAGGAATGCACTTTGAAAATATTGTGCAAAAAATTTGGCCTGACTTGGGCAAGAATCTGCACTAATAAAGATACAGCAGTTTCATAAACAGGAGGCCGACATTGTTTAGTTCAGTGTTTGAACCGCTATCTATCAGAATTATTTTTTCTGTTGTGACTTCTTTTTTATTGGCAATGATTATTGCGCCGAGAGTCATTTTTAATTTGAAGACAAGACAAATTGGCCAAACAGTCAGAGAAGAAGGGGTTAAAGAGCACCTTAAAAAAATCGGTGTTCCTACAATGGGCGGAATAATTATCTTGATCCCGTTGGTCGTAACAACCATTTTGTGGGCAAAACTAAACCCCTATGTGACAATTTCTTTGCTTGTAACGGCCGGAATGGGGTTGATTGGTTTTTTTGACGATGTGACAAAAGTTGTTAAAGCAAGATCATTAGGTCTTACGGCAACACAAAAAATGGTTGGACAAATTGTTGTGGCTTTGGCAGCTGCCTTTGCCATTAAGCATTACCCCGGACTCAGATTTGAACTTAATTTGCCGGGTGAACTTAACTCGATTCCACTTATGCCAACCTCAACGCAGGTTCCTGTCTTTGGGTCTTTGGACTTGGGTTGGGTCTATATTCTTTTTGCGGTAGCGGTTATTGTAGGAACAACTAATGCGGTAAATTTAACTGACGGTCTTGACGGTCTTGCAGCAGGAACTATGACAGTTGCAACAGTGCCTTTTTTGTTTTTTTGTTACGTTTGCGGACATATGATTTTTGCCAGACACTTGGGAGTTGCTTATATTCCGGGAGTCGGTGAGTTGTGCATTATGTGCGCTTCTATTGTCGGAGGTTGCATAGGCTTTTTGTGGCATAATTCCCATCCTGCAGCTGTTTTTATGGGAGACACAGGTTCCTTGGCTCTGGGTGGCACAATTGGCTCGATTGCTTTATGCACTAAAACCGAAATATTCTTAGCAATCGTGGGAGGCATTTTTGTGCTGGAAGCATTATCTGTTATTTTACAGGTTAGCTACTTTAAAATTACAAAAGGTAAAAGAATATTCAAAATGAGTCCGATTCACCATCATTTTGAATTGTGCGGATGGGCGGAAGAAAAAGTTGTAATCAGATTCTGGATAGTGGGAATGATGCTTGCTCTTATAGGCTTAACTCTTTTCGCTGCCCGACTTGTTGCAATATGATTTAATTACTGATATATTCATTGTCTAATATTTTTAAAGGAGATTTAAATGGCCGGAATAAATATGCAAGCTCTTATGCGTCAAGCTCAGCAAATGCAAAAGAAAATACAGCAAGCTCAAGACGAACTGAAAGACAAAACTGTTGAAGCAACTGTTGGCGGTGGTGTTGTTAAGGTTGTTTTTAACGGTTCTCAAGAAATGGTGAGTATCGAAATAGATAAGGAAGTAGTTGATCCCGAAGATATCTCAACATTGCAAGACTTAATTTTAACAGCTGTAAATACCGGCTTGACTAAATCAAAAGAAATGGTTCAGGGCGAAATGTCCGGTATCACAGGCGGAATGAATATTCCCGGAATGTTTTAATAAAACTTTAAATGTCTGAAAACAAAAAAAACTCCCATATCGGGAGTTTTTTTTGTCAGTAAAATCGTTTAACTGCCTTTTACAAAAGCTTCACCTTTATCGCAAAGGGTTTTTAATACTTCGGGAGTCTTAGCTTCGGCATAAAACCTTACTACCGGTTCGGTGCCTGAGAATCTTACCAATACCCAAGAGTCATTTTCTAAGATACACTTTGTGCCGTCAACCCTGATTACTTTTTTAACTTTAAAGCCGGCAACTTCTTTGGGGTCGATTTTCATGTTTTCGACTGCTTTGTTCTTTTCATCTTCGGTTAGTCTGAAATTCAAACGTTTGGTAAGGTAGGTTCCAACTTTTGAATACAGATTAGTAAGAATTTGTGCAATGGGCTTTTTCTGCATTGCTACCATTTCAGCAACAAGCAAACAAGCTATAATACCGTCTTTTTCAGGAACGTGTCCTTTAATTGTAAGACCGGCAGATTCTTCTCCGCCCATCAATATTTTGTCTTGAGAAATTAGGTCACCGATATATTTGAAGCCTACGGGCGTTTCTATTAGCTCAATTTTGTGATGCGCAGCAACGGCATCAATAAGATGGGTTGTGGCAACAGACCTTGCTACGGCACCTTTCCATTGCGGTCTGCTTGTCTTTATGTGGTCTAAGAGCATTCCCAAAATTTGGTTTGCTTCATAAAATACACCCTTAGGACCCAATACGCCAAACCGGTCAGCATCACCATCGGTGGCTAGCCCTAAATCATAATTGCCTTCTTTCATTTTGGCTATCATGTCGGGAATATGTGATTCTGAGGGTTCCGGTGCGTGTCCTCCGAAATACGGATCAAGATTATCGTTCATTACGGTAACTTCACAGCCCGCCTCTTTGAGTAATTTGTCAAGATAGTCTCTTGAGGTTCCGTATAGGGGGTTTACCAAAACTTTTAATTTTGCTTCTCTTATAACATCAAAATTGATTTTATTGCGTAAATCTTCAAGATAAGTATCCATGGGGTCGATTTTTTCAAGCATGCCATAGGTTACCGCAGCGTCAAGGCCCATTTTTGCAACCTTGCCGGTTCTCATTATATCGTTTGCCCGTTCTTCAATATCCTTTGTGGTTTCGGGCAATGCGGGGCCGCCCCAAGCAGGTGAAAACTTTAGACCTTGGTATTCGGGCGGATTATGGCTTGCGGTAAAGTTGATGCCGCCTGAAAGTTTTCTTCTCAAAATTTCGTAACTTATCACAGGAGTTGGGGTATCTCTGATGCATAAATACGCTTTTATGCCATTTGCGGCTAAGACTTCTGCAGCTACTTCCATGAATTTAGAAGACATAAAACGTGCGTCAGAACCAATAATAACGCCTTTTGCCTGCCCAATGCTTTTAAGATGATCCGCTATTGCCTGGGTGCAAATTCTAACGTTTTCATAGGTGAACTCGTCCGCAATAATAGCGCGCCAACCTGATGTTCCAAATTTAATATTCATTCCGCCCTCCGGTATTATATATTTCGTTTAAGTTTACAGCCAAGAAAAAGTTCAAGCAAGAAAAAAATCTCAATGTTTCCCAAGAAACTTTATAAAAAAAGCAGTCGTTTTATTATTACGACTGCCTTCATATAATCGACAGGTTAAAGTTTGTGAGCTTTGAAAATCTCTTGTAATGCTTGGTTTGCTGCCATTCTGACTTCTTTGCTTTGATCGCGTGTAGCATTTTTTAGTGCCACCAAACATCTTATGTCTTTTATGTTTCCAAGGGATTCGGCTGCGGTTTTTCTTACCATACTGCTTCGGTCTATGAGCATAGTCATAAGTGTTTCAACAACACTTGAGTCTCCAATTTTGCCCAAAATTCTTGCTATATTTTCGCGCAAGAAATTATTGCGGTCTTGTGACAGTCTGAGCAGTATTTTTATGAGTTTGCCCTTGCCAATTCTTATTAGCAAGTCACATGAATGACGTCTTATTCTTTCTTCCGCATCTTTAAGTGCTTCTATAAGAACTGCGTAAGAATTTTCTCCGAAACTCACAATAGCTTCGCTACAGGCCAACGGAACTATCGGAGAAGGATCGTCCAATCTTCTGAGTAAGGGCATAATCGCGGATGTATCACCGATTTTGGCAAGAGATTCTGCGGCTGCGGCTCTCACTGATTCAGCAGGATCTTCAAGTGATTTAACTAAATGGGGCAGAGATACTCTGTCTCTTCTTTCTCCGAGGGCTTCAACAGAAGTTTTTCTGACATTCTCTGTTTTATCCGTCAGAGCCGAAATAATTATATCAGGAACACGAGCATCTGCCATAAGTGCCAAAGATTTAATCGAAAGCTTTCTCACAGACTCTGCTTGATCTTTGCTTGCTTTTTCTAAGAATTCGACAGCCGCTGTGTCTCTTAGTTCTCCCAGGACTTGTGCAGCTTTTGCTCTTACAGATTCTACAGAGTCTTTAAGAGCTTCGATTGCCGGTTGAACGGCCGCTGTTGTTCCAATTTTGCCGATGGCTTCTATTGCTGCTGATCTGACTTTTTCGGCTTGGTCTCTTACCAAGTTTGAGAGAGTTCTTATTGCGCGAGCATCTTTAAGATCGCCCAATACTATGGCAATAAATACTCTGACTTGTTCTGAGGGGTGGGAGGCCGCCATAATAAGTTTTTCTGCCAATTTTTTGCTTTCACTCATAATGAGTTGCTTTGAAAGCAGAGAAACAGGAATATTGTTTTCGGGCTTTTTCAGAATATCAACAAGCGCATCTAATGCACTTTCGGTTTTTATTCCTCCTAAAGCCTCAACGCACCATTGACGCTGGAACTGATCGCCTTCGGCAAAGTAGTTCATTATTACGGGTACTGCCTTGTCGTTTCCGACTTTGGCGAAAAGATGTGTAACATTTAATCTGATAAGATGTAAAATTTCGCTGCTGCATTCAAGAATTCTTCTGTCAGGAATACCTGCGAGTTTTTTGATGTCTTTATCGGTTAAAGCATCTCTGGATATCTTAATGAGTAACCCAAAGGCTCTTTCATCATTTAAGTCTGCCAATGCTTTGGCAATTGAGAATTGGGCCCAGGCGTAGCCTTCTTTAAGAATCACAGATATGGGGTTAGAATTGGTAAGATATTCATCGATAGAAAGCAGACTGTCTGCTATGCAAGCGTTTAACGATTTGTCTTTGCTTGAATCTAAAACCTTTAAAAGCGGGAATATAGATCTGATGCTGCCTATTCTGCCCAATATTTTAACCAATGAAGGAAGAATGTTTTTATTTGAATCGTTTTGAATTGCTTTTGTTAATGCTTCAACCGCAATTTCACCCATTTCACAAATTGCCCATTCGGCTTTTTCAATAACCTGAGAGTCTTGCTCACTTAGTGATATAATTAAAGGGTCTATAGCAGCTAAGCCTTTAATTTTGCCTAAAGCCTCTATGGCTGCAAGTCTGACATCACGTTCTGAGTCTATTAAGCGCTTAACCAAAGCTTCAATGGCAATTGGGTTGCCAATTTTGCCAAGAGCTTTTGCCGCAGCAATTTTTTGAACCGGCTCAGGCGAATCAAAAAATTTGATCAGATTGCCCGCGGTTGTTTTCTCGCCAATCTCGCCCAAGGCTTCGATTGCTTTTAAAACAAGTGCTTGATCATGTTTTTCAAGTATAGAAAGAACATATCTGCCGGCTTTTGAAGACTTGATTTTGGAAAAAGCTTCAAGCGCTAAGGTTGTTTGTTTGCTGTCAAAAGAGTTTGCGAGTTTTAAAAGTGGTTCTACTGCCTTGCCGTCGCCTATTTCACCCAACGCCCATATTATTTTTTCTTTTAACTGAGGATTGCTGACTTGATAAATGTCAATTAAGGGTTCAACGGCGTTTGCATTTTTTATGCGCCCTAATGCCTGAATAGTCGCGGTTCTTACCCGTTCATTTTCTTCGCTTAATACGACCAACAGATGATCGCAAGCCTGAGTTGACGCCATCTTCCCGAGGGCTTCAATGGCTTTCAATCTAACTTCAAATTCGGGGTCTTTTAGCATAGGTATTACAACAGACACCGATTTGGGGTCAGCTATACTGCCAATGGCTTCACAAGCTATAAATCGCAAATCATTGTTGCGGCTCTTCAAAAAAGCGCTGGCCGCCTTTAAAGCTGTTGGTGAGCCTATTTTGCCCAGTGCTTCCAAGGTCACATAACGTAAATCTTCATTTTCTTCTTCGAGCAGTTTGATAAGGGGAATAACCGCTTCTTCAGAACTTATCTTGCCCAACGAACGAGCCGCTATAAACTTAAGCTGAGGGTGTTCCGAAGTAAGGCAGTTAACAAGGGGTCTGACAGCTTCAACCGCACCAATTTCTCCGAGTGCCGTAGCAGCAACTTCTCTAATGTCTTTCAGTTCGTCGGTAAGTAAGGCTATAAAGTCACCCTTAGACTCAGGCAAAGCGAGTTTTTGCATCTCGAGAGCCAATGAATATCTCTCATCGGGATCATTGCTTTCGCTTAGAATGTGTCGTATTTCTGAAAGCTGCTCAAGAGGAGATAGTTGAGGTGCTTCTGCCAGAATTTCAGGGCTTGCCATGGAAATGCCATGCGCGTCTGAGACAAAAGATTCGGGTTCGTTTGCTTCTAAGCCTGCGTTGTTAAGGTCTAAATCTACGAGAGTGTTTACGTCAAACCCGAAATCATCGGAAGTTTCATCTTCATTTTGCTCAATTGCGCTTTGTGTTTCAGGTTCAGGCGCATTTTCATTGATCAAATAATCATTTTCGGAATCAATTTCAGGCTCTTCAATTTCATCGATCGGCTTATCGGCAATTTTTGGAAGGTTTTCATCAAGTCCAATAATCAAATTGCTTAAATCATCATCTGCCGTAAAGTCTTCAACGGTTTCTTCAACGGTTTCTTCAACAGTATCTTCAATAGATGGTTCA
Organism: bacterium ADurb.Bin157; assembly: GCA_002070375.1. Taxonomy (GTDB): domain Bacteria; phylum Muiribacteriota; class Ozemobacteria; order Ozemobacterales; family Ozemobacteraceae; genus MWDD01. The sequence continues at coordinate 30,484 of MWDD01000005.1, read as the reverse complement.
TCAATCAGTGAATCTAAAAAGTCGGCATTTTCATTTTCGTCAATTGTAATAATTTCATCAACAACAGGTTGGCTAACTTCTGTTTCGCCATAGTCAAAATCTTTCTCAAAGCTCGTAAAATCATCTTCAGTTGCTTCAGGTTTCTCTATTGAAGCTGTTAAATCCTCTGAAAGGGCGTTGTTTGAATCTAAATCACCAAAATCAAAGGTTTCTGTTTCAACCAATGAAGTTTGATTTTCAATCTCTAACCCCGCATCGAAGGTTTCAACGTTAAAATCATCTGTCATTTCGATTGTGAAATCATTTGAACCCAAATCTGATGAAGGTTCCGGTGCTGCCAAAGAGTTCTCAAACTCAACAGAAAGATCTTCTGCTTCTTCGGTGCTTATGTTAAACGATTCGGGGGCTGCAAAAGGATCATCTTCTTCATCTGAGTTATCAGTAATTATTGGTGTCTCTGCGATATTTTCAATTTCGTCAAAAACCGGACTGTCGTTAATGTCTGCACTTAAATCTAAGTCGCTTGAAACACTATTTTCAAACCCGGAATTGTCAAAGCTTAAATCTTCAACGGCAGATTCATTCAAATCTAATGATAAACCTGAATCTGCAGAAAAGTTAAAGTCCGAAGAGAGGTCTAAATCGTCGCTTTGCGTGTCAAGATTAATAGAAAAATCTTGTTCGGGCACTGCTTCTTGTGCTTGCTCACCAAGGTCTAAATCTAATGAAAGGTCTAACTCTAAAGGTTCGCGTTCCGCCGGTAATCCGGTAGAGTCGCCTTCTGCCGGCAAGGCCATCCCGCACATATTGCAGAACTTGTTATCATTTTCATTTTCAAATCCACAACCTGGACACTGCATTTAGAGACCTCCGAGAATTACAATATACTGAATAACATAGTAGAGTAACAGAATGAACCTGATTTGTCTTGATTTTTTTGTAAAAACCTAACATATTTTTATGAGAGGTTTACATAATATCTCCCCGTCAATGATGAGGGTTTTGTTGTACAAGTCTGTATGCCCTTAAAACCGCTTCTTCGGCTAATCTAATGTTGTCAGGATTCCCAATAAATTTTTCCGGCGGACTAAAGGCATCATAGCTGCCTAATATCCAATAACGAGCGGGCAGGCTGTTTAATGCCAATGCGCAGGTATCTAGCACGCAGTCATGACAATTACACATTTCATTCCGCTCTAATAACTCCGCAACAACCTCATATACAACAGGTTCCCACATGTTACGCATTTGTGAAAAATCATACCGGTTGAGAGGCTTGCAATCTAATATTTTCATTGCATGTATATCTTTCATCATTTAAATCCCCTGATTATACAATCCAATACAACTAACTGAGCACTTCTTACGCCATTGTAGTCGTTCGGTTCAACGTGAAAAAGCACATCACAGCTGCCGTCTCTTATAACGTCAGGTGCCATTATATCACCAAGATTAAAACCTATGCCAAAAATACTTTTGCCGTTAGAACGTTTGAATTTAAATCTTAAGTGATTTTTTCCATCGCCCACTTTTCTGATTTCTGAAAAATATGCGCCTGTGGCGGTAAACACCGGAGCCGGGTTTTCAATGCCAAAGGGGGCAAATTTTAAAAGATCTTGCAAGAATTGCTCATTGATTTCTGAAACCGGCAGTTCGGCATCTATAAGCCATTCAGGCCGCAAATCATCTTCAGATACATTTACATCGGCATACTCTCTTAATTTTTTCCTGAAAAGCTCGGTATTTTCGAGAGGAACGGTCATGCCTGCCGCGCCAATGTGTCCGCCAAATTTTTCAAGATACTCGGCACAATAATTTAAAGCTTCGATAATATTTATATTCTTGAAACTGCGTGCAGAACCTAAAAATTTCCCTTGGTCTTCTAATAAAACTATTACGGGTTTGCAGTAGTCAAGCATAAGCCGGGTTGCAACTATGCCGGTAACACCCTGATTTTTCATGGGTGCTGCCACAAGCAGTATGCGGTCTTTGTTGAGGTCATTTTGTTCTAATAAATATCCCTTAACGCTGTTATAGCAGTCTTCACCTAATTTTTTTCTTTCTGTGTTCAACTCGTAAAGCTGTCTTGCCAACTCTTCTGCCCGTTTATGCTGGTTTGTAAGCAAAAGCTCAATAGCCAGTTCCGCAGATCTGAGACGCCCGGAAGAATTTAGAATCGGCGCGATGCTAAAACTTATATCGCGCTCTGTGATTAACTTGTTTTTCCAGCCCAATGCGTTAAATAAACTGATTAAACCTATTCTTTTGCTTTTTCCGACAAATTTTAAACCCATTTGGGTAAAGGTCCTGTTTTCGCCTTGAAGAGGAACCATGTCGGCAACAGTGCCGATGGTAAGTATGTCTAATGACCTTTGCCAAAGCGCTTTAACGGCCGGAAGCCTTGCTTCGACGCATTTGAGATACATAAGAATAAGCGCGCGCGAGTCGGTTATTGTCGAAATGTTCAAGGCCGATTTGAAGCCTGCTTTGGTTTTATCTGTAAGGTCCGGCAGGCATTCATTCATCATTTTACTTATGTAAACCGGAGCCTGTTTAAAAGAATTAGGTTTTGTGGAAATAATCATATTTATCTGATTATGCTCATATTCGTCAAAATAAATGGGAATACATCGTGAAAACAAATTGTAATCTAATTGTTTTAGTTCACAAAAACCTTCGCGGGTAGAGAATTTTGTAACGGAAACCTGATCGTTATTCAGCTCAAAAGCAACAATAGGCCCTGAAAGTCTGCTAGAACGGGCCATTTCTAGTGCCATAGCGAGTTTGAAAGAAACGCCGACGCCCGCAATGTTTTTTTGAGGACAACAGGAATTGATCGTTTTGGGGTCAACAATTGCGACTGCTTCAGGAAGCTGTGAGGGTGGTTCATGATGATCGGTTATGATTACGTCTATGCCCTTGCTTTTTGCATAAGCTACTTCTTCTATGTTGCTTATTCCGCAGTCTACGGTGATTATCAGCTTTATGCCATCTTTTTGGGCAGAATCGATATAGTCGGGGTTAAGCCCATACCCGTCTTCAATTATCGGAACCGTGTAATCAACGTATTTATGAAATGCTCTAAGGGTTTCGGTGAGCAATACTGTTGATGTGATACCGTCTACGTCTCGATCGCCATAAACTCTGATGTTTTCGTCATTCTCAAAAGCTTTGAAAATGCGATTTATCGCAGGGCAAATGCCTTCAATGACATAAGGAGAGAAAAGATAACGACTTTTGGGGTTGAAATATTTATCTATTTCGTCTGTGCTTGTAATTCCCCGATTGACAAGGATTTTTAAAAAAACATCAGAAAGCCCGCTGCATCTTAATTCTGCCAGCAGTTCTGTCGAAACTTCCTTTTTAATCCAAGTTTTATCCATTTGGCACCGCTTTTGCTGTTGCTTCGTTATCTGCAATCTCGTTACCGGTTTTTTTTGTTATTTTTCGGCGTTGAGCTGTGCCTGTATGAAGAAAATCTATTATAGATTTAAACAGGTTTTCCAGGTGTTTCCATGGGGTGTCGGATAGATTTTCGGAATCCATACCCATACGATTTATGTGTAACTTTAATATTTCAGAGGGCTTAAGGCTTTTGTCGGCTTCTTCATAATCGATTCCCTGAGGAAATCTCACTCCTTCTGTTTCAAAGCTGGTTGTAATAATGTAACTACCGTTTTTAACAGACAAGAATGTAAAAGAGAGACCTTTTTTAATTTCGTTCTCGAACAAAAAAGCCATTATATTTTTATTTTCATTCAGATATGCCGAGCCCCACATTTGAAAAAGTGGGAGTTCAATGAGAGGCATTCTGACGTGCTTAACAAGTGTGAATCCTTCTTTTTCAAGTGGCTGTGTATTTTCGGGGGTAGTAATATTTTCTTTTGAAATTAAATTAAGCTGTTTCTCAGAAATAAGTTCAATTGTTAAAAAAGCCTCTCTGGAAACATGTTTGCCGGGTGAAAGCAGCGAAAATCGAGTAGGCAATGGATGCATTATTCCTGACACAATAAAATAAAAAATACCCGATAAAAAAATATATAACTTAGGAGTTGGAACAGCTTCCAATTGCTTAAACCACATAAACCAAAAAGAAAAACACAAGCTTATGACTATCATTCTTGCGACAAGAGAGCGGCCGCCGAAAGACGGCAGACGAGGAGCGACGGCATTTTTTAAAAAAGTCATGGCTCTTGTAAAATTCAATATAAAAGCAAATAAAAACGTGAACTTTAGATTGTGCACTGCCTGTGCATTTTGAGAGTATGTTGCCACAAAAGATGCCGCTAATAAATATGCGGGGATAATAGAGAGCATTCGGTAAAATTTATAGAATACGCCGACTTTTTTGCGGCCATGTGGCGTTACTTGAACGTCATCCCAGTTTTTTTCTTGCTCAAGTTTTATGCGACCAAGTGTGTAATTGTTTACGGCATCTGCCATAAAAATTGGCGCAAAAGAGAGCACAAGTAAAGCTGTTGCTATTGCACCATCGGCGTAGCCCAGTTTGTCGAGAGCTATCCATACAGCTATACAACCTGCCAATGATGTGAAATTACAGCTTAACCCCAAGAAAAACACTGTTTTGAGTTTGTCAAAACGAGCCGAATTGGAAGTGATTTTATTCATTAGGTTAATAATAACATTCAAATCACTAAAAATATACTCTAAAAAATATTATTCTTTACAGGCCTGCTTAAATACTTTTGTACAGACTTCGATGGTTCTTTTCAGATCTTGATCGGTCAAAGTGGGGTGAACCATAAACATTAGTGATGTTTCTGCCAATTCATGAGCTATCGGCAAAGGTTTAAAGTTTGTTTTTTCATACTGATCTTTAAATGCCTTTTCAAGGTATAGTTCGCCGCAACTGCCCGAACCGCAATAAATTCCTTCGGCTTCTATATTTTCGATGATATTGTTCCTGTTCCAGTCAGGTTTCAGCATTTCGGGATTGATGAAAACGTAAAATTTGTAATAAGAATGATAAATGTGTGACTCAGGCTCAGTAATGCGAATTAGTGGACTCTTGCCGAAAGCTTCTTTGAGTTTTAAAGAGTTTGCTCTTCTTTGTTCGACCCAGTTGTTGAGCTTCTTTAGCTGAAGAATGCCTATGACCGCTTGGATTTCGGTCATTCGCCAATTAGTGCCAAAAGACTCTATACACCAATGGAATCCCGGATGGCGTTCTTCGTTGAAGATTTTATCAAAAGATTTTCCATGTTCTTTATACGCCCAGCACTTTTTATAAACAGTTTCATCGTCAGTAAGCAACATGCCGCCTTCGCCGCCGGTAGTCATTATCTTATCTTGGCAAAAGGAAAATGCTGAAATATGACCCATTGAGCCGATGTTACTGTTTTTGTATTTGGCGCCATGTGCCTGGGCACAGTCTTCAATAACAATGAGATTATGTTCTTCGGCTATTTTTAATATGGCATCCATGTCACAGGGCCAGCCGGCCAAGTGTACGCATATAATTGCCTTGGTTCTGTTTGTGATTTTTGACTTGATGGATTCAACCGAAATATTTTGAGAAGTTCTGTCTACATCAGCAAATACCGGGGTAGCTCCGCGCATTATAGCGCAACTGGCAGATGCCATAAAGCTTCTGCAGGAAACAATAACTTCATCGCCGGGGCCAATGTCGTAGCCTATTAGAGCTAATTCAAGCGCCAAAGATCCGTTTGCAAGAGCAATTGCATATTTGCGACCGACGTAAGAGGCAAATTCCTTTTCGAAGGTTTTGCATTCGTCGCCGGTCCAATAATTAACTTTGCCGCTTAGTAAGACATTTTTGACGGCCGATATTTCTTCTTCCGAAAAATATGGCCAAGGCGCAATTGTTTTTGTCATGTTACTGTTTATGAAGGTGTGTGCCGGCTTGTGTTCTCTCTTTACACCTGTTACACACTTTTCAAGAAACTCCTGAAACTTATTCTTAAATATCCTGTCCGCAAATGATAATATCTGCGGTGAGTTGTGTCAAGAAAAAAGCAGTTTAAAGTTCGTTAAAAAAAACTTCGACATACAATTATTTTTGTTGCATTTTTTTCGGGCGGGTGCTATATTGTTCCAACTAACGGGGCGTAGCGCAGTTGGTAGCGTGCATGGTTCGGGACCATGAGGTCGCTGGTTCGAGCCCAGTCGCCCCGATTTTAAGGCCATCTCATCCATTTGAGGTGGCCTTTCTTATAATACAGCATAAAAGAGGTAGAGAAGCATAATGAAAATTATCGTTACCGGCGGTGCAGGTTTTATCGGGTCGGCAGTTATCAGGCATTTAATCAAAAATACTGATCATAGCGTAATAAACTTAGACAAACTGACTTATGCGGGCAATCTTGAGTCTCTCAAAGAAGTCTCCGGGTCTGATCGTTATGTTTTTGAACAAGCTGATATTTGCGACAGACAAATAATTGAAGCTGTTTTTGACAAGCATAAACCCGATGCGATAATGCACCTCGCCGCCGAATCGCATGTAGACAGAAGTATAGACGGCCCCGCCGCATTTATTCATACTAACCTTGTCGGAACCTACACTCTTCTTGATGTGGCAAGATTTTATGCGAAAGAACACCCCAATTTTAGATTTCATCATATAAGCACTGACGAAGTATATGGCGATTTAGATCTTGACGACAGTATGTTTACAGAAGAAACTCCCTATGACCCAAGTTCTCCTTACTCTGCCAGCAAAGCAGGCTCAGACCACCTCGTAAGAGCCTGGCACAGAACTTTCGGTCTGAAAACCGTAATCACAAATTGCTCTAACAATTACGGACCTTATCATTTCCCCGAAAAACTGATTCCGTTGGTCATTTTGAATGCCCTAGAAGGCAAATCTCTTCCTATTTATGGAAAGGGTGATCAGATTCGCGACTGGCTCTATGTCGAAGACCATGCTCGGGCTCTGTGCACGGTCTGTTTGAACGGCAAGCCGGGACACACATACAACATTGGCGGCCACAATGAAAAAATGAATATAGAAGTGGTGCAAACAATTTGTGAGATACTAGACGAACTAGTACCCAAAAGCGGGAACAGAAAATATAAGGAGCAAATAGAATTTGTTGCCGACAGACCCGGACATGACTTGAGATATGCCATAGATGCAAGCAAGATTGAGAGAGAACTGGGTTGGAAGCCCGAAGAAACTTTTGAAACCGGACTAAGAAAAACCGTTCAATGGTATCTCGAAAACAAGTGGTGGTGGGAACCCCTGAGAGATAAATATAAGCGCGAGCGCCTCGGCTTGTCCAAGTAAGTTAAATAGTTTTGTAAAACCCGCAAATGCTGCCCTTCGAAAAGCGTTTGCGGGTTTTTTTATAAAAACTTCGGACAATATTTAATTAATATGTTAAAATTCTCTATCCTATAAATTAAATCGGGAAAGGAAACTTTTAATGTCAAAGGAATTTTCCAGAACTTCAATTGACCATCTTGCTTCATGGATTCTAAGAGAATACGATGAAACACAACAAATATTCGGTATTCATAAAGATTTGTTTTTTGTCCCCAAAAAGAGCGATGAATTTGCGATGAATCGCTACGGACAATACATGGAAACACCTATAGGTGTCGCCGCAGGCCCACATACTCAAATGGCGCAAAACCTTATAGCCGCTTGGTTGTGCGGTTCTCGTTATCTTGAACTTAAAACAGTTCAAACTCTTGATGAACTCAACGTCAGTAAGCCCTGTATAGATGTTCAGGACGAAGGCTATAACTGCGAATGGTCGCAAGAGTTGCGCCTTAATGACAGTTTTGACGAATATTTAAATGCCTGGATAATGCTTCACGTTTTGAGGCATAAATTCGGTTGGAGCAAAGAAAACGGCCGCGGTTTCGTATTTAACATGAGCGTAGGCTACAATCTTGAGGGTGTTCTTAAATCTAACGTTCAGAACTTCTTAGACAAAATGGCTGACTGCGAAGATGTCTTAAAAGAAAAACTCGCGATAATTCGCAAATATTATCCTAAAGTTGACGAAATTTACATTCCCGCAACCCTCTCAGATAATATTACTTTGTCTACTATGCATGGCTGTCCCCCTGATGAAATCGAAAAGATTGCCATGTATTTGGTTAAAGAACGCGGCTATAATACAACCATTAAACTTAACCCAACTTTGTTAGGCGCCGATCACCTAAGACATATTTTGAACGATAAATTGGGCTTTGTAACTAACGTTCCCGATGAAGCTTTCGGACACGACTTAAAATATCCCGACGGAGTTCAGATAATTAAAAATATGACAGCAGCTGCCGCCGAAAAGGGCGTGGCTTTCAGTCTTAAACTTACAAACACTCTTGAAAGCGTAAATCATAAAACTGTTTTCCCCGAAAACGAAAAAATGATGTATATGAGCGGACGCGCTTTGCATCCCATTAGCATCAATTTGGCCGCCAAACTTCAAAACGAATTTGACGGAAAACTTGATATTTCGTTCAGCGCCGGAGCAGATTGTTTTAACCTTCATCAGATAATCGCGTGCGGCATCAAACCTGTCACAGCATCTTCCGACTTGCTTAAACCGGGCGGATATGCCCGACAGATACAGGTTTTGGAAAACTTGCGAAATGCAATTAAAGCTGAAGGCGCCGCAAACATTAATGAATATATTTTGAAATATTCAGGCAATAAAACTTCTGACGTTAAAAATGCCGCTTTGATAAATCTGCGCAGATACGCGGGGGCTGTTGCGGGTAACGAAGCATACGCCGCCGAAAGCAAAATAGGCGATTCTGTTAAAACTTCACGCGAACTTTCTGTTTTTGATTGCGTAAAGGCCCCTTGTCTTACTACTTGCCCCGTTACTCAGGATATCCCCAATTACATGTATTACACCGCTAAGGGTGATTATAAATCTGCTTACGAAGTTATTATGCACAATAACCCGTTGCCGAATATTTTGGGTATGGTTTGTGACCATCAGTGCCAATACAAGTGCACGCGCATGAATTATGACAATCCGTTGCTTATTAGAGAAATCAAACGCTTTATTGCGTCTAAAAATGCCGAACGTCCCGCTTTGAAACCCGCAAAAGATAACGGTAAAAAAGTTGCTATAATAGGCGCCGGGCCAAGCGGCTTGTCAGCGGCGTATTTCTTGAGACTTGAAGGCTTTACCGTTGAAATCTTTGAAACTAAGAGTTTCGCCGGCGGGATGCTTTCAGACGCGATTCCTGCATTTAGATTAACAGATGAGGCAATTAAAAAAGACGTCGATTATATCTGCGGTTTGGGCGTAAAAATTGTGTATAACCACAACATCGATTCTAAACGTTTTGAAGAAATTAAAAAAACATTTGATTATGTTTATGTGGCGGTAGGTGCTCAGACTGCAAAAATGATGGGAATTCCGGGCGAAAACGCCAAGGGTGTTTTCAATCAGCTCGACTTCCTTTCTATGGTAAGACAAGGCGAAAAACTAGCTATCGGAGCCAATGCCGTTATTATTGGCGGAGGCAATTCGGCCATGGATGCAGCCAGAACTGCGTTGAGGTTGGGCGAAGGTAAAGTTTCTGTGGTATATCGCCGAACCAAAGCCGAAATGCCCGCCGATGCAGAAGAAATTAAGGCGTTAGAAGAAGAAGGAATCGAAGTTCTTGAACTTCACCAGCCGATCGAAATAGTTGTCAAAGACGGTAAAGTTGCGGCTGTTAAATGTCAGAAAATGAAACTTGGCGAAAAAGGCAGCGACGGCAGAAGAAAGCCGGTAGCTATCGAGGGCGCGATTGTCGACATTCCCTGTGATACGGTAATTGAAGCCATCGGACAAGACGTCAAAATTGACTTTATTAAACCCGAATTGTTCAAAGTTGACCCCGTAACGGGAATGACTGCCATAAACAATGTTTTTGCCGGCGGAGACGCGACAAGAGGAGCATCTACGATTGTGAAAGCAGCCGGAGACGGGCAAAACGTTGCTATGAATATTATTAAGAAGGCCGGGAAAGATTGCGGACTAGCCCCGGCTGAGGTCAAGAAGGGCCTTTCTGCGGCAGAATTCATGAAAAAAAGCGCAACCAGAGTTAAGGGAATCAAATTGCCCGAAATAGAAATTGCGAGCAGAAAAGGGTTTGCGGTTGTGATAAGAGATCTTACCGAAACCGAAGCTAAAGCAGAGGCCGAAAGATGCTTATATTGCAATGATGTATGTAATGTGTGCGTAAGCGTTTGTCCAAACAGAGCTAACAGGGCTTATCACGTCAGAACCGGAGACTTTGTTGTGCAAAAGTCTGTTAAAAATGGCGGAAACATCAAAATCGAAACTGAAAAAACATTGCGCATCTCGCAAGAAAATCAGGTTTTAAATATTGGTGATTTCTGTAATGAATGCGGTAACTGCACAACTTTCTGCCCAACTGCCGGTGACCCGTATAAAATTAAGCCAAAATTCTATCTCACCGATGAAAGCTTTAAGGAAGAAGAAAATGCTTACAGAATTGTGGGCAAGCTTCTGAAGGCACGCGTTGACGGAAAAGAAATGACACTTGAAGAACGCGATGACGCTTTGCATTTCCAAGATGGCGCTATGCATGCAAGATTAAATGCAAAGTCATTTGAAGTTATGAATGTTGAACCGAAAGACAATGCACCTGTCACTTATTCATTTGAAAATGCCCTTAAAATGGCAATTCTGTATGACGGAGTGAAGGGGCAGGCGTTTAATAAATAAATGAACCGATGGAGCTGAAATGAAGATACTGTTAACCGGCGGAGCAGGCTATATCGGCAGCCACACGGCTGTTTGCCTGCTGAACGCAGGGCACGATGTTTTTATAGTAGATAATCTTTCGAACAGTAAGATGGCGGTTATAGACAGAATAGAGCAAATAACCGCAAAACGACCGGCTTTTTTCGAGGGCGATATTCTCGATACGAGCCTGTTGATAAAGATAATGGCCGATTCAAAAATTGACTCGGTTGTGCATTTTGCGGGTTTAAAAGCTGTGGGAGAGTCTGTCGAAAAACCTATTTTATACTACAAAAATAACGTGGCGGGCACTGTCAGCCTTTGTGAGGCAATGATCGCAACCAAAACTAAAAATCTCGTTTTCAGCTCCTCTTCAACCGTTTATGGCGACCCCGATGAGGTGCCGATTAACGAAGATTCAAAGGTGGGAGGAACAACTAACCCCTACGGAACTTCTAAATTTATGGTTGAGCTGGTGTTAAAAGATTGGCAAAAAGCAGAGCCGCAAAATAATGTGGCTCTGCTTAGATACTTTAACCCGGTAGGAGCCCATGAAAGCGGCTTAATCGGTGAAGACCCCAACGGTATCCCCAACAATTTGATGCCATTTATAACTCAGGTGGCAATTGGCAGAAGAGAGCATTTAAGCGTGTTTGGCGACGATTATCCGACAAAAGACGGCACAGGAATCAGAGACTACATTCATGTCGTCGATTTGGCCGAAGGACATCTTAAAGCGCTCGAAAAACTTGCCGATAATCCCGGTTTGGGGGTTTGGAACCTCGGAACAGGGCAAGGTTACAGCGTTCTTGATGTGGTGCGCGCTTTCGAAAAGGCGTGCAATAAAAATATAAAATTTGTAATTGCCCCCAGAAGACCCGGAGACATAGCAATTAATTACGCCGACCCCTCAAAAGCTGAAAAAGAACTTAACTGGAAAGCCAAGTTCGGAATAGAAAAAATGTGCACCGATTCCTGGAACTGGCAACAAAAAAATCCCGAAGGCTATATTTGAATGTTAAATATAAAAGAATTCTCTGATAATACTCCGTTTTTTTTAATCGCAGGGCCTTGTGTTATTCAAACAAAAGAACTTTGTTTTTCAATTGCGGAACACATAAAGCAAGTCGGGCTTAAACTTGGCATCCCCGTTATTTTTAAGGCTAGCTTCGATAAAGCTAACAGAACCTCCGGCGATTCCTTCAGAGGCCCGGGAATCGATAAAGGCCTCGAAATATTAGACGAAATCAAAAGAAATTTAAATCTTCCCGTTTTGACCGACATTCACGACCCATTGCAAGCCGAAAAAGTAGCCGGGGTGTGCGATATTTTGCAGATTCCCGCCTTTCTTTGCAGGCAAACTGATTTAACAGAGGCCGCCGCCGCTACCGGCAAAATAGTTAACATTAAAAAAGGCCAATTCATGTCGCCTTGGGCCACAAAGCATCTTGTTGAAAAGGTGCGCGCCGTTAATAGCGCTTCTGAAGTCATGTTAACAGAACGAGGAGCATCTTTCGGTTACGGTAATTTAGTTGTCGATATGCGATCATTCCCAATTATGAAGGAATATGCAGACGCGGTTGTTTACGACGCTACCCACTCTTTACAGCTGCCAAGCTCGGGTGGAGCAAAGACCGGAGGCCAAAGAGAATATATCGGCGCATTAGCGCGAGCGGCAATGGCAACAGGCAGTGTAGACGGCTTGTTCTTAGAAGTGCACCCAAGACCCGAAGAATCACCCTCAGATGCCGATAATATACTCCCTTTGACTGAACTTGAACCACTTATAAAACAACTTAAACATATTAAAATGGCTGTCGCAGAATAATGAGTTTAGAAATAACAGATCATTATAAATACGAAGATATCGCCCATTCAGAAGGCTATGCAGTTGTTGCGGGCGGAGACGAAGCGGGCAGAGGCCCTTGGGCAGGCCCTGTGTGTGCCGCGATGGTTGTTTTGCCAACAAATTTTAAAATTCCGGGACTCGATGATTCAAAAAAATTGAGCCGAAAAAAAAGACAAAAACTTTATAAAGAAATTATTGAGCATGCCATAACATATGGGATCGGCATGGCAAGCCCTGAAGAAATTGACAAAATCAATATTTTGGAAGCCACAAGACTTGCTTTTGACAGAGCTTTAAAACAGCTTAACCCCGAACCAGATTACATTTTGCTCGACTGCATAAAATTGCCCAAACTGCTTGAGTTAGGTATTCCGCATCAGGCTTTCGTCAAAGGTGAAACCATAAGCGCTTCGGTAGCCGCTGCTTCAATATTGGCAAAAGAAAGCAGAGATTTGCTAATGGAAGAAATGGCTTTAAAATACCCGGGTTATGGCTTTGAAAAACACATGGGATACGGAACTAAGCTTCATGTTGACTGCTTAAATAAGTTGGGACCTTGCGAAATTCACCGAAAATCTTATGCACCGATTAAAGCAATAAATGACAATATCATCAATAGGCAATAATAAACTTAAATTAATTAAAGATGCCTCTGATTCGGCAAACTCCAAGAAGGCTGAATTAGTAAAGATTAACGATGAATCAAAACCGGCAAAACCCGAATTGACAAAAATCAGCGACGAGTCAAAGCCCGGAAAGCACGAGTTGGCAAAGATTAACGACGGTTCAAAGCCTGACTTGGCAATAATTACCACCTCTGATTCGAAAACTCCAAATGCTCCTTCAGAAGAATTAAAAGCTTCAATGAAAGATTACGGAGTTGCAGTTACGGCTGAAAATGCAAAAACAGCCGCCGAATATGCTAAGCAACTTCCCGAATGGGCAAAAAACGATACAGAGCTTATTGCACTGATGACGGCGAAAAAGTTGCCGATAGAAATGCTCAAAACCGCTTCCGACTATTTAAAAGGAAAACTGAGGTTTGACAACCTTTTCGCAACAATGGACAAAAGCATGTTTGAAGGCATGAAAAAAGCCTGGGGAGAAGGGCAGATGCTTGATATGCTGCGCAAGATTATTGCGGAAGGAATCGGCGGAAACAAGGAGTTGGGGCAAAAGTTGGCTTTGGTAACAGAAAATTTTGCTTCTGATTTGGTATTTCAAGAAGTAATGTCTAAATTACCCGGAATAGCCGGAGAAGGACAGATCTTTTTTCAATGGCCGCTTTTTTGGCACGGAACTGATGTGCCTGACACCCTTGAAGGTGAAGCTTTTGTGCCCGGGAGCAATAATGTCGAAAATGGATTTAGTCTAAGATTGATGGTGACCCCGCCGACTTTAGGCCAAATATCAGTGAATATAAATAGTTTAAAAAGGAAACTTTGGGTTAAATTCAGTGTCGAAGAAGTAAGTGTGGAACCTATTAAAACTATCATTCAGCCGCTTAGAGATAATATTTTAAGTACATCAGACTTTGATTTTGTTGATATAAGCGTTAAGTCGGCAGAACCTGTTAAGAATTTTTTTGTTTTGCCAAAGGCAAAAGAAGAAAAGCCCTCGAGAGTAAAACCTGTATTGGATTTAAAAGCATAAATGGAAAAAAAAGACGATTTAAAGATAAAATACGATTCTATAGCTATTGCGGTTAAATACGCTTTCGGATCTGAGGGTGAAGTGCCTAAGGTTGTGGCTTCGGGGCGCGGTTTGCTCGCTCAAAAAATCATTGAATTGGCACAAGAAAACGATGTTCCGTTAAGAGAGAATAAGGCTTTGGCCGAATCACTCGCAAAAGTGCCGGCCGGGGTAGAGATACCGACAGAGCTATGGAGCGCTATGGCAGAAATATTAGCACAGATCTACAGTCTTGACAGAAACAGACAGCAGGGCTAAAAAGTTATATACCTTTAATATTAAGTGTGTTATTATTTTGTGTGGTTTTTAATAATAAAATTAGGTTGGGAAAAGTTTATGAAGCGTTTTTTGGTGTTAATTGGCATATATATTATATTTGTTTCGACAACTGCTTATGCGCAGTATTCAGATTATAAAAGAACAGATGGGCGGGCTTTGGCAAATACGCTCGCAGAAACTGCAAAAATAAGAAAAGGCAACGATGAATTCGGCGAAAGAGTGCAGAGAGACCCATATGTCGAACTGACAAAACCTGACTTTAACCAAAGAAATGAATATTTCTTAGATAAAAATAGCCAAGCATACGTAAAAATGAGACTGCAAGAGCTTGAAAAACAGCTTTATGAAAAAACACGAAAAGAAGTTCTCAGCGAAAGAAGAGCAAAACTCGAAGTCGGAGCTGCCGCAACCGATAAGTTTTATAACGAAGCCGACGATTTAAGAAATCAAAGCATTGAGTCTTTAGAGTCGGCAGATATTGAAAGAGAAGTACAAAGAAGAATGGACAGCGAAGTGGTTTTAAAGCACTTTGGCAAAGATTTCTTTGATTCCGGTAAAATAGACCGTGCAAGCCTGTTTGAGGGGCTAGCTCCGTCTGATTATAAATTGGGTGCGGGTGACGAAGTTAAAATTATTATTTGGTCAGATATAGGCGATCAAACAATTTACGATATGCAGATTAACCCCGAGGGGCAGATTTATGTTCCGATGCTTGGGGTTATTCAGGTTACGGGTATGACGGTCAAAAGACTGGAAGAAGTCGTTGTCGGCCGATTAAGTGAAAAGTTTAAACATTTTAAGGGGCAGGCAACTTTAACAAAAGTTCGCACAATACAGGTTTTTGTAACCGGAGAAGTAGAGCAGCCGGGCGCCATGATAGTTTCGGGGCTTTCTACCGCATTTTCTGTGCTTTATCAGTCGGGAGGACCCACCAGACGCGGTTCAATGCGCAATATCAGCGTGATAGGGCAAAACGGAAAAGAAAAAAAGATTGATTTGTATGATTATTTTCTCACCGGAGACCGCAGACAAGATGTTTCAATCGCAAACGGAGACACGATTTTTGTGCCTATGGCCAGAAAACGTATAATTGCGGGGGGCTTGATAGCGCGACCGGCTGTATATGAAATTACAGAAGAAACAACCTTAGCAAAGGTTATTGAAATGGCCGGCGGAATACTTCCGAACGCCTATTCCGGAAGAGTCAGCATTACAAGATGGAACGGCACTGAGCCACGACTTGCTTTTGACGTGGAATTAAACGATAGACAGGCATTAGAGGCTTTTGTAATGAAGAGCGGCGATGAAATTAAAATTGATCAAGCGATTGAGCTTGTTGGCAATAATGTGAAAATTGAAGGCCCCGTAAACAGGCCCGGCAAATATGCGATCGGTAAGTCTTTAACTGTGAAAGAACTGATCGAAAGGGCGGGGGGGATAATTAAAGAAGAAGCCAACATGATAAGAGGGCAAATTTATAGAAAATTAGAAAGCGGAAAACAACAAATTTTGGGCTTTAATCTGACTTTTGCAATGGCAGGCGATAAAGCTCATAATCATGTGTTGTTACCCTTTGACATCGTGAGAATTTTTGCAGAAGAAGAAGTTAAGTCTGATGTATTGAGAATAAGCATTGACGGTGCAATTCGCAGACCCGGCAGATACATATACAGAACGGGCATGACTTTGGTTGATCTTGTTGTTAAGGCGCGCGGTTTAACTGTAGATGCTGACGGAATAGCCGAAATTGCAAGAATTGGCGAAAAAAATGAAGTCAATATAATACGCGTTAATATAAAAAATGCTTTAAATAACGCGAAGTCAGCCGATAATATTGAACTTAAGGCATTAGACAGAATTAGTTTACCCTCAAACATGGAAAAACGTATCGAGGCTGATGTGGTAGTGCTTAAAGGGCAAGTTAAAAGACCGGGGCCCTATGCTTTAAAATACAGAGGCGAAAAGCTTTCAAGTCTTATCGAAAGAGCGGGCGGATTAACAAGCATGGCCTTCGCGGAAGGCTGCGTATTCATGAGAAAGGCCGAGCACATAACTTCCCAAAATCAAATAGAAACAGCTCAGGCTATGCAAAACGATTTGTACAGGCAAGCAACTCTTGATTTAAGAGCTGATTTGCTCAGAGCGGGCGCTAAAATAGACGGTGAACTCAGAAGCAGCGTGGGAATGAAAACTGTTACCGCTCAAGTGTTTGAAAGTAGCTCTGTTGAGTCCGGAGAACTCGCTCAAGATTTAACTAAGGCTCAAAGCTCCGTATTTAGCGAAATTGAAATGAAATCAAAGGAATTCGGAAACAAAATGGTCAGAATTCCGGTACCATTAAGAGATGTTACAGAAAAACGCGCGGAAGATTATGAAGACATCGCTCTTCTTGACGGCGATCAAATAACGATTCCGGTGATACCGCACACTATCTCAATTGTGGGCGCTGTGATGAACCCTACTACGATACTTTATAATACACGAAATACTTCGGCAGGATACTACATCAAAAAAGCCGGCGGTTTTACAAATGCATCCGACCACCGAAGATCTCTTGTAGTAAGGGCCGGCGGTGAAGTTCTCAGAATGAGAGATGTAAGAAAAATTGAACGGGGAGATATTATTCTTGTCCCGCCAAAAGCAAAGGTTGTTAAACCTAATACCATGAAAGAAATATCAAATATTGCCGGTATTTTGGGTAATTTGGCTGTGACTTATAAAGTTATAAATGACAATTAATAAGTCTTTCTTAAAAGATTGCAGGTCTAAGTATGCAGAATCGAGGTAAAAAATGACTGTAGCAAAAGTAGAAAAAATCGTTAAACGCAACGGAAGAGTCGTAAACTTTAAAAAAGAACAAATAGTGAACGCTATATTCAAGGCCGCTGTCGAAGTTGGCGGAGAAGACAGAAGATTAGCCGAAATACTTGCTGATAAAGTTGTGCATCAACTTGAATTAAGCCAAAAGCCGGGTTCGTATCATAGCGTTGAAGAGGTGCAAGATATTATAGAGCGCGAGCTGATCGAAGCGGGGCACGCAAGAACAGCAAAAGCCTTTATACTTTACCGTTATGAGCATAATAAACTAAGAGAAGGCAAAGAGAAAACTACATTTTCATCTGAAGGAAATATACCATACAAGAAAATTTGGCAGGTTCTTAATTGGGCAATAGACCACAATTGCTTTACTATTGAACATATTAATAAGCGAATTGAAGATGGCACTTATCCGCAGTTAATACAAGAAGTAACAGAAAAATACAATGCTGATGTAGCTTCAGCTGCTGAAAAAATAATCGCAAGAATCGACAAGGTCAGAATCGTAATAATTGCAGGCCCGTCAAGCTCGGGAAAAACCACTACAACCATAAAAATCGGCGAACACCTCAAAAAAATGGGATACGAGCTGGTCTCAATGGAACTGGACAATTATTATTTTAATTTAGAACATCACCCCAAAGATGAATTTGGCGATTACGACTTTGAAACACCCGAAGCGATAGATTTAAAACTTATTAATCGGCACTTAGGCGAACTTATAGAAGGCAAAACAATTCAAATGCCTCATTACAACTTTAAAACAGGAAAAAGAGAAGAACATACTACGCCCATGAAGCTTGAGAAAAACCAAATTCTTTTGCTTGATAGCTTGCATGGCCTATATGAACCAATGACAAGCAGCGTCTCAAACGAGCAAAAATTTAAGCTTTATATTGAAACGCTCTGCCAAATAAGAGGTGCCGACTCTAACTTTATTCGCTGGACGGATATCAGACTTTTAAGAAGAATGGTAAGAGACTCTTGGCACAGAAGCTATAATCCCAGACAGACACTCGAACATTGGCATTACGTAAGAAGATCCGAAATTCAGCATATTATTCCGTTCTTAGGATCTGTAGACCACATTATTGATGGCTCTTTACCCTATGAATTGCCGATTTATAAAAAGCATCTTTTTGAATTCTTCCCTGATTTTGTAAAAGATTATAAAGACAATCCAAAGCGGCAAGACGCTTATATCCGCGCAAAACGTGTGTTTGACCTGCTTGATTCTGTTAAAGAATGGTCAGACGAAGAAGTTATTCCAAAAGACGCTTTGATAAGAGAATACATCGGCGGCAGTATTTATAAATACTGATTCTCTCGTATTAAGCCGTAATTATTAAAATTTGCCCCTTAGAAATAATCATTCTCTGGGGCAAACTTGTTATTTGCCGCCCCTTATCCGAATAAACACAGCCTTTGCCCAACTTTCTCATTCTTTTGGGTATCCTGCACTCTAAATCGCAATTTGCATTGTTTACCGCAACAAGCAAGTGTTTACCTTCATCTGTGCTTTTCAAATAGCCTTTGATTCCGTTGTCTTCGGGTTTCCAAGCGCCAAAGGGTATAACAACCCCTTCTGCGTTAAAAATACGCTCTGAGCTTTTAATTCTAAGAATAGTTTTCATAAAACCGGGTAAGTCTGATTCAATGCCTTTTTTGAAGCTATCGGCGTTTGAATCGCACACATTTATTCTTTCAAACAGCGCCTTTTCGCTGCCCGCAGCAAACATTACATCTGAGCTCATCAAAGAAGCTAAGGCAAAATCTTGCTTCATCAATGTAATAACCCGTTGTTGCGTCATTTCTTCCAATTCTGAGAGTGATGTAATCTTTTCGTATTCTACAAATTTGCGCACGATGCCTTTGTCGTTGAGCCCATTTAGTTCATCTGAGCGTAACTTTGCCAATCCCTTCATTGCAGGGAAAAGTGTGTCGTGGCTGCTGTAAATGGTGCAGGTCGGTGCCCCTTCAGATCGTTTGTAAAATGTGTAAATATCGGTTGGAATGTAGAGGCCGCCGCTATACCAATACATATTGTTGAAAAAACGATCGGCTCCGGCAGCCAAGCCCGATTCTGCAAGTTCAATCAGCTTTGCCATACCTAAATTTTCTGCCAAAAACCAAACTTTGTCTCCAAACTTAGCCTTAGTTTTTGAAACTATACGTTTTAAGCCTTTTCTGTCCAGCCCCCAGGCAGCGTCAATTCTTATGGCGTTTACGTGCATTTTTTCGATATGCGGGTAAATAACCTTTTCAAGCCAATAATCTTGAAGTTCTGTTATTGAATTATCAAGTACAAAAGCACCCCAGTTTATTCTTACTCTATTTTTGTCGGCATCTTCATCATCTGCACCGGCCTCAATGCCGCCTGATTCACTACTGATAAACCATTCTCTTTTTAAATTATCAGCAGACCAATCAGCGTGATTAAAAGGAATATCGATCATGCGATCCATGTCTAAATCTTTTACAAATTTCATGAAATCTGCAAATATTTCCCAAGTGCCGAAAAGCTTACAAGGTTTTTCATAGTTTTTGACAACATAAGCCGAGAATGAAGGTAAAAAATGAGGTAAAATGAGCAAAGTATTTACACCCATTTCTTTTAAAGTTATAACATAATTCTTAAGTGCATCAATATTTTCAAAAAAATTAAGAGGCACATCAGCATATATCTTACCTGAACATTGTCGCGCAAGAGGCTTTAATTCTTCAAATTGTATGTTGTCTTTTTTATAGAACATTGTTGTCTCCGATTTCGTTTCTTAACATGCTTAAAACATAATTCTTTTTTTCTTCGGCGCTTAATTTGTCTGCATCTACTTTGTAAAGACCAAAAGAAGGATTCTGCGGGTCCGGAGTATAATCTTCCAAGTCTCGCACTGTATAAAAAGCATCAAAAATCAAAGTTAAACGATTGTCGACCATTTCAAAAAAACCACCGGTTGTTGCAAAAACATGCTGTTTGTCGTCAAGAGTACGTGCATGAATAAGGCCTGCTTTGAATATGCCCATAATAGGAAGACGCTTAGCCATAAAGCCTAAATCACCGTCATATCCGGGCAATCGCAGTGACTTAACCTTGTAGTTAGCCATCTGAGAACCGAGTCGTGCAACAGAAACTCTCAAAAACATACTCGCTCCTTGATTATTTGCCGGCTATCTTCATTGCCTTTTCTTCTACATCTTTTATATCGCCAACCATGTAAAACGCTTGTTCGGGGTAACTGTCGTATTTGCCGTCAACTATAGCTTTGAAGGCAGCGACAGTGTCTTTTACACTTACATATTTGCCCGGGTGGCCGGAAAACTTTTCTGCAACCGAAAACGGCTGAGAAAGAAACTTTTGCAAGCGCCTTGCTCTGCCGACAAGTACTTTGTCTTCTTCTGATAATTCTTCCATGCCAAGTATAGCTATGATGTCAGCCAATTCGTGGTAGCGTTGCAAAATTTCCTGCACTCTGCGGGCTGTATTGTAATGTTCGTAGCCAACTGTGTCGGCCGCCATTAAACGTGAGTTGGAGGCCAGTGGGTCTACAGCCGGATAAATACCTAACTCCACAATTTTTCTGGAAAGTACGGTCGTGGCGTCGAGATGGCTGAAAGTAGTTGCCGGTGCCGGGTCTGTTATGTCGTCAGCAGGAACGTATATGGCTTGAACAGAAGTGATCGAACCATTTAGAGTGCTGGTAATACGTTCTTGCAAAGCACCCATTTCAGTGCCTAATGTGGGTTGATAACCAACTGCGGAAGGCATGCGCCCTAACAGAGAAGAAACCTCCGAGCCCGCTTGAACAAACCTAAAAATGTTGTCTATAAACAATAAAACGTTCTGAGATTCACGGTCTCTAAAATATTCGGCCATGGTTAAGGCTGTAAGAGCAACTCGCAATCTGGCTCCGGGAGGTTCATTCATTTGACCGAAAACTAAACAGGTTTTATCTAATACCCCTGATTGTTTCATTTCAAGATATAAATCATTGCCTTCTCGGGTTCTTTCGCCAACACCCCCAAATACAGAAACACCGCCGTGTTGTTTGGCTATATTATTGATAAGTTCCATAATTAAAACAGTTTTGCCGACACCCGCTCCGCCGAACAGACCTATTTTGCCACCCTTTACATAAGGAGTTAGCAAATCTATAACTTTTAATCCTGTTTCCAGTATTTCGGTGGTTTTGCCCTGGTGTGTTAAATCAGGAGGCAAACGGTGTATCGGCCACTTCTCTGTATTAGCCGGCAAAGGTTTGCCGTCATCCATTGCTTGACCCAACACGTTAAAGATTCTGCCTAAAACTTTATTGCCGACAGGAACAGAAATGGGGCGGCCGGTGTCTTTAACGGACAAATTGCGTTTAAGCCCATCGGTAGGGCCCATAGCAATGGTTCTAACAATATCGTTGCCCAAATGCGCGCTGACCTCAAGTATAAGTTTTGTGTTCAGGGTCGTGTTTTCAACCTCTAATGCATTGTGAATGCTGGGTAAAAAACCTGTCGGAAACCTTACATCTACGGCAGGCCCGGTAATTTGAACTATTCTACCTTCGCTCATGAAAGACTCCTTAATAAGGCTATAATTGCGACCCTGAAATGACTTCGCTGATTTCTTGGGTGATCAAAGCTTGACGACTACGATTTAGCTGAAGCTTCAAATCATCAACAATTTCTTCTGCGCGATCCGTTGCTGAAGTCATTGCCGCCATTCGTGAGCTCTGTTCGGCAGCATTAGATTCAAGCAGGAACCTATATAACGTGGTTTGCACATACCTCGGCAGTAAATTTTCAAAAATAATATCGGGTGAAGGGTTAAATTCAAACGTGACATTATTGGATTCATTCTTGCATAAAGAATTAGCAGGCTCCGTTAACGGGAATATACGTTGTTGAGTTAATGATTTTTTTGTCGCAGAAATAAAAGACGTATAGATAACCTTGATTTCATCAATTTTTTTTGCTGAATATAATGAAATTAATTCATTGCAAAGGGGTTGCAAAGTTTCTTTTGCTTCTTTAATATTTAGATCGTTAACTTGTTTATAAGGTTTAATATCAGTTTTGTTAAAAAATGCCGAAACTTTTTTGCCAATTGTAACTAACTTAATTTCTTTCTCTTTATTGTTTTTGATCGTTTCATAAGCAAATCTGTGCAGATCTTGATTGAAACCTCCACACAAACCGCGTTCACCGCCAATCACGATGACACAAGAAACTTTGACTTCTTCGTTTTTTAAACAGCGATGTTTAGATGGAGTAATATGAGATTTAATGTTGTGAAACATCGCCGAAAGCTTATTATTATATACTTTGCTCTGTTTCAGAAGATCGAGAGCGCGGTTTAATCTTGCCGTAGACATCATTTTCATCGCATTGGTGATTTGTCCCGTTGACGAAACACCTTTTATTTTTTGTCTTATATCGCGTAATGAAGCCATTTATTATTTCTCGGTGCTTATTTCAAGCAAAGAATTGCTTGCCGTTGCCGTAACTGCTTTTTGCTCGTGATGCTTCGGCAGATAAATGTGATACAGAAAATCTCTTATAATTGTTTCCAGTCCCTGTTCGCGCTTTGGATTAAGTTCGGGAGACTCTTTTAGCACGCGTAACAACTCAGGATGCTTATGGCGCATGTGATCCATTAACTCTGTTTTAAATTTCGATACTTCCGAATTTTTTAAATTGTCGGTAAAACCGCGAGTTGTAGCAAAAATAGTTATGATTTGCTCCTCAACACTTATCATGGTGTTTTGAGGCTGTTTTAACAACTCAACTATTTTTTCTCCTCGATTAAGTTGGTCTTGAGTCGCTTTGTCTAAATCTTTAGAAAACTGAGAAAAAGCTGCTAACTCTCGATATTGGGCAAGCTCAAGGCGTAGGGGACCCGCAACCTTCTTCATTCCGCTTACCTGAGCGCTTCCTCCTACTCTTGATACAGATAGTCCCGCATTTATAGCCGGTCTAACCCCCGAGTTGAAAAGAGACGTCTCTAAAATTATCTGACCGTCTGTAATTGAAATTACGTTAGTAGGTATATAAGCAGAAGCATCTCCGGCCTGAGTTTCGATAATAGGAATGGCCGTGAGAGAGCCCCCGTTCAAAACATTGGTAAGCTTCGCAGCACGCTCTAAAAGACGGGCGTGTAGATAAAAAATGTCGGCAGGAAAAGCTTCACGTCCCGGAGGGCGCCTTAATAAAAGTGAAACCTGGCGATAAGCAACGGCATGCTTGCTTAAATCATCATAAACACAAAGCACATGGTCGCCTTTATCACGAAAATATTCGCCAATGGCACAACCCGTAAATGGTGAAACATACTGTAAAGGCGCAGGGTCTGCCGCTGACGCAGCTACAATAACCGTATGCTTGAGCGCATCATGGCTTCTTAAGGTTTCGATGATGTTGCTGATAGTAGACATCTTTTGACCTATGGCTACATAAACACATAAAACACCTGTATGTTTTTGATTTATAATTGTGTCTATAGCTATAGTTGTTTTGCCGGTCTGACGGTCGCCTATAATTAGCTCTCGTTGACCGCGACCTATCGGAATCAAAGCATCTATAGCTTGAATACCCGTATGAAGAGGTTCCGTAACCGGTTGACGTTGGATTATACTCGGGCTGTCGTTTTCAATAGGACGATAAGCATCAGCAACAATAGGCCCTTCTCCGTCGATAGGTTCGCCTAATGCATTTACTACACGCCCCAATAGAGCGTGACCAACGGGAACAGACAAAATGGTTTCGGTGTCTGTTACCAAATCGCCTTCGTGAATTCCATGATCAGGACCAAGAATAAGGCAACCAATGTTGTCTTCTTCAAGATTCAAAATATAACCCTTTATGCCATTGTGAAATTCTACAAGATCGCCTGCCATGGCTTTAGGAAGTCCATGAACACGTGCAACGCCATCGCCGACTTGTATGACGACTCCGGCTTCAACAGTTCTTAATTCCGAAGAAAAATTTTCGATTTCTTTTTTTAATACGGAAATAATTTCATCTGACCTAATGCTCATGCTATGCTCCTAAAGTCCTAATGACGGTTGTTCAGAAAGTGCATACAGCCATGTTTCGTCAATTCTGTTCAACATTTCACGCAATCTTTTTATGCGAGTATGAATAGAATCGTCAACTACTTGATTGCCAAAGTGTATGACCAGCCCGCCGACTACAGTGCGATCAACCACCTGTCGTATTGATAGCCGACCGAATTTTTTCTCTAAAACCTTTTCTAATTTGTTAAACTCCGAATTATTAAGCGGAACTGCCGTTTTAACAATTAAACCTCTTATGCCCTTTTTTTGTCGATAAAGACGTTTTATTTCTACGGTTATCGCTTCAAATAAATGTATTTTACGGCGTTTGATAATAACACATATAAAACTTATTATATGTTTGTCGGCTTTTGAAAATACACGACCCACAAGCTCTGTTTTGCGATCAGGGTGAATCAACGGGTGTGTCAAAAGATTATAGAGCTCGGTTTTTTGTAAAAATAAGTCTGAAAATAAATTGAAATCATTCATGTTATCTTCAAATTTATCGCTATTTCTTTCAATTAAGGAAAAGAAAGCTTCTGCATATCTTTTGGCTGTTAAAGTTGGGTTTTTCATGCTTATTCTTTATAATCAGGCAGTTCTTGGGCTAAACGCTCAATAGAAAGTGCAATGATTTTTCTGTGAAGTTCATCGTCTAACGACTCTTGAACTACTTTTTCTGTGGCATTAATTGTGAGCTGTATGACTTCTTCTCTTATTTGTGCCCAAGCGGTTTGCCTTTCCATGAATACTTCCATTTCACCTTCTTCAACTATTTGTTCAGCTTTTGCTCGCGCCTCATTTAATATTAGTTCACATTTTTCGTTAGCTTCAAAAATAGCTCGTTGACGAATCAGATAGGCTTCGTCCTCTATTTTTGCAATGCGCTGCTCATACTTTTCTTTAAGGTCTTCCGCTGATTTTGCATCTGACTCTGTTTTTGCTTTTAGTGCTAATATAGCATCACGTCGTGTATTTACGATTTTCCCAATTGGACTAAATAAAAACTTTTGCAAAACTAACAATAATACTAAGAAGTTTATGCTCTGAGAAACCAATATCCATAAATCAATCTCAAATAAACCCGGTTCATGGGTCTCTTCTTCGTTCGAAAACGATTCGGCAATTACAGCAGATGAATCAAGAGCGGCAGAGCCGGGCAAAGAGTCGGCGGATAAAGCATTTATGTGCAGAGTAAAGAACAGCATAAGCACAAATATTGACCTGCTGATGTAGCTAATTACTTTATTCACGCCGATTTCCTTTTATTTTACAAACAAGAAGATTAGAGAAACAAGAAGACAATAAATTGCCAATGATTCGATCATCGCAACCCCGATGATCATTGTAAAACGAATGTCGTTAGCAGATTCGGGCTGTCTCGAAATGCAGTCAACACTCTGAGAAACGACTTTGCCCTGTGCAAATGCGGCAAAGCCCGCACCGAACATAATGGTCAAAGACGCAAAAATTACTTTCGTAATGGTGATAATGTCCGCTGCCGATAAAATTGATTTTGTTAGTTCTTCCATAATTTCCTCCTGGGTCAATGCCCTTTATCAATTGCTCCCGACAAATAAATACCACTTAAAATTGTAAACACTAAAGCTTGAAGCAAACTAGTGAAAATACCCATCAACATCATCGGAATTGGCAGTAAAAGCGGAAAAAGTGCTGTAGTCAATACTGCTATTACTACCTCTTCACCGAAGATGTTTCCAAATAAACGTAAAGACAAACTGATCGGGTGAGATATTTCACCAATAAGATGAATTGGCAACATAATTGGTGCCATCCACCAGATATCACCGGTAAAATGTTTTATATAACCAAGACCATGGCTTTTAATACCCAAGTATATGGTGTAAAAAAATATTATCAATGCCATGCCAAGACAATTTGAAAATATGCTTGTAGGAGCTTTAAAGCCGGGAACAAGACCGAGCATGTTAGCGGAGGCAATATATATGAAAACTGCTGACATTACGGGCAAAAGTTCCTTTACATGCTTTTCGCCCACAATCGTTATAATGAGGTTCTCTAATTCCTCATACAAAAACTCCGCAAGAGCCTGATTTTTTACCTTGCATTCGGGAGTTAAATTTCGTGTCAGCAACCATAAGAACAAAAATATAAACAGTGTTATAACCCAAGGTAAAACAACGCCCGGCGAAGCAGGTATAAATGAAAAAAGGTAAAAAAGCTTTTCTTCTAGTGCATGCATATCTAATTATTTTGAAAAACCGCAGGAATGACGTAAACGTAATGTAGCACTAAGCCTATAAAAATGCAAGCAAATATGAAACCTAGTCTTTTTCTTGTTTTGATTTTTTGTGTAAAACGAATACGAGTGCCATAACAGCAAGTTGTGAGGCAAAAATGCCAAAAACAACTTGGACTACAGAAATATTGTGCAAATATAACCAATAGACTAAGCCGGTAATTATTACTAATTTAATATTAGTGATGAAAAGCAATAAAATTCCAATTTTTATAGATTTGGCCGCAAGAAATAACGAAGTCTCAACGAAGCTGATGTAGCTGGTAGAGCCTATGAGGTAACCCGAAATAAAACCGGAATAAAATTGTGTGGTAACGAAATAAATTAAAAGTAAAAAAGCCGAAACCAAAATTGCTGAAAAAACTATCGAAAATTCACTTTCTCTTAAGAGCCTTTTCATCTTTGCCAGAGTCATCTTCAAACCTTTTTAAATTAAAATGTATTTCTCTTATCATATAAGTTATAGAGGACGCTAAACCTAAAATAATCCCGCCGAAAACCCCATATGGTGTTGTTTTAAACCGAAGATCAACCTCTGAACCGATATATAAGCTTATTGCAAGACACAAGCCGGATGCCAGGCCTATGCTTAATATATTATATGCGGTTTCTTTTCCGCCGAGCAAACTTTTTTTTTTGCATTTTGGTTTATGCCCCTTAAACAATAAATGTTGGTTTTTGTCCCTTAATTTCTTCTACATAGCATCTGAGCAGCTCAGCAACGCTCCAGGCTTGAGCAAAACACCCCTTTGGGGTGTGTGGCATGTTGCCGTCGAAAATTTCTGATACGCTTCCTAGGCACCCTTCGCTTTCAATGTGAGCTACGAAAGAATCGATCATCAAAGACGCGCGAAGCTGCGCTTCCATAGAAGAATTATTTACTTTTAAATAAGCTGTAATAAAAGGCCCTATCAAATAACCCCAAACGGTGCCTTGATGATATTTGCAATCACGATCATAGCGGTCGCCGCTATATATGCCTTCGTATCTTTTGTCGTCAGGCGAAAGACTTCTTAAACCATACGAAGTGTAAAGTTTTGCAAAAACCCCCTTTACAATCGCTTTCTCTTGGTGCGCCTCTAAAATAGAGAATGGTAGGGAAACAGCGAATATTTGATTAGGACGAAATGATTTATCTGGGGTGTTGTCGGGTCTTATGCAGTCATAAAGACATTTCTCAGAATCGTTCCAAAATACTTTTGCAAAAGAAAGCTTTACTTTTTTGGCTAACGATATCGTTTCTCTGGAATTCCCTTCATATTTGTCCTGAAAAATTGAATATATCTTTAGAGCATTATACCAAAGTGCATTAACCTCTACCGCTTTGCCGTTTCTGGGAGTTACAACCGTTCCGTTAACCTTTACGTCCATCCAGGTTAATTGCGTGCTATCGTTACCGGCACATATGAGACCGTCGCTTTCGTCCATTTTAATCTCATTGATTGTCCCCGAGATAAAAGAATCAATTATAGAAGTCATACCTTCGTATAGATGCTCTTTTACAAAATCATAATCATCTGTATACTCAACAAATTTGTAAATTGCCGCAAAAAACCATAAAGAGGCGTCTACGCTGTTATAAGAGGCATCATTGCCGTTATCTGCAAAGCAATTAGGTATAAGGCCATGACGAATTTCGTTAGCGAATGTTTTCAATATTGAACGGGCATCATCATAGCGACCTGTCACTAAGGTCAAACCGGGAAGTGCTATCAAAGAGTCGCGACCCCAATCTGAAAACCAAGGGTAACCGGCTAGAATAGTTTTGTTGCCGGTGCTTGCTCTGGATACAATAAACTGATCCCCGGCCAAAAGTAGCCGCTTTAATAAATAATCATCAGATTGCAATGAGTTTTGAACCGCTTCAAGCCTTTGCTCTTCACGTTTTTTAAGATCCATGGGGTTAAAAGATAAAATGGATTTGTCTGAAAATAACACTGAAACAGAGCCTGAAAACCCGGTTAACTCAATGTAACCGCATGAAAAATCATCTTCAACCGAAGGCAGACCGCGCTCTTCTTCGGCGGTCAAATATATATCTTTATGCCATTTAAAATCTTCTACAAAAGTTCCTCTGTCCCATTTTATATGTAATTCAGGAGCATTTGAAAAAGGGTGAACTTTTATACGCTTCTCATTTATTTCCGCACAACCTGATATGCCGGGATTCTCGAACATGTTGCCGTGAAAATCTCTGAAAAGATAATGCGGACGTATTTTTAATGTCGCATCTTCTTTATCTGTCAAGAGTTTATAAGTTACTAAGGTTGTGTTTTGCCCGTAAACCATACTTATGCTTTTTATTACCATCACATCGCGAATTTGATAATACCAAGTGGGTAGGGGGTCTCGTTCAAATCTTTCAAGATGAAGATACCCCGAAGGCTTATGTATGGAATTTTTGTGTATCGATGTCGAGAGTGGATACTCTCGTCCGTCAAAGCAGATCGTTTCTTCTAACCTAGATACCATTACAATTCTGTCAACGGGCGGTCTCTGTGAGGCAACCAAAATGCCGTGATACCGCCTCGTATTTATGCAGGGAACAGTAGAAGAGGCGTAGCCGCCTATGCCGTTTGTTATTAGCCATTCATGACTTGTAGCGAGAGAAATATCGCTTTCTGATTCGCGACCTATTTTAATCATTTGGTATTTCTCCTGTTTTCGCAATATCTTATAGCAAGTTGCCTAAACTTTCAAATACTTTGCTTTTAATTATGTGATAAAATCCCATAGCTGGTTCGTGAACCTCCCAGCATAAAAAACTAAGGAAAGTTATAAAAAATGAGAAATGTTATTATCGATTGTGACCCCGGTATCGATGACTCTTTGGCCATAATGTTGGCCCTTAAATCTCCGGAATTAAACATTCTTGGCATCACAGTGGTTTCAGGTAATGTTTCTGTGAACGAGGGAGTCGAAAACGCAAAGAAAATTTTGGACTTTATGGGGCGCTTGGATGTTCCTGTATTCAGAGGTGAGGCTGTTCCGCTCAAACGAGACTATGTAAGCGCCGCGGAAACCCACGGGACAGACGGACTCGGCGAGACATTTTTCCCTAGTATTAATGGTTATGAACAAAAAATTAGCGCGCAGGATTTTATAATTCAAAAACTTAATGAGCAAAAACTGTCGATAATCGCTTTGGCACCGATGACCAACTTAGCGCGTGCAATTCAAAAAGATGATAAAGCGTTTGAAAATCTTGAAGAGATTGTAACAATGGGCGGAAACTTCAAAAGCTTCGGAAACTGCTCTCCGGTGGCGGAATATAATTATTGGTGCGACCCTGACGCCGCAGCATTTGTTTATGATTTTTTTTATCGAAAGAAGAAAATCTTAAATATGGTTGGCCTTGATGTTACAAGAAAAATTGTGCTCACGCCGACATTGGCCGATTTTATATACAGAATTAACAATAGAGTAGGTGATTTTGTAAAAAAAATTACTGCGTTTTATATGGATTTTCACTGGGAATACGAAAAAATAATCGGATGTGTCATAAATGATCCTCTTGCTGTGGCATGGTTTTTGGATAGATCTCTGTGCGATGGAATAATGGCTTTTACACAAGTAGAAACCTCAGGGCTCGCCATAGGGCAAACAATCGTAGATGCCAACAATTTCCTCAGAAAGTATCCAAACAGTTACGTTTTAACTTCAGTTGATTCGGAAAAATTCATGAAAACTTTTATCGGAAGAATAACTGATGACAGAAATGAAACAGAAAAAAATTGGAGTGCTTTAAAGGGGGTTTTTTAAGGTTTTGTTACTTTTTTTTAGTACGTATAGAAAAATATTTAAAATAGATGTAACC
>MWDD01000004.1 GCA_002070375.1 bacterium ADurb.Bin157 | reverse complement strand
TTATTCGGGTTAAAACTTCGTGAGGCTTTATTTGAGTTTTTTTAGGGCCGAGAAAAAAGTCTTTTAGCGCCACAGTCCGAACTCCGTCAGCGCTGCTCAGTTCGACAGAAGCGCCAAGCGCCATCAAAGCGCAAGAAGAGTCTGCACAAGGTGATGCTGTGCAAATATTGCCTGCTACGGTTGCCCTGTTTCTGAGCTGAGGTGAGCCAATTTCGCCGACTGCTTTTGCGAGTAGCGGGTAATGTTTAATTACGTCTTTATTTTCTGCCACTTCAACACAAGTTACCGTTGCCCCTATAGACAGACCGTTTTTGCTATTGTATTTAATTCCGCCCAATTCGGCGATTTTTTTAATATCAACAAGAGTTGCCGGCGCAACGCAGCCATTGTGCATATTCACAATAACATCAGTGCCACCAGCAAGAATTATGGCTTTTCCGCTGTTCTTTTTTAAAACAGCATATAGCTCTGCGAGGCTTTTTGGTGCCAAATAACCAAAATCTTGAAGCATTATGTTCTCCTGAATGTTTAATTAGGACCTGAAATATTTTAAAAGCAAACAAGCATTTTATCAATATTTTTTTTGTGATTGATCCTTAATATTCTTGTAAAAAATCGCTAATTAATATAATCATTATATTTAATCTTAATTCAAAGGAACATCGGTAAAATTGGAGATTGAAAGAAAATTTTTGCTTAAAGGCGATGATTGGCGCTCTCGCATACTCTCTTCGATTGAAATAAAACAAGGTTATATCAGCGATGTTCCCGAACGCACGGTAAGAATCAGAATAACCCAAAATAAGGCTTGGCTCACCATAAAAGGCACAACAAAGGGCATTAAACGAGAAGAATTTGAGTTTGAGATTTGCAAAGCCGATGCCGAAAAGATGTTAGTTGTTTTTTGCGACAACAATAAAATAATCAAAACCAGACACATTGTTAAACATCAAAACCGAACCTGGGAAATAGATGAGTTTGAAGGCAAACTTAAAGGCCTTATAATTGCCGAAACAGAACTGGAATCCGAAAACGAAGTCATCGAATTGCCCGAGTGGCTCGGCAAAGAGGTTTCTTATGATTCAAGATATTTTAACAGCAACCTGATAAAGGAGACATTTACAGATGAAGGCTTTTCATGAATCATATAATGCTCAACAGAGTAATCTTGAGAAAAACAGATATTTATATGACCTCTACCACAGAGATTTAGAAGGCTTTTATAAATTTGTTTTTCCGCAAATGCAGGAGTTGCTGCCAATAATTTACACGCCAACCGTAGGAGAGGCGGTTACAGAATACAGCCACCATGAAATTTGCTCCCCGACCACGCGAGGGTTAATAATAAAATACACAGAAGCGCACAAAATAGAAGAACTGTTGAGCAGGCACACACACAACACCGACATAGCAGTGGTAACAGACGGCGAAGGTGTTTTGGGCATCGGCGACCAGGGAATCGGCGCTATTAATATCGCAATAGGCAAGCTCATGGTCTATACCCTCTGCGGCAATGTTAATCCTTACCGAACCCTGCCGATAATGCTTGATTTGGGCACCAATAATGAAAGACATTTAACCGACCCCGCCTACAAGGGCCTTCGACAAAAGCGAATAAGCGGCAAAGCCTACTATGAATTTATGGAAACTTTTGTAAATGCTTTTAAAAAGCATTTACCCGACACACTTCTGCATTTTGAAGATTTTGGCAGAGACAACGCAAAACCGCTATTAGACAAATACAGAACTTTTCATCCGTCTTTTAACGACGACATACAAGGAACGGGAGCAGTTGCCCTGGCAGCGGTCAAAAGCGGCATAAGCAAAACAAAACTTCCCACAGAGCAGCACAAAATTTGCATTTACGGCGCGGGGACGGCGGGTTGCGGCATTGCCGACCAAATAAGCCGTGCGTTCGCGCGCGAAGAAAACAAGCCTGTTGAAGAGGTCAGAAAGCGGTTCTTTTTGATAGACAAAAAAGGCCTGCTGCTCGCAAACGACAAAGAACTTCTTTCGTTTCAGCTGCCCTTCGCAAAGAATGAAAGCGCGATTGCAGAGCAAACCAACAACAAAAGCGGCATTTGGGGCCTCAAAGAAGTGGTTAAACATCTGCAACCAACAGTTTTAATCGGCTGTTCGACTCATAAAGATGCCTTCACAGACGAAATTCTGCAAACAATGTATTCATACTGCAAAAAACCGGTGATTATGCCGCTTTCAAACCCTACGTCAAAAGCCGAAGCCACACCGGAGAGAATTTTAAATTGCACGGAAGGCAACGCGCTAATAGCCACCGGAAGCCCTTTTAAGAACATCAGCCAATGCAATAATGCATTAGTTTTTCCGGGAATAGGCCTTGCGATGGTCGCTTCAAAAGCTCGCTGCCTAAGTGACGATATGCTGCTTAGCGCCGCCAAAACCCTTGTTACAGAGGCGGAATCGAATCAATATTCCCATCAATTACTTCCGAATTTTAACAATGTAACGGCTTTATCGTATAAAATAGCGAGTGCCGTTATAAAAGAAGCAATAAATGAAGGTTTGTGTGATTTATCAGAGTCTGAAACAGATGAAAAACTTCGGTCACACATATGGACTTTGGCAAAATCTTAACAAAGATTTTTTTATTTTACATTCTGCGGGCAAAGTTCTATTATAAATGCCGAACGCAGTAAATAAATATATAAAGGAGCTGTAACGGAATGGTTGTAAGCCACCTTGTAAAGAAACAGACCTATTTTGATTCAGTAACACTTATGCTGATTGGGTCGCAAGTAAAGAAACTCGACGGAATAGAAAATGCGGTAGTCGGAATGTGTACCGACTACAACATCGACAGTCTTAAACGACTTGACATGTATCACCCGGACTTCGACAGTTTGACACCCAATGATTTAATTATTGCAATAAAAGGTTCAGACGAAAAGACAGCAAAAGCTGCCATAGCAGAGGTAGAAACCCGCTTAACCTCAAAAAAGAAATCATCCGAAAGCACGCAATTGGTTCCGACGAACCAAGAAGCAGCCGCTAAGCAGCTGGCTGACGCGAACATGGTTTTAATATCGGTGCCGGGCGAATACGCTGCCCGTGAAGCAAGAATGGCGTTAAACGCCGGCAGACACGCGATGCTTTTCTCTGACAACGTATCAATAGAAGAAGAGCTTGAGCTTAAAACCCTCGGAACCGAAAAAGGGTTGCTTGTAATGGGCCCTGATTGCGGCACTGCAATCATTAACGGAGTTCCGCTGGCTTTTTCTAACGCGGTAAGATCAGGCAACATTGGCTTGGTAGCAGCTTCCGGCACCGGCCTGCAGGAAGTAACCTCAACCATTCACCGACTCGGCTGCGGCATCACGCAAGCCATAGGCGTAGGGGGGCGAGATCTTTCAGAAAAAATAGGCGGCAAAATGACAATTATGGCTACCAAAGCCCTAATTGAAGACCCTGAAACGAAAGTTATTGTATTGGTTTCAAAGCCGCCGGCAGAGTCTGTTTTAAAAAACTTAATGTCAGAAATTAAAAATGCAAATAAGCCCGTTGTAATCTATTTTATCGGGGCAGACCCCAAGCTAATTGAAGCGCAGGGCTTTACCGCAGCTAAAAACCTTGAAGATGCCGCTGTTCAGGCGTGCAAATTAAGCACAGGCAAAAGCTACGAACCCGAGTTTTCTGATGCAAAAATTGATGAAATGTCTAAGAAAATTAAGCTGCCCACAGGGAACTTAAGAGGTCTTTATTCCGGCGGAACTTTATGTGACGAGGCGCAAAGAATACTCCGGACCTCATTGCCCGAAATCTATTCAAACACTCCGGTTAAGGGGTGCAAAGATATGAAAGATGTTTATAAAAGCGAAGGCAACTGCATTATAGATTTGGGCGACGACGTATTTACGCGCGGCAAAGCTCACCCGATGATAGACCCGGACAACAGAGCCCAAAGAATGATTCAAGAAATTTCAGACAAATCAGTAAACATGATTTTGTTTGACGTAGTTCTTGGTTATGGCTCTCACACCGATATGGCAGGCGAAATGGTCGAAGCCATAAATAAAGGCAAAAAAGCTTCGGGCAATAACCCGGTTATGGCAGCTTGCATTTGCGGCACTCAAGACGACATGCAGGGTTACAGCAACCAGGCTGCTAAACTTGAAGACGCAGGCATTATCGTTTTCCCCACAAATGTGGCTATGGTTAAATTTGCGCAAAAATGCTTGGAAAGGAAATAAAAATGAGCAACTTAAAAGACTTTTTCGGAAAAAAAGTAAAGGTTATAAATTTGGGCATTCCAAGCTTCGCCGATGATTTAAAACGACAAAACGTCGAAGTAATACACACAGACTGGCGACCTCCGGCAGGCGGGAACAAAAAGATTCAAGCCTTGCTTGATAAAGTAGAAACTTGGCAAAACAAGGTAAATGCAGCGAAGGGAGCCAAATAATGTTAATAGATATTAAAGAAGCCAATAAAAAAGCTTTTGATGCAATACAAGCGGCGCAACCGATTATTAAAGGAATCGGAACCTGCTTAGACACAGTGCCCGGAATGAAACAAAACTTGATTTTACACGCGGGCCCGCCAATAACCTGGGAAAGAATGTCAGGCCCATTACGCGGCGCGGTAATGGGAGCACTTATCTATGAAGGGTTTGCCAAAACACCCGAAGAAGCAGAAAAAGTTGCGGCAAGCGACAAAATCGAGTATTCGCCATGGCACGAACACGACGGCGTGGGGCCGATGGCAGGTGTTGCGAGCGCGAGTATGCCTGTTTGGATAGTAGAAAACAAAACAAACAAAAAATGCACTTACTGCACTTTAAACGAAGGACTCGGCAAAGTTTTGAGATTTGGCGCATATTCGGAAGAAGTTATTACCAGACTTAAATGGATGGAAAAAACTTTGGGCCCGGTTATTAAGGCAGCGATTCCTTTTATGCCCGAAATTAACTTAAAGAATATGGTGGCGCAGGTTCTGCAAATGGGCGATGAAGCCCACAACAGAAACAAAGCCGGCACCTCTTTGTTAATAAGAGAATTGGCACCCGCCGTTATTAAAACCGATTTCAGCGCAGAAGATAAAATTAAAGTATTGGAATTTGTAAATTCTAACGACCACTTCTTTTTGAATCTGAGCATGCCGGCCGCGAAAGCCATTTTGCAATCAGCAGAATGGATAGAAGGCTCAACTTTGGTTACAACAATGTGCCGAAACGGAACAGATTTCGGAATAAGAGTGGCAGGTTTGAAAGAACAATGGTTCACAGGCCCTGCACAGATTGTCAAAGGCCTTCTCTTCCCGGGCTTTGAAGAAACCGACTGCAACCCCGACATTGGCGACAGCGCAATCACAGAAACATGTGGGTTTGGCGGTTTTGCCATGGCCGCCGCTCCGGCGATTGTAAAATTTGTGGGCGGTGTTGCGGGTGACGCAATAAATTATACAAAAAAAATGTATGAAATAACAGAAGGCGAATCTCAATCTTTCCAGATTCCCATTTTGGATTTCAGGGGCTCTCCGCAGGGCATCGACATATTAAAGGTATGTGAAAAGCAAATTCTGCCTCAGATTAACACAGGCATCGCGCATAAGAAATCCGGAATAGGGCAAGT
This sequence comes from bacterium ADurb.Bin157, assembly GCA_002070375.1. GTDB lineage: Bacteria > Muiribacteriota > Ozemobacteria > Ozemobacterales > Ozemobacteraceae > MWDD01. The sequence goes on along the minus strand of MWDD01000004.1, from coordinate 109,169 downwards.
TGGCGCAGGACTTGTTAATCCGCCGATGAAGTGTTTCGAAGACGCTCTTCAAGCCTATGTGGACAAATATTGCGACTAAAAGAAACAATAACTTTATCTTGCAAATATAAAAGATGATGTTAAAATAGAACACGTAAATTTAAATTAAAACAGGAGAAAAAATATGGGCATAAAAAAAATGTATGACCTCACACAACGCTTAAGTATTCATACTCCCCCTTGGCCAAGCTACATGCCGCTTCAAGTGCAGTATTTCAAGCGCATTGCAGGAGCCCACATGGGACAAGGCGCCAACGGTCAAATCATAAAAACCAGTAACCACGTCGGAACACATATTGACGGCGAAATTCACTTTTGCGCAAACGGCAGAACAATCGGTGAAGTTCCCCTCGAAGAATGGTGCGGCGAAGGCGTAGTTGTAGACATTTCAGATGAAGTCAGCGATTTTTCACTGTATTCTCCCGAAATGCTCATGAAAAAAGCCGAAATTAAAAAAGGCGACATTCTGATTATCAACACCGGGTATCACAAATACGGCTGGGATCAACCCAAAGCCGATGAAGTAAGATATATGGTTAAACACCCGGGCCCTGACGCTGCATTCCACAAATGGGCACAGGAAATGAAATTCAAATGGATCGGCGTAGACTGCGGTTCTGCCGACCACCCAATGAACACCATTCTTCGCGATTGGCATCCGAAACTGTTTGCCAAAGCCGAAGCTAAGTTAAAAGAAACACACGGCAAAGGCTGGGACGAATATTATCCGCCCGATGAATATTATCAGGTAATGCACCTTAAGATGTTCCCCATGGGAATCGTGCACGCAGAAAACCTCGGCGGCGACATAGATCAGCTTAAAAACAAAAGAACCTGGATCGGCCTGTTCCCATGGCGTGCAATTGAACTTGAATCTTGCATAAGCCGAATTGTTGCTTTCGAATTCGACAAATAAACAATTAAACAGAGATTCTCAGGAATTTTAAGGGCACCCCAAAGGTCAGATGACATTTTGGGGTGTTTTTTATTATTAAAAAGCCTTTTATTGCTTAAAACTGTTGAAACAAATTCATAACTGCTATAAACTTAAAAGAATGGTCGAGTCTGTATCAAAATTAAATAATAAAGCTGATAAGCTCTACGACAAAATTGCAGGAAACAGCTTTTATATTTTTTCGCTTGTAACTTTATTGCTGATAACAATATGGTTTATTTTGTCTACTTACCAAAGAATTCGCACCGAAGAACAAAATGCCGCAGACTTTGACGAAATGTCTGAATTTACGGCACACATGGCGAGGTTGGCTGAGCCGAACACTTTTTATCAAACATTATTAAGGCGTTTGAACGATTCTTTCTTATGGGAATCCGATATAAATAATATTAAACCGCCGTCAGTGAATGATGAAATTGAGTTTTGCCTCTTTGATTCGTCAGGCACAAGAATAGATTGGCCCAAGGGCAAAACCACAAAAAAAAGAGCGTCCGAAAGCTATCTAAAAATCATTAAAAAGCTCTCTCATAAGCCTGACCTGGTGCTGTCAAAAGAAGAATTATCAATTGCCGGTCTGTTTTCGGGAAATAGCCATACTGTTTACTCGCTTGCTCAAACTCCCGAGACCCTCGTCAGTTTTCAAGGAATCGGTCTAAAAAAATTCGGCGCCTTTTTTGAAACAAAGTTTTCAGACGGCAAAACAGGTAATTTCATAGCCTGGGTTAATACAGAACAAATAAACAATCATAAACTCGCAGATATGGCCCTGGAATTCTTAAACAGCAAAACCGACAAAAATTTTACCTTCTGCCACATTGACTTAAATGACAGTTTGAAAAATAAATGTTCACCGGGCAAAAAGCTGAGTAAAAAAGGCTTGAAAATACTTTCCACTCCCAATTTAACCTCAACTTTCAGCATAAAAAACGAACTTTTTTCCGTAAGCGACACAATGGAAGGGATTCGCCTCGTATGCAGCCGAGTCATGCGCCCTCCTCCAAATTACGTTATACGTTTTTTTGACATTTTAAAATGCATTTTGCCCACAATATTTTTATTGGTCATATGGAAAAACGTATTCAAAGTTAAGTTTATCGTATCTGCAACGATGCATTTTCTTATTTTGGTATTCTTTGCCTCCGGATTAGGAGCAATAATATTTATTGCCGGATCGGGTATATATAAGGCCGAAAAACAAAGATCGTTAGTTGAAGACCACAAATTAAAAGCAATCCAAATATTAGAAAAAGCCGATAAAAACTTTAATTTTTCCTACCATGATCTGCAAAAACAATACAGACACATGGTAAAGTCCCTTTCAAAACCCAATGCTCAAATAAATGAAATACTTTCACCGTTAATTTCGGCTAGAGCCGATGAAAATATAGCATTTGCGGGATACATAAACAGCGACAACAAGTATGAATTTATGGCGCCGGCACTTAAAAGCCCCCAATCAGGAACCGCAGAAAACAAGTATTTTGGCCTTCTGCTCTCTATAAGTGAACAGCTGCTTGAATTGTATAATTCATCAAGAGTCAATAAGTCTGAAGCAGTTTTTGAAAAAGAATCGTTTAAAGCTGTTTCGGGAAAACCGGTTGGCGGCATCCTATTTAACAGGTCTAATTTTCAATATGTCCTTTTTGACACCGAAGAAACACTTTCTTTCATAGATCTGATAATTGACGAAAATAATATTGCAAAGGGATGTCTTTTTATTATTCACGAACCGCGAAAGCTACAGCTTAGATACCTCGAACTTACGGGCCAAACCATAGAAAGAAACACCGGATTCCAACTTGTGGCATTTCCTAAAAATCACATAGAAAAAACAGCCTATTTTCCCAGATACTCATTTATTCTAGAAGAGCCCCTTTGGAAACTGCATGACCTTATAAATCAAACAAAAATGTCAAGTTTCAAGTCAGGCTTATTTGGCACAAAAAGAGTTCTTGTAGCCGGGATGCCGGGTCATAATCTAAAAGATTTTAATTTATTTTTGCTGATGCCGTCTGATAAAATTGCTCAAGAGCCCACTTCTTTTGATAAATATTACTTTGCGGCAATAGCAATAACAATGATTTTCATATGCATTGTAACCATTTTTTTAATAAAGACCCTGTTTTATCCGCTTAAAAAGCTTGCAGATAGTATTGAAACGATAAAAAGCGGAAAACGGAGTAACAGTGAAATAATTGCATTTACAGAAAGAAACAAACTTGAAAGCATTTCAACAGGTCTTGCAGACTTTGTTCTCAAAACGACAGAATTTACCGAAGCAGAAGTCATAAAAAAGCATTTGCTTCCCACAACCCCTATTGCCAACAGTTTTACCGACCTAGACGGTTTTCAAATAGCTAAAGGCAATCAAGAACAAGAAATATATAACTACAAAGCGGTAGATGAAAACACTTCATACGCTTTCTTGATCAGAGGTAAACAACAAGACTTAGAAAGCTCTTTAATTTTGTCTGTATCTAAAATGGCCATTAAGCTCATTTTTGAAGATCTGAATGTTTATTCTGCCTACCACTGCATAAAAGATCTGGTTGAATATTTCAGAATTAATTTAAGAAAACCTTTTGATGCTGACATACTGATGATGCACATTAAGCATGATGAAAACAAATTGTTTTTCAGCGGTTGCGGAGAAATCAAACTTTTAGTTGTGTATAAAAACAAAGAATCTGAAATTATAGAATTAATTAAATCTTCACCGGACAGCAAAGAATTTTATGATTCTAAAAACATTGAACTGGAAATTGAAGAAGGAATGATTGTTGCGGCAGTATCGCCGGCTTTTAATTGTATCAATACTATTTTAGAAATTATCAAAAACTATAAAGATCATGAAAACTTGGCAGAAAGCATACAAAAAGCACTTCCCGATTCGGCGACAAAAGAAAATGATTGTGCAAGCATTGTATCAATCAGATTTAACAAAGGTGCAATACAATGAGCAAATTATCCCCGATCTCTGCTTTTAAAGCCATAAAAAAATTAGTATCCGAAAACAAATTTTTACGTTGGGGATTTGTTTTTCTTTTTGCTTGGCTAATTCCTTCAATAGTTTTTTGGTCAGGTATTTACATGTTCATAAATGAATATCAATCCCGAGAAAATGGATTGATACAAGACCAAGCAGCGAATGATTTAATCTCTTACTCTTATGATGCAACCCCTACAAGATATTGGCATCCTAAATTCGACAATCTTTATAAGCAATTTAAAGGGCTTAGATTTGGGACAGAAGCACTTGAAACCATAGTGGCCGATTTCAAAAAAAATTGGCCGAAAGATTCACTGGACATTTATCTTTTTGACGGAAGCTTTGAAATTAGCGAAAATAATAAAAACACACCCGAACACAAGTTGTTTTTTGAGCTGATAAATAAAACCCGCAACGATTTAGCCGAAAATCAAAAAGATTCAACCCAAAAACAACAGCTTCAAGATGAAGAAATAAAAAAAATCGGCAAAGTTTTTCCTGCTCCCGAATTAATACTCAACAGAGTTCAGAACAAGCCCAACACTGTTATTGAACTTGGCAACCCCGACAAATATTCCTTTTGCTATTTCAACTATGACAAAACGATTAAAAGTAAGTTTGTGGCAGGAATATTAATTTTTGTTCATTCCGAAAAAATTACTCAGTCTTTTATTCTTAAAGATACTCTCACAAAAAAGAACCCACAAAATTATGGCTTCATAACAGATTCCCTTTCTGTATTGCCGAAAGAAGCAGATAATATTACAGCCGAAGTTTTGTCTGACTATTTCCAACAGTATCCGACAAATTCTTTCCGGTTAAAAAACAAAATTTTTACCCTTCATAAAACAGATTCGGGTGCTATTTTGATAAGCGCCTTCAATGCCGCACCCCTTCCATATCCCAGTCTTTCGTTGATAGCCTTTTTTTATCTTGTAGCTACAGTTTTATTTTCAAAAATCACATATTCTGCGTTTATAAAAAACATTTTTTACCGCTATAACATGAAGCAACGCCTAATAGCGCTGTTTTCACTATGCTACGGTTTGCCGCTTTTGGCTGCAATATTTTTGGCTGTTCAATATTTATATAAACTCGAGCACAGAATATTGCTAGAAGAACAGATGAAAAGCTATCGTAAGCTTTCTGAAACCGATAAGGGCTTTGACAGATTCCTAACATCAAAATTGGTTGAATTTAAAAAACTCACAAATCGATTAAAAAAACACACAGCAAACCCAAAAAAACTTATTCAAATCGCTGATTCTGTCTATAAAAACTATCTATGCGACAGCTTCCATTTAATATCATCTCAGACTGAAATTCTTTATAACACCGAGCTGACCGGCGCCGAAATAAGAAGACACATGAGTCTTTCGTCAGAAGAAAAAGAAAAGATTTATGAAACATGGACAGCCCGAAATGCCACAATTTCAGAAAGACACCGCCAAGCACTTTTTGAAAATATTGAATTTAAAAATATTGCGCAAGAAGATTCCGTAACTTCTGAAAACAACAACTTCAGGATTTTACTTTCGAGCACAGCTTTGTCGGCAATGGATTTCTACAACAATTCTAAAGGCATATCTACACCAATTAAAAGAAGCCCTTCAACTCTGATAGTTGATTCTATTATTGAATCAACAACCCAATCGTTATTTCAGTCTGCGCACACAAATATTTCAAAATTCACAACAATTCAGGGAATCGATGAAATTATCTTAGGGTATATAGACATTTTGCCGGGCCCCCTTAACAAAGAAGCGTGGTATTGCTATGTGATGCTTATAGATCTAATACTGTTCGAGCGAGAATATCTGACTGATATATTTGCAAAAACTCAAAAAAATATATTTTATGATGACGAATATTGCAACAATAAAATCGCAGCTATTTCAGGACATCAATTCGCCCCGAATTTTCCTCGAATCGATGAATTCAAAAAATTTGAAGCAATTATTAAAAGAAGCAAGGGCGACAGCAAAACCTTCACACACAAAATGTTAATTGATGGAAAAGACTCATATGTAAGCGTACTTAGATGCTCATTTTTAAAACATTACCTTTTAATTTCTATAACACCTGAAGATAAAATCAGAGCTATTTTTTATAAAGATCTTACAACAACAATTATTTTCTTCTCCGTTTTTGTACTGGCCGGAATCATTCTGTCAATTATGATGACAAAGCTTATAATTATTCCCATCAATGATCTGGTTACCGGGATAAAAGCTTTTGCATCGCAAAACTATGAATACAGAATCCCCGTAAGGTCTTTGAATGAATTTGGAATACTGGCAAAAGAATGTAATAAAGCCGCAGAAACGATAGAAAAACATAACATTACAAACCGAATCAGAACTTTGCTATTCCCTGAACAGGAATTCAGATGCGGAAGCTATATAATATTAACCGCAAACTCTTGTTCTAAAATAGTTGCAAGCGACTTTTATGACTATATTCAGCTTAAGCAGGGAACATACGCATTTATTGCCGCAAAAGTAACCGGCAACGATATGTCCGCAACTTATCTGATATCAATGATTAAAACAGCCTTTACTCTCTTATGTCCGACCTTTCCATTTAGCCCCGAACAAATATTAGAGAAGCTAAACCAAATTTTTATCCCATACTACGAAAAGGGCCATCTGATAACCGCACTAATAGGAATAATTGACCCCACAAACGATGCTGTGTTATTTTCAAATGCCGGTTATCCATATCCGATATGTATTGACAACAAAACTAAAAACAAAAAATTTATCAGCCTTCCGTCAACACCTCTGGGAATAAACAAAAATACAAAATATAGCAAACACAAAATCAACATAGAAAAACAAACAATAGTATTGTATTCTGAGGGAGCAACGGGGCTTACAGACAAAAACGGGAAGAAAATAGGTCACGAAGCCTTTTTGCAAGTAGTAGAAAACCGACATAACTCAGAATCTAAAAATTTAGCAAAAGATATACTTGAAAATCTTAATGAAATCGCGATGAAAATGCCTTGGCAAGAAGATATAACTATCTTAACAATTCAAAACAGAATTTAATTATTCTTGCTTGCAAAGCTCTGAAGATAAACAATTGCTTTTCGGGCAAGTGACTTATCTTTACCGGTAGCGGTTCTGAAAAACTCCCTGAGAGTTTCGGCGTAAAGCGGATTTTTTTGAAAAGACATGGCTAAAATGGCTTTACATCGTATTTCTTCAGATTTATCAAGAAGCATTTTTTTCAGCAAATCTTCAACGGCAGAACCTTTCATTCGCGAAAGAACAAATATAGCCGCCTCTTTTATTTTTTCGTCGGAGTGAGCTTGTAAATTTTGCATTGCTTCAATAATTAAAACCGCCCCGAATTTTGTTAATGCCGAACGAGCCGCTTGAGCCAGTAAAGGAATGTCTGAACGTATAAAACCGCAAAGCAAAAGCACTGCCGAAGGGTGCCTTGAATTTTCAAGACCTTGAATAGCCGCCAAGACAACTCTCTCATCGTTATTATACAAAAGAGTCTCTAAGGTATCAATAACAGCCGCATCTCGGTAATGCCCGATTTCTCTTGCAATAAAAGCCAACCTCACAGGCTCGGGTCTTGTCATTATATACTCAATAATCGCAGGAATATGTGCAGGATTCTTCTGAGCCAACAATTCGCGCAATTCGCCATCCGAAATGGCAAGCATTTTCAACTTACCGACCAAGTCTTCTCTCAAAGCTTCTTCAGAAAGATCAAGAGATAAATCGTCTGTATAAAACTGCTTAGAAATATCTTGTTTGTTAGCGGATGCAAAAACATTTGTTTCTATCTCTTCTCTTGTTAATGGCTCAATATGACTTTCCAAAGCTTTTTTGCTCAGAGTTTCCCATATTATCTCTATTTCAGGATCAATTTGTGAGTTTTTCTCGTTTTTAATCAACTTAATCGCATTTTCTTTATCTTCTCTGTCCTTGACTTCTTTTTCGAACAAATTATCGGGCTCAGACTCACGGGTCTTATTAACAGGCGGCTCAACCGCAGTCTTGCTTTGTATAATTTGCTTAGATTTCTTTAATTCATTTTCAATTCTGCGTGCTGCTTCTAACGGATCTTCATAATGTTCTTCACTTATAACCGGTTCCTCTTCTTGCACAGACATATCTTCTTGTGCAGAGGCTTCTGCCGGATCGTTGCTAACGTCACAAACAGACGATTCATTGCTAAGAGGCTCTTCCGATTCCTTTTCGCCAGGAACAATCGGCTCGTAATGAATTACCGGTTTCGGCTCAATCGGCTTTGGTTGCACGGGCTTTGGCTCAGGCTTTGTCTGAGCAGGTTTATGCTGAACCGGCTCATCAATATTAATTTCAATTCTCTTAACTTTCTTGCGTTTGAGCAGCTTTACCGCGAACATAAGCCCAAGCGGCACCGCTAACAGGGCAACTACAGCCAAATACCAGTATTGCTTCAGCAAACAACTGTTGTAAGCAGAAGAAGCAAGCCCTTTATATTCTTTAGATTTGCCGTTTATTGCTTTTTTCAAAAAGCCGGTAGCTTTTGCATAATCAGGTTTCTTAATATTCATATAATACAGACCGCGCGCATAGGCCAAAAGGTCCGCATCATGCCCTTGAGCTCTTTCATAGGCATTTGTCGCCGCGTTAACCCTGTTCCAGTTTTCTAACCCTATATAAGACAGCAGTGAATAACGCGCTAATTCTTCATATCTGTCGGGGTCATCATACAAAGCCAAGTCGTCCAGTATTCGATTATACTTTTTTGCGGCAAGTAGGCCACGAAAGCTTCCGGAAAGCTTCGCCAATATATCGGGAGTAATTTTTTCGAGAGGTGCTTCACCCGAATCATTTTCGTAAGCCTCGCTCCCTGATGGGGCGCTCGAAACTTCTCCTTCGGGGATCTCGCCCATTTCGTCTTCCGCTTCTTCAAAATCTTCAACAAATTCGTCATCGGTCGCCACTATATCGACATCGTCTAAGCCGAATAAAACAGCCGGATGCATGCAAGCGAAAAGCAGCAAAAAGACCAAAAATAAGTTCAATAAACCTTTTAAAGACAATTTCATGTTATTCTCTAAATTTATATCTGCTTGATTTTTTCCCATGCACTGTTTCATTTAAACATTTTATCTCATTATCGAGTCGATTTTCCAGTGTTTTTAATCTGGATGGCAAACAAGAATCATCTTTTTTGGAGGCTCGCCAGGGATACCCATCTCGTAAAGCAGCTTTTTTTTCTGCTTCAGCGGCCTCTTGGGCCAGCTCTTGTTTTCTCATAGCAGCAAGTTCACGCTCATAATACCTCTCTTCATCCGGGGAAGAATTGCCACATCCACTTAAAAGCAGCAACAACACCAGCAAGCCCCCCACTGCCGTCACAGAGAAGGAACTGCGTTTTATTCTTAAAATAGGCATAGAATTCCCCAATCAGTAAAACTTCAGTTTCACAATCGGGTATTTCCTTAAAATCTTTAATGATTTATTTAAAATAATTCTGTAGAAAGATATCGTTCGCCGCTATCGGGAAACAAAGTCACCAAATTCAAAGGCTTATCCGAATGTAAAGCTCTGTATTTCATACATGCGCACAACGCTGCTCCTGAGCTGATACCCGCCAATATGCCTTCTTGTTTTGCAAGCTTTCTTGCCCATTCAAAAGCCTCTTCGTTTTCGACTTTTATAATCTCGGCTATAAGGGAAGTATCAAGGTTTAGAGGCACAAATCCTGCACCAATTCCTTGTATCTTATGAGGCCCCGGCTTTCCCCCTGAAATCACAGGTGAATCGGCAGGTTCAACGGCAATAATAGGCGCATTGATGCCTTCTTTGCGCAAAGCCCTTCCCACTCCGGTCAGTGTTCCGCCTGTTCCAACGACAAAAATAAAAGCATCGATTTTAATGCCTTTTAAGTCTCTGATTATTTCAGGGCCGGTTGTTTCTTCGTGAGCAGCAGGGTTTGCCGAATTCGAAAACTGATCGGCCATAAATGCGCCCGGTGTTTCGCAAACAATTTCCTGCGCTTTTGCAATCGCGCCTTTCATGCCATCTTTTCCGCTTGTTAAAACTATTTCAGCACCATACGCCGACATAAGTTTGCGTCGTTCTATGCTCATTGTTTCAGGCATCGTCAAAATAAGCTTGATGTTGTAAGCTGCCGCAACCATGGCGAGGCCAATGCCGGTATTCCCTGATGTGGGCTCTACCAAAGTGCAAGAAGGGAAAATTTTGCCCTGTTTTTCTGCCTCTTTAATCATAGCAAGAGCTACGCGATCTTTTACTGAACCGCCGGGATTAGAAGACTCGACTTTAGCGTAAATATTAAAGCCCGGGGCTGTTATAGAGCTAAGACGAACTAACGAAGTATTGCCGATTCTGCTAAGATTATCCATTGTAAGCATCCTTCTTATTGATTTTTATCTAAGTGATGTTTTTTATGAAATATTTTCAAACCGCTGTCTGCTATTAAAACCTTTGAATCAGGCGGAACAGACTCAGTCAACCACACGTTGCCGCCTATCACAGAACGTGATCCGATTTCTGTTGAACCACCCAAAATGGTTGCACCTGCATAAATAATTACAGAATCGCAGATGGTTGGGTGGCGTTTTGCGTCTCTGATTATTTTACCCTCACTGTCGCGGGGAAAATTCAACGCTCCGAGAGTAACGCCCTGATATATGGTAACATTGTTGCCGATCACCGTTGTCTCACCGATTACAACGCCGGTTCCATGATCGATAAAAAAGCTTTCGCCTATTGTTGCCCCAGGATGTATATCAACACCGGTTTTCGAGTGCGCCCATTCGGACATAATTCTCGGAATAACACGCAAACCCCTGTTATAGAAAAAATTAGCGACTCTATGCACAGAAATTGCTTCCAATCCGGGATAACTGAATATTATTTCGTCAAAAGAACCTGCGGCAGGGTCATTTTTATAAGCAGCCTTAACATCAGATTCAAGCTTTTTTCTCAGATTGGGTATATATCCCAAAAATTCTAATACAAATGCTTCAGATGCCTTATCACACGTACCACAAGGCGTCCGGTAATTACGGCATTCGTGAATCAACTCTCTGTAGACCTGTGGTTTCAAATACTCATAAACCCTTGCAATTCTGTAGCTAATGCGCATTTCAATAGAATCAAAAGACATATCGGCGTAACCAAAATAACCGGGAAACAAAATAATAAAAATGTCAGATATAATCTTGTAAATCGATTCTTTATCGGGCAAGGGACTACTGTCGAAATGCTGAACCGCAACTTCTTTGTTCATGACCGATCTTAATATAGCTTCTGTCACTTCTTTTAAGCGTTTTTGAGTCATATTATTCTCCGCAAAATAACTGTATTACAGAATCCTATAATATTACAATTAAGGCAACTAAAATTTTAATGCTTGCCAGACCGACCTTTTTGTTTATATTCAAAGTCATGCAGCACACAACCACAAGGGAGCCCTACATGGACGAATTTGATCTTGATCTATGCCTGTGTGAATCTCTGTGCCTCTCGCACGATACAGATCTGCCAATGTATTTCGCCGTCAACGAATCTTTACATTGCGATTTATTTGAGATTCAGTTATATAATGATTTAGCACAGGATTTGGAAGAAAACAATTCAGAACTTCTCAATCTTGAGATAGAAAAAATGGTAGCAGATTTGGCAGCTTAAAAAAATGATTCAAAGAAATGCTTCGATACAACAATTTAAAGATGCGTTTGCCGGAGGGTACCCGGTAATAGCGGTAGAAACATGGGAAGAAGACATAACCTTAAATATGTTGCGTGCTTTTTTTAACAGCATATTTAACAAAAAGGGAGAGTTTTTTACATTTGATCTTCAAAGCGGTTTGCTTAATTCAGCAGAAAACAACACCGCCCCTTTAAATCCTCTTGAAGCACTCGACAAGATATCTGTTTTAACTTGCCCCGGCATTTTTGTATTTAAAGATTTGGCCGGAAAAATCACAGACCCTGAAATACAAAGAAGAATTAAAAATATTCATCATAACTTTCGCGGGAGCAACAGATTTCTTGTTTTACTCAGCTCAAACTTTTTATTGCCCCCGGAAATTAGACGTGAAGTATACGTTATAAGACACGCTCTTCCCGAAGCCCATGAAATAGAATCGATAATAGATGACTATTTGGAAGCATTAAAAAAAAGAGGTATTGCCAACGAGCTGTCGGCAGAAGACAAAAACCAAGCTGTCATATCGCTAAAAGGCTTTACCGGTGCCGAAATCAAATACGCCCTAAGCAAAATTTGTTGGGGGAAAAAAGTTATTGATGCCGGCATTATTCCGCTTCTGCACGATGAAAAAGATCAAATGGCAAGAAAAGACGGTGTTTTAGAATACGTTAGGAACAGCGACTCAATAAACGAAATCGGAGGCCTTGAAAACCTTAAAGAATGGCTGATTAAACGTAAAAGTCTCTTTACACCGGAAGCGGCAAAAGCCGGAATCAGACCCCCAAGAGGCCTTCTGATGATGGGCATTTCCGGATGCGGAAAGTCTTTGTCTGTAAAGGCAATTAGCGCATTATGGGGACTGCCGCTTTTCAGACTCGACATGAACAAGGTTTATTCAGGCTCTTTTGGAACGCCCGAAGGGACTTTTGACCGCGCAATAAAAAACATCGAAGCAGTTGCCCCTGCCATACTGTGGATAGACGAAATCGAAGGCGGAATAAGCAGCAACACAGCAAAAGACGGAGGAACAGGTTCTCACATATTCTCTGCTTTTCTAACCTGGATGCAGGAAAAATCTTCTGATATTTTTGTTGCGGCAACCGCTAACAGAATAGACCTTCTTCCTGCAGAAATTATTCGTAAAGGTCGTTTTGATCAAGTATTTTTTATTGATCTGCCGAACGACACCGAAAGAGAAGAAATATTTAAAGTTCACCTGAAAAGGCGAAACAACAAATTAGATGATTTTGATATACCCTTACTAAGTGTGGCAACAGAATTTTGGAACGGAGCCGAAATTGAGCATGTAGTAGAAGCAGCTACCATAGAAGCTTTCAGCAGGGGTGAAAAACTTATGCAGGACGACCTTTACACCATAATAAGAGGAACAGTTCCATTATCGAGAACCATGGCGGAACAAATAAAATTTATTAAAAACTGGGCAAGCGAAAGAGCTGTGTCTGCTTCACGTTCAGACAAGTAGAGTAAGCCAAAATGAACAAGAAAATATCAATGGCCCTTGAAAGCTACTTAGAGAAAATTGCCGAGTTGCAGACTGAATTCGGTGTTGTAAACTCATCAGTATTAGCCGAGAGAATGGGCTGCAAAAGATCTTCCGTTACAAGCGCCCTAAGAAGATTGGCAGAAAAAGGGCTCATAAACTACCAAGCCTACAAACCGGTAACCCTCACAAAAGAAGGGCTCGATACAATAGAGCGTTTGGACACCTTTCATAATGTTCTTGCACAATTTTTCACCGAGGTTCTTAACATTCAAGAAGATTTCTCGCAGCAAGAAGCCTGCCGCCTTGAACACCGAATCTCGAAAGCAGTTGTCGAAAGAATAGCTTTATATCTTGAATTTAAAAGAAAAAATGAAAATTTTGATTCTGAAAAAAACGAATTCAAGAAATTTATTAAAAAGAACTTTAAATAACCCCTTTTTACCGCAAAACAATCGCTTACTAAAAAACATTTGACAAAACCAAGAAGTTAGACTATTCTAATTCTATAAAACAGATAATCCTATAACAAGGAATTTAAAATGGTTAGAACAACAATTTGCTTGGCAGATCTTCCCGAAGGGCACACCGCAACAATAAGAGACATAGACGTAGATTCGCCTACAGCACAAAGACTGCTTGACTTAGGCTTTATCCCCGGAACAAAAATCAGGGCGATAAAAAAAGCGCCGATGGGCGACCCCACAACTTTTGAAATAAGGGGCTACCAAATGGGGTTAAGACGTTCAGAATCTGAACTTATAGACATAGAGATTAAACCTAATGAAAAACAATAAAATATTCCTCATCGGAAATCCCAATAGCGGCAAAACAAGTTTATTTAACGCAATAACAGGCGAAAGGTTGCATGTTGGCAACTGGCCCGGGGTCACAGTGCAAAAAATAGAAGGAGTCATTCGTTCACCAGAAAAATGTACGGTATTAACCGATTTACCGGGCACGTATTCTTTGTCTCCGGCAACCCCCGAAGAAAAGGTTGTCCTTGAATCAATTGACGAAGCTTCTAAAGGCAAAATACTCAACGTTGTTGACATCAGCAATTTCGAAAGAAATCTGCTTTTAACTACCCAACTGGTTGAGCTTGGGTTAAAACCGATTTTAAGCTTAAACTGCTACGACCTTTTCACCAAAAATGGCGGAAGCATAAACTTACAAAGATTTGCCGCACTTACACAGCTTAACGCCTACCCTACCGTTGCACGCACCGGAACCGGCGTAAATGCTCTAATAGACTGTCTTATTTCTGAAGAAAAAGAACCATCAATATGTAAAAACCCCAGTTCTCTTGATTTTTCCGAAAAATGGAAAACTGTATTGATAAAATGCGCAAAAAGCTTCAACATTGACTGGGCCGAAGCATCGCCCCTAAAAAAACATGAAATTTTAAGCAAGTTTATTTCAACTTCTGACAATAATTTAAGTGAAGAATTAATCAAAATAAGAAACGATTTTGCACAAGAAATCAGCGAAGAAAGCAAACGAACAATAAAGCCCACTAATTTAGCTTGTGAATTAGCCATGGACAGATATTCAAGAATCGAAAAGTTGCTTGCCGCAACTGCAACGGTGCCCGAAAAAAATCTGCCGAAATGGCAAGAAAAGCTGGACTCATTATTAACTCACAGAATTATGGGGCTGCCTATGTTTCTGGCCTTAATGATTTTTATTTTTTGGACAACTTTTTCACTAGGCGAACCCCCCATGGGCTGGATAGAATCCGGAATAGACTTCTTGGCAAATTTTGCGGAATCAAAGCTTAGCGAAGGGCTTTTATCCGATTTAATAATCAACGGGATAATACATGGGGTCGGTGGTGTATTGGTATTCGTGCCCAACATATTAATATTATTCTTCTGGATAGCCCTTCTCGAAGATTCAGGATATATGTCTCGCGCCGCTTTCATGATGGACAGACTGATGAAAGCCATCGGTCTTCAGGGCCGCGCTTTTATACCAATGATCATGGGGCTCGGATGCAACGTCCCGGCAATTATGGCTACGAGAATAATTGACAGCAAATTTCAGCGTTTTTTAACGATTTTGCTTATTCCTCTTGTAAGTTGTGCTGCAAGGTTGCCTGTATTAGTATTGCTTTGCGGAACCTTTTTTCCTAATAACCCCAGTTTATGGATGTTCTTACTGTTTTCTGTAAACATAGCTGTAATATTACTTCTTGGCCACTTTTCAAACGTAATCTTCAAAGCCGTTGAAAACAGCCCCTTCTTGCTCGAAATGCCGCCCTACAGGCTTCCGACATTCAAAAGCGTCTTAGACACACTCAAAGAAAAAGCTTGGCATTTCATTGAAAAGGCCGGAACCGTAATTCTAGCAGGAACAATAATAATTTGGGTGCTGTCGTCATTTCCCCGAGATATTCCCTTAAGTTTCGATTATGAAAATGAAAAAACACTCATAATGAGCGTAAATGATGAAACAGAACGACAAAAAGCCCTTGAAAGCCTTGATTCCAAGCGCGAATTAGAATATATGGAAAACCGATATATGGCAAAACTGGGCAAAGCCATACATCCGATAATGGAACCCCTCGGTTTTACTTGGCGCGAAACCGTATCTTTGATACCCGGATTTTTAGCTAAAGAATCGGTTGTATCAACACTAACGGTATTGTATTTGCCTTTTTCTAGCGACTTAGGCGAAGCTATGACAAAATCGGGCATAACCCCCCTCTCTGCCTTTGTGTTTATGCTCTTCACTTTGCTTTATATTCCGTGTTTGGCAACATTTGGCGTAATGTGGCGCGAAAGCGGTTCGTTAAAATTTACCGTATCAAGTTTATTTATATACTTTATAATTGCTTATTTGGCTTCTTTCATAGCTCTGAAAGTAGGCGAGCTAATGCAAACCGCCGATGGAATAGCACTTGAAAACATTTTGATTGTAATTTGTTCAATTATAGCTGCTTGGTATTTAATCAACATTACAATTTCATCAATAAGCGGAAAAATGTGCAATTCATGCTCTGCTTGTTCCGGCTGTCCCTCAAAAACAGAAAACTGTAAAGGAGGATGTCACAAATAACTTCAATCATTGAAAAAAAATCGTTTTTCACTTAGTATTTAATAATATGAAAGTTGAAGGAGAGTGTGATGTCTGTTATTACCGTATCGAGAGAATTTGGCGCTTCCGGAACCTATATAGCCTTAAAAGCCGCAGCTGCTCTTGGCTATACTTGCTATGACCAGCAAATTTTAAATTCAATTGCCGAAAAAATGGGGAAAGACACCGAACAAATAGAACCATTTGACCAAAGTACTTACAACAGAATCAGCGTCTTTTTTCATGAAGCTCTCGAGAGCATTTCGAAGGGCGGAATGGTATTTCATCCATTTGGAATAGGCCCACTGGACTGGGATTCCGGCGAACTTTTTGCAGCTAACAGCGGAAACAATAAAGATAAAGACTATATTGAGGTTTTAACACATACGATAAAAGAACTTGCCGAAAAATCTAATGCCGTAATAATGGGCAGGGGCGGAAGTCAAATACTGAAAAACAATCCCCAAACCCTACATGTGAGATTTATTGCAAACATGGAAGACCGCATCAGAAGGATCATGGAGGAGCAAAAAATTGATGAAGAAAAAGCTAAAATGCTCATAGACTCCTGGGAAAAAACTTCAACAAACTTCTTGTATGACTTTTTCGATGCAGACATTCACTCGCCTCACAACTATCACTTGGTTTTAAACACCAGTCTTTTAACTCCCGATACCTGTGTTGACATTTTAGTTAATGCTGTTAAATCCCTGAAATAGAAGGGATTAAAATGAAAAAGGGCCATATAATTTCTGTTGTTGCTGTTTTATTAATCGCAATCGGCGTTTACTATTTCCAAAATTTTGAAGCTGAAACTCCCCCTCTCTGGCAAAAGAACTATGACTTCAAGGTTTACTCCGACCCCATAGTTGTGGGAGAGAAGAGTTATTTTGTGGGCGGGGACAAAGGAGTTAATAAACATTTCATTTTTGAAACAGATTCAAACGGCGAGATCACGGCCCAAACACCCGAGTTGCCGGCCACTCCATTCCAACCGGAACTAATAGGAAAACACCTTATTGTTGCAGATGCAGGAAGAATGACGAGAGCTTTTGCCGTACCGGGGCTTTCAATTATATGGGAACAAGGTTCTGAACAATTTTTCAAAATTAAGCCCGTAAAACTTGATGAAAATCGGGTTTTAGTAACAGGCAATCATAAAACTTTGTTTTGTATAAATGCTTCTACCGGAGACCCGGAGTGGGATTGTGCACTTGAGACGCCCATTGTTTCTTGTGGTGCCGACAAGTATATTATTTGTCTTCATCAAGACCCCGCAAGCTCAGAAGAAGACACTTACTGCGCCACAGCCATAAACCCTGAAACCGGTGCTATCGCCTGGAGAATAACTGAATTAGAAAATACCCCTCCCCTATTTGCTGAAAACATTTGCGTATTGTCTTCAAAAGGTAATCACACAATAATACTCGAACAAAGATCCGGGAACATTATGCTTAAAAACCCGGACAATCGATTTAAGCCAATAAAAATTCTTGAAACCTATCTTTTAACCCTTTCAAAAGACAAGACAAATCTTATGATCTCCTCTCTCGAAAGCGGTAATTCTTGGGATATCAATCTCCAGACTCCTTTTCAAGAAGCCATAAAAATAAAAGATACCATTTTCATCGCCGACAAAAAGACGCTTTTTGCTTCTAATATTGCTAACGGTCACAAAAAATGGCGTATGAACCTTCAAGACATCTACACTCTTTCACATCTCAGAGGCGGATTATTTGTTACTTATAAAGAATATTTCACTTCCAGAACGACCTACGGGAAATTCATAAATCCCGAATCTTCCGAAGTTTTATGGACCGCTTTTGGTGAACAGCTCTTTATGAGACCGTCTCCCATGAAAAATGGCGATTACTTGGCCTCATACAACGGTAAGGTTCGCTTAATGCCTCTAGTAGGACCAAAAACAATTTCTTCCGTCAACTCAGATTCTGTAACAGTAAATGATCCCTTTGAAAAACTTGACTTAAACCGAAGAAAAAACTCCCAAAACGAGCCATTGTACAGTTCAGAAGAAGACGTCATTTCAAATGACTTGAAATAAATAGGTATGAGTGGTATTATTGCCCTGTTATGAAAAAATTAAGTATCGGCTTTGATATCGGCTCGGTAAGTATAAACACTATCATATGCGATTCTTCAGCTCAGGTAATTGAAGAATGGAAGTATTGCAGACATTTTGGAAAAACTTTACAGCTCTGTTCCGATATTTTAGAACAAATTGAGCAAAAATATTGCTCAGACACAATTGAGAGGGTTGTTTTTACCGGAGCACACGGCAAAGCACTTGCAACAGCTTTAAACACCTACTATGAAGTAGAAACAATCGCTCAGGCTTCCGGTGTTCATAATATTTTTCCTGAGACTAAAAGCATCATTTCTGTAGGCGGGCACGATTCAGCTCTATTTCTTCTCGATTATGACGACAACCAAGATTTTACTTTAACGGAGTTTAAACTAAATGAAGCTTGCGCTGCGGGCACAGGCAGTTTTATCGATCAGCAAGCCGAAAGAATTTTTTTCCAAAGTTTAAACGAAGCCCCCGAAGGATCACAAAGCCGCATAGAGTCGATATTAAGTCAATTTATTAACGAAGGCTTGAAGTCAGACAGCCCGGCTAATGTTGCTTGCAGATGCACAGTTTTCACAAAGTCGGACATGATTCACCTTCAAAACAAAGGAATTCCGATAAGCCACATTATTGCGGGCTTGCACGAGGGTGTAGCGCGAAACTTCAAATCGACCCTAATAAACGACCGAAAATTACAGACTCCGATAGTTTTTATAGGGGGCTATGCAACAAACAAACTTGCTCATAAAGCTTTCGAGAAAATACTTGGCTATGAAATTACGATTCCTAAATATCATACTTCAACCGGTGCGTTAGGTGTTACTGTTAACGCTATAAAGAAACAAGCGGGCAAATCTGTAACTTCTTGCGAAATAAGCTCTTTGCAGGCTTCCGACATTTACAAAGCGCCCCGAACCCACCCTTTAACTCTCAAGCTCAGTGTATTCACAGATTGCCAAAACCCGCTTCCCATAAAAATTAGAGAAAAGAGAATTGGTGTTTTTATGGGGTTTGACGTGGGTTCTACAACAACAAAATTAGTTTTGATCCGCCCTAACGGCGAAGTAATTTTTAAGACCTACATACCCACCGAAGGACAGCCGCTTGAAGCAATAAAAAAAGCAATGAAAAATTGCATTGCCACGTTAGAAGTTAAAAAGCTGACAGTCATTGGCGTCGGCACCACAGGTTCGGGCAGAGAAGTGGCAGGACTTTTCGTGGGAGCCGATGATGTTGTTAATGAAGTCACCGCCCATGCTATGGGAACAAGCTTTTATGATCCCAAAGTTGATACAATATTTGAGTTAGGCGGCCAAGATGCTAAATACACTTATCTCGAGCATGGACGAATAGCAGACTTCAAAATGAACAAAGTTTGTGCGGCAGGCACCGGTAGCTTTTTAGAAGAAACTGCCAACAAATTGGGAATTAACATAGTCAAAGAATATGAAGATTTGGCTATGAACGCTAAAAACCCTTATAAGCTCACAGAGAGATGCACTGTTTACATGGAATCAGACTTAATGTCTTATCTTCAGAACGGGGCAAAGATTGATGACCTGTTAGCAGGACTTTCTCAAGCGGTCGTGCATAATTATCTTAATCGTGTAGTTCAAGACGGTAAAATCGGAACGAGAATAAGTTTTCAGGGCGGCCCTTCACTAAACAAATCAGTTGTAGCATCTTTTGAGAAGATATTAGGCAAAACGATAATAACTCTTCCTAACCGTGAAGTGATGGGAGCCATAGGAGCAGCGCTTCACGCCCAGAAAAAAATCGAAAATCTAATTACAAAGAATATTGAGTTTAAAACAAATTTTAGGGGTTGGCAAACTGTGAACGAAAGCTTTTTTCACAGAGAAGAAGTTTGCACGAGAAACCGGGACTGCCATAATAAGTGTAAATTACAAATCTATGAAATAGGAAATGAAACAGCTATATTTGGCGGCGAATGCGGGCTTTATGAAACACAAAAAAAAGTTGAAAAAAAAGCTCCTGATTTTACAAAAATTCGAAATTTGATCTACGCCAAATATTTTCCAAAAACCGATAAACAGTCAAAAATCAAAATTAAAATTGGGATTCCCAGGGCTTTAACATACCATCAATCGGGTCTGCTTTGGGCAACAATGTTTAATAAGCTTGGATTTGAAATTGTAATTTCCCCCGAAACGGACAATTCTCTCGCAAACCTGGGTATCAACTCGATGACTTGCGAGGCTTGTTTCCCGGTAAAAATAGCTCATGGGCACACACTTTATTTAAAAGACAAATGCGACTTCATGTTCCTTCCGCTAATGATTGAAATGGAAGAAACAGAAGACAAATACGCTTTTTATTGTCCTTATGTAGAGGCTTCAACTTATATGTTAAAATCTGCGCTAAAATTAGACCCTAAGAGAATAATCAAGCCGGCTGTTTACATGAAGAAAGGAATTGAAGCGGTAGTTTCTTCTATTTCATCCGAATTTACCAGATTAGGCATAAAAGTGAGCGCCGAAAAGCTGAGGGCCGCCTATGAAGAAGGAGCTCAAACCTTAAACTCTTTTAACAGCGAGTTAAGAAAAGTTGGAAGCGAAGTATTGGCAAAAATAGGCACAGAAAAAGCGATTATTGTTTTGGGCCGCCCTTACAGCGCCTTTGATTCAAGAACCAATTTAAACCTTTTTGCATCACTTAGCAGATTGGGTATTTATGCTATTCCGCAAAGTTTTTTAAGCTTTGATAAATGTGAAATAAACTCAAAATACCCAAATATGTATTGGGGGTTTGGCAACAGTATATTAAAAGCTTCACAATTTTTAAAAGATAATCCTAATTTGTATGCTCTTTATTTAACAAGTTTTTCATGCGGCCCAGACTCCTTTATCCTGCACTTTTTCAATGAAGAAATGTCCGAGTCAAATAAACCTTTTTTAGAACTGGAACTGGACGAACATTCGGCCGGAGCGGGCGTAGAAACGAGACTTCTTGCCTTTATTGACACTATCAACAATCATGTCCCGCAAAATGAACAAAAAGCGGCAGTCATAAATGAAACAAATGTATGCAATGACCTTAGAAAGCGAACTTTGTATTTACCCGATATGGCCGCAGGCGCGAGATGTCTCGCTGCGTGCTTCAGAAATATAGGCATAAAGGCGGAAGTAATGCCGACTTATAGCAGTGACGGCCTTGAATTCGGCAAGCAAAACACTTCCGGCAAAGAATGCTTTCCTTGTATTGTAACAACCGGCGACATGCTTGACTTCATCGATAAAAGCCTTGCAAAAGACATTGACGTAGAAAACGAAATAGCATTCTTTATGCCTGAAACAGAAGGCCCGTGCAGATTTGGTCAATACAATAAATTGCAGAGGATGATACTCGATAAACATGGTTTTTCAAAAATACCTATACTGTCACCTACCTCCGAAGACAGTTATAGCTTTAACGGGCAAATTAGCGCAGAAGAAACGTTAAATTTCAGAAAACTGATTTGGCAAGCCATTGTATATTCGGATTTGATAGAGAAAGCTCTTTGGAAAACACGGCCCTACGAAAAGATAAAGGGCACCGCCAATGAGGTATTTGACATTGCAATGGATTTAGGTGTGAATGCAATTGAAAAAGGCGGCGGGCTCGAAATAATCAGAGCGGCAAGAAAAGCTGCGCGGCTTTTTTCCAAAATAGATCTAAAAAAAGAAAAAAAACCACTGATAGGAATAGTAGGCGAGATTTTTGTCAGAACACACAAAGAAAGCAACCAGAATTTGGTCATAGAGCTTGAAGAATTAGGGTGCGAAGCTCAGGTAGCTTCTGTTGGCGAGTGGATTGCCTATACAACACACACAGGGATAGAAGAGTCTTTAAAAGCTTTTAAAGACGACAAAAAACTAAAGAATTTATTAAATGTTGCAAATTTTTGGACGGCCTCAAAATATCAAAGCCTTATGTACAAAATGATCGCCTTGCCTTTTCGTAAGTTGCTGAAAAACAGACTGGATCATGAAACAAAAGAAATTTTAGAACTGGCAAATAACAATTTTTCAAACCATATTAACGGTGAAGCAATTTTGAGCATCGGCGGAGCTTTGGCTTTTACCAAAAGCGGATTCGACGGGGTTGTTAATGCAATGCCTTTTACCTGTATGCCAAGCACAATCGCAAGTTCAATCTTAAAAACAGAGATGCGTAATAAAATACCTTATATTGATATGGTATACGATGGAAGTATTCAACCTAATCGGAGCATGAATTTAGAGACTTTTGTTTTTCAGGCTAAACAAAGAATGATACGAAAAGAGCAACTGTCGGCAAAAAATTCAAAGTCCGATGTCTAGGTCGTTTATGTCAAGAGGAGCAACTTCGCTTGCGGCATCTTCCGATTCTTCCGATTCCGTATCGAGTTTATATTCTTTGGGAGTCATAAGCTGCCAGATATCGGTTTTTTTCGTTATGGGCTCCGTAAAATCGGAAAACTTAATATAAGGCCCTCGCCCCTGATATATGGGCAAATGGAACCCGGTTATTCTTAAGCCGTCTTTTTCGCTTTCGTTTTCTCCTCTGCCGATTGAGACAAAATTGACATCAGGCCCTATTACAAAGCTCCAGTTATCGTAAAGATCGTTTAAAGCAAAATTAGACAGTTCGAGACTTTCAGTTTTCTTTCGATCAATTTCAATTATGGCTTTAATTTCATAATCGAAAATATCATCCTTCTTTTCGGGCAGTACAAACCAAAATCGTGTTGTTTCGTCTAACCCCGGCCTGCTGTAAGCAAATAATAAATCTTTAGAATCTGATTTTATGCCTTTTACCGCTGCCAAAGGGGTATTTAAATCTATTGAAATAATTTGCGTTTCGTTTCTCGGAACCAAATTTAGATACAAATAAATAAAATCACCCTCTTTGTTGTGAACAAAAGCTTGTCTAAAGGCGTATATTTCAGGCAACACCGAAACCAACGAAGTTTGGGGGCTATCTATAAATTCAGCAAAAATTTCGCTGACGTTTCCGAGCATTTTTTTATCCAAAGCGACGGCTCTGGTCAAATACTTAACCCCTGTCATCCGGTCACCCTGTATAAGGTGCAATCGCCCTGCCTCGTATAAATCAGAAGCGTCTGCCTTTGAATTCATTATTTTTTCGTCTATCTCATCAATTACGGTCAAAAGCATCATCTCATCGTCAAATCCCAAAACTTCGGGATTTTTCTTATAAGCTTCGTGGAAGTGTTTTAAAGCATTTTCACGATCTTTTCGCGACCAATAAAGCATTGCCAGCTCAAAAATATCATTACCCGATCCTTGTTTTGCTTTTTTCAAAGCGGCGGCTATTTCGCTGTCTGTGGCTTTTGGGCGCACCTTACGCACCGGCGGCACATAAGGTTTGGGTTCTGAGTAGCGCACCTCGAAGTGCCCGATTGAAGGGTCCCATTTCCAATTGCCATAAATCTTATCTTTTGGAATTAGGTAACCGTCATTTTTTTCATATAAAGCCTGTTTTTCTGCATCGTTTCTTTCACGTACAATTTCATTTTTAGATTTAGTAATCCAGAGCATGGCTTTTAAGTCAGTTTTACGCAACGCCAAAATTGTTTCAAAAACTTTGATGGCATCTTCGTAGCGTCTGCGAAGAAAAAGGTCTTCGCCCGACTTTTGCATGCGCTCAATGCGCTTGTGCATAGGCAAGCGTTTATATTCTGCAAAATCAGAACCGGTCTCGGGAGAAAAACCGACAAGACCTATTCCAAAAGCTAAAATAATAGCAAACAACAAACTTCTTTTCATATCTCTGCTATCGGCAGAACAAATAAAAAAACTTATTATTTTAACTTTAATATATGGGAGGCGGACCAATTAAAACAGAATAATCTGTTATATTCAACTGATACCTGTTTAAACAAACAATCGCGGCAACAAGGTGCTTCCATTCCATGTTTTGAGCGCGCATCATTATGTTTGAATGTAACAAGTCATCTACGGGCAAAATATTTACACCTGAAATAGACTTAAGAAATCTGCACAGCAAAGAAAGTTCAATGTAAGTGAAATTACCGGAAAAAACCCCGGATTTACCTTGCGGGAGTTTCTTTTTAAGAATTGGCAAAACTTCGAAAAAATCTGACAAATCCTTTTTTGAAGCAATGTATAAACACTTATTGCTCAAACACCAAGAAAACTCAGAGTCATTAAAATAATTGTTCAAGACTTCTCTTATGCTTTTTCCCTTTATTTCTCTGGTGCTTTCTGTTACAGAACTGCTGATTATCAAAGACCAATTATTTACAGCAGCGACCCTATAAGCAAATGTTTGCACATCCATAAAGCGTCCGCCGACTTCGGGAAGAGCGTTGAGAGCCGAATTATCGCTGCCATCAAGGACTAATTCAGATGACGCAAATATGTTTATGGGAAAAATAATAATTAAAAGAACAATAAAGGCGTAATTTAGCTTTGACATAATGCTTTGAATAGTTCCTTTAAGGGGATTTGTTACATATCGCCGAGAAGACTCTTTATATCATCCGATTCCATTAAGCCGTTCATTTTATCATTCTGCATTAAAAACTCGTAATCACCACGGCTGATGGCGTCCATTATTTCGGGGTCGTTCATGATATCGGTCATCATTGAATTTTCGCTCAAATTCATAAGAGAATCTAAAAAATTGCTGTCCATAGTCATAGATTGAACTCTCATGTTGGCTTGTTCTTGCAAAGAACTGCTATAATCACCCGAATTATTTGACTGAGTATTTTTCTTTGAGCGCTGACTTTTGTCTGATTCTTCAATTATTTTAATTTGCGATAAATTATCTGCTGATTTGGGGTTATTTTTAAGTGAAGAAATCGAAACAACATTCTCGGCATCAATATTCAATTCGCCCATTGTTTCGGTTTTTATCACATACACCCCGTTATTCATACCGACAACGGTTCCGTAAATTGTTGTATTATCGCTTAATGTAATTCGCGAATTCTGCGCAAAGACACACAGAGGCATTATAACAGCGAAAAAAGCGATGATATATATAAAACATTTTTTCATTTATATCTCCTATGCTTTGATTATATCAAATATTTTCAATATTTGATAATTGTACAAAAAATAAGCATAAAGTTGCTTATTTGAATATAGTCACAGGAAACCCGAGTTTCTTTTCGCCGATTCTTCTGTAAGGATCAACTCCGCCAACAATTAAACTTCCGCTGACGGGCAAAGGAGTTTTCGCAACCAGAATTGAGTCAAAGGTGCATTGTGTTTTCCAACACAACCCTTTATTGTTCCAAGTCTCAACCGCAAAAGTGCCTGTTAAGGAATATTGCCTTGTAAGATGTCCTCTTAAAACAATTTTACGATTGCCCGGCCCAATAAAAACCAGTTCGGTATAAACAACACCCGAAAGGGGTTGTATGAAGCCTTGAACTTTATTGTCAAAACTTCCATGGTTGTTAAATTCTATTATACCGTCTTTTCTGCGAACAATATTTCTGTCATTTTTTGAAGAAAATCTTGTTTGATTTGGCATATTGGTAAATCCGATGATTTCGCCGCAAAACTTCGCAACTCTTTGCATTGCAAATAAAGCGTTATCATCGTTCGGATTTTCGGCCAAACTTCTTATTTTATAGACAGCTTCAACAAGTCTTTGAATTTGCATCGCCAACTTTGAGGAAATCTGCTCGTGAGTTATTCTTTGCCCTAATGCAGAAGGGTCTGCCTGAGTAATATTTCCGTTAGGCTCCACAAGGATATTTTGAGCATATGTCTGCCCTTGTAAGCTAAGAAAAAAGGCTATAACCACCACCGACACTGTCTGTTTAATCAAAACATTTATATTACTTTTCATTTATGATAACCTTGCTGCTTCAAGAATCAAGCTAAGATTATGGTAACAAAAAGGCTCTCAAGTGTCAAACTTGGGAGCCTTTTTATAAAGTCGGTGTAAAAATTTATTGCGGGTCTTTTCCTGTTAATTTTTTATATCTGTTAAAAGCATTTTTATATTTTTCGTGAGCTTCTTTTATGGTTTCGGTTGAACCTGTTCTTACTGCTACTATATAACCTCTGTAGGCTTCTTGGTATTCGGCATCGGCTTGTGAGATGTCATTTGCGGAAGCGTTTAGTTCTTCGGTAACTTTTAACTCGTCCGCACCGCTGACATCGCTAATAGGAGCTGCTGCCGGAATATCGCCCACTGCAGATGTCTGAGAGGTGCTTCCGACTAATATGGGTTCTCCGCTTGAGTCAACCGCAGGACTAAGCAATATTCCGCCCGTAGTTTTTTTATCAAGTTTGTACAATAGACTCATGGCTATTTTTCCGAGCAAACCTCCGCCAAGAGCTCCCACAATGTAACCAATCGGACCAAATGAAGCGCCGGCCATGACACCGAGCGCAGCACCACCTAGTGTCGCTATGTTAGAAAGGCCGCCGGCTGCATAATTCGCCAAAATTCCGCCGACAACATACCCGGCAATACCGCCGGCCAATATACCGACCGGAGGAAGAAAAGATGCGCCCATAACCGCGCCGGCCACAGCCCCGCCGAGGTTTCCGAGGGTTCCGGCGTAGGGTTTTACTGCGCTTAATATTTTACCCAATATACCGGCTTCTGCCGTTATAGGAGCAGCAAACACAGATAAGATCAAAGATAAAACCAGAAAATAACTTATCTTTTTAGAAATTCTGATTGTGTAATTCATGGCAAGCCTCCAAATGTAACTTCTATAAGTATACGTACAAACTCGACAACCCGCAATACGGTACAACAAAAAGCATTCAAAAACTAACAATTAGGTTCTTTTACCTGCATTGTTCTTAGCTTTTTTAAATATTGAAGACAATGAATTATCTTTTTTTTCTTCATCCAATTTTTTTTGTGAGCTTTGGTTTGAAGTTAAGCTTGGCATTTTTGAGACTGCATTGGCGTTCTTTTTAACTTCGACATTTTTATCAGCAGTTACATTTAGGGCTGTCTTTTTGCCTTTTTTTCTTATTACATTGTTAATAACAGCAGTCATTAAAGAAAGCCTTCTTTCGGCTATTTCAATTAAAAAGATAAATAAAGCTGCTATCAACAGCTCGAAAGACAATTCTTTTTTTTGCTTTTTTATCGGTATGGTTTCCCATATATTGGCAAGATTTATTACCTCTTTGCCTCCGGTGACATCAGCGATTTGTTTGAGAATGTTTTTTTTGTCCGAGACTGAATCATGCACGTATTCTGCCGCATACGGCTGACAAATCGGATGCAGTCTTTTGACATGGCCGTCAACTTTAACCATTGCCGCGATTACTTCATTGCCTTTTAGTGTTAAACCGCCAGAAAAAGAATCAGCTGTATCTCTTCTCATTTTTATGGTTTCAAAAGTTTGTTCATTATTTTCATTCATTCTCAAAACTTCTATTAGAGGGTCAGATTTAAACGGCTCTTTGTCTCTTTCGGGGTCAAGATGTATAGCTGCAGCCCAATAACCGTTTTCAATACTTTGCAGAATCGGCAGATTCAGTATTTTTTCTCTGTCATCAGTTGAAATCATCTCGCATAAAGAAACTGTCATTTCCAACATCTCTTGCTTTGTCAAAACACCGCTTGAAGTCATGGCGCCGTCTCCTTCTAAGGGAGTTGCCAAACAAGCTGTCTTACCAAGGCCGTATTGCCAATAAGAAAGTATCGGCGATTTATTTTCGTCAGCCGTTTTTAAAACCACCGTAGACGCGGGCTTTTCGTAACACAAGTTATAAGCGCCTATTAAGCCGATGTTTTCCGACAGATTATTTTTATACGGCAACAGTTCTTTATATGTTCCGAACAGCTTAAGTTCGGTGGGTTCCTCTATGTATGTGCTTTTTGCCGCAACAAAAGTGTCTTGCAAAAAAAGCCTCGGCAGCTCTTCGGGCTCTCTTGTAAAAAAAATACGCCCTTTGCCCGCATTCGCAACTTTTCTTAATATTTCGGCATCTGAGTCCGTTTCTGTTCCGAGGCCTATTACACTTAAGGTCAACCCGGCTTTTGTAGCGTGATCTAGGAGTTCCCAGTATTCACCGGGTTTTTCGGCGTCGTTCGCGTCTGCGAACAAAATAATATGTCGCACCTTTACGTCGGTCTTTAACAATTTGTCTACCGCGTTGCTTATGCCGTCATACACATATATTCCGCCCCCCATAGATTCGATAGACATGATTTTACTTCGCATGTAATCGGCAGAACCTGCGATTTTTTGCAAAGGAAACACCTCATGCGGAGCAGTATCTACGGCCAAAACCCCCAAAAAATCTTCGGGCGTTAACATCTCAAGCACTCCTGCAGAAGAAATATTAGCCAGATCCATTTTTGTTCTTCCACCTCTTGTAGGAGCGGTCATGCTTCCCGATCTGTCTAATACAATCATCAAGGCCATTTTCATTTTTCTGTGTTCGCTTCTTAATTCCATTGATACAGGAAACGCTTCTTCAAGAGGCGACTGAAAGTAGCCTCCGCTTCCGAAAGCGTTTTTTCCGCCGGTAAGCATTAATCCGCCGCCAAAGTGTTTTACCCAAGCGGCCATGAGCTGCATGCCGTGCAACGTAAGCCTGTCGGCTGAAACATTTTCAAGAATCAGCGCCGAGTAACCGGCCAAAAACTCTATTGTCCACTCAATATTTCGCGGTGATTGCACAACATTAGACACCTTGGCATTATTAAGCAATCGCACGACTGCCGACGATTCGCTCTCGGTAACAACTAAAATTGGCTTTTTCCCGATAACTTCACAAATAGCAACTGCTTCGTTATTCTCAGGCACAGAATCCTTAAATTCAGGCTTGAGTATCATCTTATACTTCACTACAGAAGATTCGGGTGCCGTCATATTAAAAATCAGATTATTATATCCCGAGCTAAGCTCTTTATTGTAGCGGCCAAGGAACTTATCGGAAGCGTATAAAAGTATCTCTGCTTTTTGTGCAATTGGCGAAAAAACTCGGCTTTTGAGCAAAAAGGATTCGTTAGGCGATAACAAACCCGGTGACGCAAACGAAGTTATTGCCGTATCATTGCTTAGATCTCTGTCAAAAAGCCTATAATCGATGGGAATTCCCCTAGTTGCCGCTCTTAGTGCGCTGCTCATAGGGCTTTCGCCGCTGTATCGGTTATCAGAAAGGAGCAGAATTCTGCCTGATGCGTCAGAAGAAATCAATGACAAAGCGCGACTTATGCCCTCGTTCAAATTAGATCCCGACCGATTAACATCTGATGTAAACCCCGAAAAAGAGCTCTTTGAGGCCGCAAGTTCTATTTTTGCTTCGGTCCCGAATGAAATTATGCCTAAATCTGCATTTTCGGGCATGCCTTTTCTAAGAATATTAACCGTTTCGGCAATAGAATTATCGATTCCCCGGGGCATAGAAAAGCTTCTGTCTGCGACCACAATTACCGCACCGTTGCCCAGCGGCAAATTTATAACCGGCCCGGCAAGCGCCAGCACTACTGTCGTTATAAATAATATGCGAAGTGCAAAAAGTCTATTTGACAAAGGTCTGTAAACATAAGCTCCTAAGAGAGCCGGAATCAACAATAAAAGCCAATGAGGTTCAGTAAACAATTCCCGGCCTCCTTATGGTCACCAACCACTGATGCAACGCAATCAATATCAAAGCAGTCACAACAAACCACCAGCGAACGCTTATAAAGTTTTTCATAGTGCTTTCGGGTAAAATATTTTCAGGCAAATCATTACTCTTAAGTTTTAAAAACGATGATTCTTCTCTTGATATCGCTAATTCACGATTTACAGGATAAAACACATCTTGATACCAATTTAAGTAGTTCCAAAATAATACGGGCCAGAAACCGGTAGTATGCAAGCTCGAATATTCGTAGTCCATATTAAATACGACAACTTTGTTTTTTTCGACTTCACCTGACACAGCCAGCAAAGCAAAGTCATCAGAAGACAAGACAGGCAAGCCGTCACTGACAAAATTTTTATCTACAGCCCAAAGCGCGCGAACAGGAGGCAACCCAAGACAAAGCGGATGCTCTCTTTCTACTGCCACGGTGCCGCTAAGCATAATAGAATCAGTAGCCTTATGAATAACCATTTGCCATGTATTTGCGGGTATAATTTCTTGTGTATCAGTAATCAGAATATTCTCGTCTTTTTCTACCAAGACTCCGGTTCCCAGGGCTTCAACAGTTTTTTTCAACAAGCTGTCCAAATATTTTGAATTTGTTTTAATCCGCACTTTAACTTTTTCTCTTTTTATCGAAGGCAAGCAGAGTTTATTGTCAGGCAAAAAATCATCCGCGAATATCTCTGCACATATTTCAGAGTTTTGTTCAGGAAAGTTTACAATACTTCTGCGCACGGACATTGGCTGAATTTGTGCTTTTATTTCATCATATACTTTATTACTTTCGGGTGATTTTACAATGGCATGCAAGTTTACGGGTGTATCAGAAAAATTAGTATATTCAAAAAAACACCTGTCTGTTTTTCCCAATGAATACCTGTTTGCACCTGTTATAGCAATATTATTAACAGGTTTGCCAAATGCCAACCAATTTAATTTAGCCATTTGTGTATCAGAATCAGTTTCAGCTGGAGTGTCGGTTATAACAAGAACCTGAATATGCTTATCAAATGCCTCTTTAGCAAAGCGCACAGCCGAAACCAAATCGGCCGATTTGCTTGTACATCGCCAATTATCTAAGTATACTCCGGCTTCTGCTCCGGTCATATCGTGACGCCCAATCAGTTCGGGGTATGAACCGCCCTTTATTAAATTTATTCTGTAATACTGCTTGTTCAAAATGTTATTCTTAAGGAATTCCAACCCCCTGTGTCGGGCATTTTTAGAATCTTCTTTTGCCGTAGCCGTCATAGAATACGAATCATCAAGTATTACAGCCAAAGGAATTTTAGAATTATTATCTAACATAACCGGAGCCGCCGCACTTAATATCAGCAAAGTCACAATTAACAGTTCAAGAAACAATATTAACGGCGTTTGAAGTATGGTTAGCTTTTGTCCTCCTTCTGCGGGAGTTTTTAAGGCTGAAAAAAACATCAAAGATGAGACTTTTATATCTTTTGAACGGCGCTTAAAAAAATAAACTCCCAAAAAGCCTATAAGAGTTAAAGTTGCCCACAGTGCCTTGTAGTTCAGAAAAAACATGGTTATTATTTTCCCCCGGCCACAAGAATTTCTGTTTTAAGCAATTCTTGCGGCACAAAATCTTTAATAAAATCTTCTGCTACCAAGTGGGTAAAAAATGCTCCGGACTTTGTGCATGAGTCGCGCCAATAATTTCTATGGCGGTTAAAGTTTTTAATATATTCTTTAATAATAGGCTTATCTGCCATTACCTCAAGTGTTTCGCCCGATTCAGAGTCCACTAACCTTAGATTACCCAATAAATCAGGTTCTTCGTCAATTTTCGCAACCACCTGAATTATTATTACCAAAGCCGCGTTATTAATTAACTGTCTTAATATTGTTTCAGGTTCTGTTTCCCAGAATAGGTCACTGAAAAGAATTCTGACTCCCCTGGGTTTTAACGGCGGAGGCATAGTAACCAGTGTTTTACCTGTGTTTCCTGCGTAAACGCAGTCGGTTCCTCTCCATCTTTCTACGTCAAAATTAGTCTCAGGAATTTTTTCACACCGGTCTTTTATTACCCAGGCCGAAACATTGTAACCGGAGTTTAGAGCTGCCGCCCTCATTACGGCAACTCCGCTCATAAGCGCTGCATATTTTGCCGTATCGTCTAAATTCATAGAAGCCGATCCGTCTATCAAAATATCCAAGTGCGGAGAAATTTCTTCTCTGAAAAGTTTCACGGTAAGTTTATCAGAGCGTGCCAAAGCGTTCCAATCGATATGTCTTATATCATCACCGGGCTGATATTCGCGATGGTCTAAGAATTCAAGCGAACTGCCCATTCCGGCTCCGTATTTTTCACCGGTTTGCATAGAAGCAAATCTTGAGGCAACATTAAAAACAAAGCGTTGCCCGACTGCCTTTGCACTTTCAAGTATTCTTTGAGTGTTTTTATCCATTTTTATTTGCATGCATATAGCTTAAATACTGAGCCGAAAAAACTTTTAGGTGCAAAAACATCATTATAGAAAACATTACGAGGGAACTCGTTATAGGAGCCATTCCTTTGTTGAAAGCGTAAAAAGGATTCAAAAATCCAAATATAGCTAACCCAAAGACTTGAAGGAATACCGAAGAAACAGTTTGAAAGAAAATACCAAGGATAATTACGATTACACCTATCATCCAAGTAGAGGATGTTGCAATATTACTAAAGAATCTTCTTCTTATAAACGAAGCCAACAAAGCATAAAACCCAACACTTAAAAATGCGCTGAAAATAAAAAGAAAAAATTCATCAGCATGAGCTAGTTTAGTACTTCCGGCAGAAGCTAAAACCGTTATAAAAATCTGCATAATGAAACACCAAACAAAAGCATTTAAAGTTCCTGTAAAGAAAGGAAACATCAAATATTTCTTTAATTTACTCTTAGGAACCTCTCTTTGCACGCGCGTTGAATAGTCAAATGGCTCTGAGACACCTATAAGCAAAAACACGCTGTTAAATATCGTAAATAATATGCCCCAAACAATTGAACCCTCCGAGTTATGAAAAAATCCAATCGTAATAAGATAAGTAATTATTGAAATTACAGAAAACCTCGTTCTTATCCAAAACAATCTGTTTGAACCTTCAGGAGAAATTGTCGAAGCAGCCGTTCCATAAAAGAAGTAAGTCACAAAAAGTGAAATTAGAATAAAGCCAAAATACATTTTAAGATTTTCGCCCGAAAAAATACCATATCTGTTTGTATACCAATTTAAATAATTATACAAAAAGCTGAATATAATGACTTGAAGACCAATGCTACACGTTCTAAACAGGTTTTTAGTCGCTTGAGTGTTGCTGGCTGCCGCAAAAGCCAAGAGAACCATAGATGACATGGCGGCAAACAAAAAACTAAAGCCTAATAAAAAAAGACTTTGAAATATTTCTACGCCTGAAAGAAAAAATGTTAGCGACATAAAAGGTGCGTAAAGGCTGTATATCATCAAAACAAATATTACACCGGCCAAAAATTTACCCATTATTATTTGATGTGGAGTGGCGGTTGTAATGTAGAGCAGCTCATCCGATTTTTCCATTCTTTCATTTGCAAACCTGAATCCATAATAAAGCGGAATACTAAAGAATCCTATCATCAGAAGGGTTGTAAGCAAAAACGAAAAAATTTCTTCACCGCTGCTATGAGTTTTTACCCCGGCTTCGAAAAATGCCATACAAATAAAAATGGTTTGAAAAGTAATAAACAAATAAAGCAAAATCCAGAAAAATTTAGCTCTTATTGTTTGCCTGAGCTCTTTAACTAAAATTGGGTTCAAAAAGTCATCAAACTTATCAAGAATTACATTTACATCACTCATTGGACTTCACCCTTCGTTATATTCATAAAGACCGACTCCAAGTTTTGCTTTTTGATTTTAAATTCTATCAATTTATAACCTTCTGCAAAAAGGCGAGCCACCAGGTCAGAAATATTTTTTTCATCGCCGTCGTAAATAAATTCAATAGCCCTGCCAACCGTGTTAACATTAGTTATATTAGGTTCGACAAGCAAGACATTCAAAAGGGACTCCGTGTTTTCCAAAGGCACAAGCACGACCGTTCTTTTAGTGGTCTTTACATTGAGTTCGTCGACAATATCGTGTATTTCACCAAATTTAAGAAGTTTGCCCCGTTCGATAATCATTGTGGAAGTACATATTTCATCGAGCTCTGTAAGAATATGAGAACTTATAAGTATCATCTTATTTTTTTTAGCCAAGATCTTTAAAAGCTCTCTGAGTTCTATTCTGGCCCTAGGATCAAGACCTGCGGCAGGTTCGTCCATCAAAATTATATCAGGGTCGTTCAATAAAGCCCTTGCAATTGAAACTCTTTGTTTCATACCTTTTGACAATACGTCGATAAATTTTTCTCTTATACCCACCAGATTAGTAAACTCTTCGATTTCGTTTACAAGCTTTCTTCGTTCAGGATTTTTAAAAGCATATAATCGTGCATAAAAATCAAGATATTCATGGACTGTTATATCTTTTTGCACCGTCAAAGAATCGGGAACAAATCCGACACATTTTCTCGCTATTTCAGGTCTGCTGATAATAGATGCCCCATCGATTTCAACCTCACCTTCATTTGGCAATTCGAGAGTTGCCAACATTCTGAGAGTTGTGGTTTTACCTGCTCCGTTAGGCCCTACAAAGCCCAAAATATCTCCGCTTTTGACGTGAAAGCTCAAGTTATCTACGGCAGTTATAGAACCAAAACGCTTGGTTAAATTTTTAACGTTAAAAATCATAGGGCACCCTCTTCATTCATAGTTCCGATTAAATAAACGTTTTCGGTCATTCTCGCTCTTTTTTCAAATTTTTGTTTTAAAAACGGTGAGGAAGACAATACAGCTACGTATTGCCCCGGCCTAATGAGCAAATTTCTGTTTTTTTCTTCGTGAACAAATGTTTGAAACCAATTCCAGTCATTTTTAATAATTATTTCAGACAAAGTCATCTGCCTCGATCGCTTGGTTGGTGACTTGTCTTTTGTCAAAACTCCCGTTTTACCTGCCGGGATTGAATTACCTCGGAATAATTCATTGGCTTTAGATAATAAATATATTTCTTCAATATCTTCACCTAATCCATTCATCACTTTGCAGCTATTGTTTTCATAAGTGACCTGAATTCGCTCTCTTACACTCTCAACCGAGGAAAGCTTAAGATTTCTCAATGTTCTTGCTCTTATCCAGCCATTCGCAAAATGTTGTCCCGAGTCAAGAATAATTGAACCTATATTATTGTGTATGCCATTTCTTCTTCTGTTTGTATCCATGGGCAAAACAGATGTACTATCTGAAAATCGCATTCCTTCACTGTTGCTCGCCGCAGAAAAAACACAATAATCGGCCAATGTAACAGCCTTATTATTCTTTTCATTTAAATATATAAGCGTGTTTCGTTTTATGTTCAGCACGCTGCTCTCAAAAATATAGTAATATGATGCCAGAGAAAAACATAAGAAGAATGAAATTACCGGAACAGTGAGAAAAATTAAAATCATTCGTTTTTTTCTTTTAAGCCACAAAATATTCACCGGCCCCAAAAAAATAGCAAATAAGATACTCAGGCCCGCCAATTCTATTGTATCAAATGCCAAGGTTTCTTCGGGCGTAAAAGTTAAAGACGAGTTGGTAAGGTTTTTTACAATATTGAATTCCATAATTTTTGAATAAGCTTCGTAAGTTATGGAATCATTAGTAGCCGGATTGTCTTCAGCATCGCCTTGGAGCTGCTTTCGTTCTTCTGCTATAAAAACTCTGCCAAAAACCCCTTCTGCTACTTTTAAACCGGCCTTTTCATCTCGCTCTTTCGGTAAATAATAA
This sequence comes from bacterium ADurb.Bin157, assembly GCA_002070375.1. Classification (GTDB taxonomy): domain Bacteria; phylum Muiribacteriota; class Ozemobacteria; order Ozemobacterales; family Ozemobacteraceae; genus MWDD01. Next base: position 73,375 of record MWDD01000004.1, on the reverse strand, counting down.
AAATCATCGGGCAATTTTATGTCATTGCCTATTATTGTCAATACCCCGCCTGTTCTGACGTAGTCAAAAATTGCATTTTTGACTTCAGCTCCAAGTTTTTCAAAGGTGTTTTGAGTAAAAATTACAGATTGAAATTGCGAATACGCCAACCAGTTTTTATAAAGCTGATAATTACTTCCCGTAAATTGAGTGATGTCAATATCTCCGAATGTTCCTCTTCGCCTAGAGCTTGGGGATGACGAAGAATGCTTTGATCCTTTAGGAGTCGCAACATCTTCCATATATTTAATGGGAACGGCTGAGTCTAGCAAAACATATTTGTTATTATTATAGCTATACCCTCGAGACCTTCTTAGATCAAGTCTTCCGTGTTTGTATTCAACCTCTTTGTCGTCAACTTCAACACTTATTGCTCGATTCGTTTGGTTTGTTCCCGGAAAATACAAAACAACTTCTTGAATATCGCCCGGTAAAACAGTTACAGTCTTAGAGACTTCCCAGGTTTTTTCATATGACGTAAAGAAAAGCTTAACTTTTCTTGCCTCTTTTGAATTATTAGCCACATTAACACGGGCAAAATTATACCCATATATATCAGATGACTCAAAATCAGGAATATCTGTTAAGACCAAGCCATCATATCTGATGATTCCGCTGAAAACACTGCCCTCAGCCGCAAACAAACAAATAAACAACAAAAACAATATTTTTTTCATTTTTCTTTTAGGCTGATGTCGTCAGAAATATCCAAATCGGCAACAGACACTTTCTCCAGTATTTCTTCCAGCAAATTACGAGCAGTAATACCCTCAAAACGGGCTTTGTAATTGAGTAAAACTCTGTGATTCAAAGCCGGCACAAAGACCTCTTTAACATCTTTAAAACCAACAGTCGGGCGACCTGCAAGCAAAGCTACGCCTCTGGCCGATTCTGCAACAGCTATCGCCGCCCTGGGAGACGCACCGTATTGCACATAATCCTTAACTTTTGTCATTGCGGTTTCAGAGAATGGCGAAGTAGCGTCTACCAAACGCGCAATGTAATCTGCGACCGCATCAGACAAATATATTTTATCCATGATCGCAAATAGTTTATCGAGTCGTTCCGGGGAAACCTCAAACGAGGGCAAAGGCGGCTCTCCGTGTCTTCTGGACGATATTATGGTTTTCATGGTTTCAACCGAAGCTGCGCTTACTTCCAATTTAAATAAAAATCGGTCTAATTGAGCTTCGGGCAACGCGTAAGTCCCTTCTAATTCTATGGGGTTCTGTGATGCCAAAACAAAAAAAGGCTCGGGTAACTTGCGCGTGTTGCCCATCAGAGTTACACATTTTTCCTGCATAGCTTCTAACAAAGCGGATTGCGTTTTAGGCGACGCTCTGTTAATTTCGTCGGCCAAAAGAATATTCGTAAAAATCGGGCCGGGCCTGAATTCGGTTTCCCTGCGACCATCAGCGGCCTGCTGCAAAATATAAGCCCCCAAAATATCACCGGGCATTAAATCAGGTGTAAACTGAACCCTGCTGAACTTAAGACCCAATAAACAGCCAAGCGTCTTTATTAAAGCGGTTTTCCCAACACCGGGCAGCCCTTCCAACAATATGTGTCCTCTGCTTAAAATGCCGATTAAAACAAGCCTATGCAATTCGGGACGTCCGATTAAAATTTTGTCCAGCTCAACCAAAATTCGCTTTGCATCCTCGTAGGCCATTACCAAGTCATCTTTTGAAAGAAGTTGCTTTTCATTATTCATTCTATTTTGCTCCGTTACCGCCAAAATACTCAATTACCGCATTTTTATGACGCGGCAGAATGGTTTCTTTATCAACGTGAATTTTATCCGTATCTTGTAAGTTCAAAGAACCGGCGCCACTCCCGGAAGGTTCGGGCTGATTTGTCAATGGCGCAGAAATACCTATACCTACCGATATTGAACCTTCAAAATCAACAATACCGGTTGCGGGCAATTTATGGTCTATAAACTTACTGTTATGGTCAGAGGTTATTCTGTTGTAATTCAAGGGTTCGTGGCCGCCACCGTCGGTTCCTTTGTTAGGCGTGGATCCGGGAATTTGGGAGCTGCCGGGATTTTCACCGGAGCCTTCGCCGGAGCCTTCGCCGGAGCTTTCACCGGAGCCTTCGCCGGAGCTTTCACCGGAGCCTTCACCGGAGCTACTCTGCTCATTCGTATTGTTTGATTCTTTTCCGGAATCTTGAGTTGTCATTATCTGGTTTGAATCTGAGACATTATTGCTGTTTTCATTAATATGCTTTTGCACATCAGATGAGATAAGATTTTGTTGAGCCAGTTTATCTACTGTATATCTAACTTTTTCAAAACGATCTTCTATATATTTTTTAAGTTCGTCTTCTGCTTTTTTTCTTTCTGAAGCGTCTTTAGGGTTATCTAACCCCATATTTTCGAGGTAACGTTGCGCTTCTTTCGGTAATTCGCTATTAATCGCATTTTCAGTTTTGTTCAGTTTCTCGAGAGAATTTAATTCGGATGCCAAATCCATTGCCCCCGCATTTGCGGCTTTTTTAAGTTTTTCTCGCAAGTGGTCAAGTGCTTCGAAACTTTTAGAGGGATCTTTGCCGTCTGAATTATTAGTTATTTGCTCTAATGATTTTAGAAATTCTTTTGCTTCATCCGTTTTTATGAGCCCTTCTTCGTTTAAAGTCTGAATTTGCTTGTTTAAAATCTCTTCGACTTCATTTAATTCAAGCCTGTTTGACGTTGGCATCAAGCCTTCTACAGGCACTGTCAGACACAAAATCATAAAAATAAAAGACAAAGCAGTATATTTAAATTTTTTAAAATATGAAACATTAAATTCAGGAATTTTGTTTATTCTCGTATTTGTGGTTATCCAAGACTTATCAAATAGTTCATCAGAGCTGACCAAAAGCCCGCCAAAATCGTTAAGGTCGTCGAGCACCGCTAACCATTTAGTTTTTTCGATATTTTTATTATACGCATAAAAGAATGCAATAAAAAGCATAACAAAACAACCCGTTAAATAGAACAAAACAAAATATTCCGTATTAACCTTAAGGTGCCTTAAAGAAAGAAACAAAACACCTGCACAAAAATTTAAAACAGTTAAAAGAAAAAGCGTTCTCAAAATAAGAGAACGTATAAAATGCCCTCTCGCCAGTTTATCTACAGCAGCGTTTATTGTATAAGAAGCGTCTTGCATAAATGAAAGCACCATATTTTTGATAACAACCGTAGTACATTCTACACTATATTTTTCTAAAATCGATAATTTTTTACGTGTTTGTTGTGATTTGATTTGCAATCTGATATTTTGTCTTTATGAACAATAAAACAAAAGCAACATTGGAAATATCTGAAGAAACAATGCACAGCCTCGAAAAAATCGCGGCAGATTCGGGTAAACAGCTAAATGAGCTTATTGAAGACATTTTGCTTAAGTTCATTAAAGAACAAAAAAAACCGACTGTTCCGGCTGAAAATAAAAATATTTTTCCCGGAGTTGCTCTTATAAAGAATAATTTTGATGTTGCCTCCGTTGTTCCCGACATGCAAAAATCTTTGTCCGAATCACCATCGTTGCACAAACCCCTCATTGATACTCCTTCGCTTACGCCGGTTTTAAAAATTCAAACAACCCCGGTATCAGCGGAAAAACAAGCAAGAAGGGCAGAAATAGAAGTTCAGATGAAAGAAATTTCGATTTTACTCACAACTGCTATTGAAGACGATAAAAGAACCGAATACTCAATTCAATATGCAATTTTGGCAAACGAACTTGAATCAATAACATAACCGCCGGAGAAAACCATGGCTAAAACCACCAAAACCAATAAATACAGACAGCTTTGCGATGCATATAAAAAAGGCATTAAAGAGTGTGACGCTTACACCAAAGAATGCCGTGAATTTGTGCATGATATTAAAAACTACATAATGGAGAGCTTGTATTGCCCTGAAACTAAAATTTTTATGTTTCCCCCGAGCAGCGGCTTTGTTTTCAACACTCAAACCCTCCGGGGCGACGCACTCGACACAGAGTTCGGCGAAAATGGCACAGCAGCAATAGGTTTTGCAATTAATGTAAACGGAAACGATTTAGAAGAGAGATTTTTCACATTTATACTCATCTTCAAAAAAGTTGATAACAAGATATCCTTTAATATAGACGATGAAAAAGACTTCTATAATACACCCGACGGGATAATTGATTTTTGCGAATATTTGTTCGAAGTTGCGCACAAAAGCTTAAGCAACAGATTGAAAAACTTCTTACAGTCGCCCTACACACTTAACAAACCGATTGGGTTCAGATTGGTCTCTGAAAAGAATTAACCTTCGGTTTTAGTTTTATTGTTTTGTTCCGGCAAAAATTGTAAATAGAAAGAGAATGTGGTTTTTTTACCGACTTCAGATTCAATATGCAATTTTGTTCCGTGTCCAACCAGTATTTTTTCAGCTATTGCCAGGCCGATTCCCAAACCGCCTCTTGGCCTAGTATCTGATGTATCTGCTTGGAAAAATTTATTTTTAACTTTTTCCAACATATTTTCGGGAATCCCGGGGCCAAAGTTTTCTACGACAATTTTTGCCAATTGCTCTTTATCTTTGCTCAACTTAACACTTATAACAGTTTTATCATAAGAAAACTTGACCGCGTTGTCTAACAAATTAGTAATTACCCTATAAATCAGGTCATTGTCAAACAACAGCGGCCCCATATCGGCCTCATAGTCTGTTTCAAAAACCACATTTTTTTTATCGGCGATGGGTTTAAAGGATTCAATAATGTCATTCAGCATGGGCTGAATTTTGTTCGGTTTTAAATCAAACTCAAGCTTTCCGGCTTCCATACGTGCAAAATTCAGAATTGAAGAAATCAGAGTATTCAAATGCGCGGTTTTTTTCAAAGAAACGTCCAGAGCATGTTTTTGTCGATCCGTTATGACTCCGAGTTTTTCTGTTGCAATAAGGTCCAGATAACCGATAATTGAAACTAGCGGGGTTTTAAGTTCATGGCTAAGGGTAGCTAAAAATTCGGTTTTCAACTTTTCATAGTTTTGCTCGTATATCTGAATTGCATCATTCTGTTTGGCTTCATTATTTGGAGTTGCACTTAAGTTAACTTCGTTTTCAGGCGCAGTCAGCTCAGTTTTAGAACTGTCCTGTTTTTGCAAGTCAGGGTCAGTCTGAATTTTTTCAGAATTAAGAATATTCTTTTTGAATAGTGCAGATATGATTAAGACAAAAATAACAAGAAGAAGCGACACAAACAATTCAGGACCTAAAATCTGCTTCATTCCGAAGCCTCCAGGGTAGACTGTCTATTAAATTCTTCTAAATCTTTCAATCGTTCTTCTTTAAGAGCTTTCCAGTCCTCGGGCGATTGCTCGTATGCAATTTTTAATAAATCCCCTGCTTCATTCAGCTTATTCTGCTTCCAGTAAAGTTTTCCAAGACTGTGAGCGAGCATCAAAAGATTCGCCAAATCTACAGGCTCTTTTTCTCTTATTTTTAAATAAGCTGCTTCTAAAAGTTCTTGCGCTCGCTCTAAATCTTCATTTTTTTGAGTTAAAATATATCCTACAGCATTCATAATTAGTGGATTTTCAGGCTCATTGGCAAGAATCTGTTCAAAAATTTCAAGCGCTTTATCGTATTCTTGCTCTTTTGAATAAAGCATCCCGTTCAGATAGCTCACATCTCTTTCGTTCTTATAAGATGTATTCATTTCATTTAGATACATTTTGCAGGATTTATAATCACCATTTTCAGCAGCAAAATTTGCCAACAAAAATCGAATTCTGTCTGCCGCTACTTTTTCGTGGTAAAAATTCGGAATAAAAATTATCCCTTCTGTTAGTATTTGAATAGCTTCAGACTGTTTTCCTTCATAAATCAAGACTCTTCCAAGCAACTCAAAAGCGCTTGGCAATCTTTCTCTTTCGATATTTTTCAGAGCATACCTATGCGCTTCAAGTATGTTGCCGCTTTCTAGCAATATTTTAGCTAAGTAATAATTTGCTCCGAATGCATTTGGAACAATTCTGTCGAGACGTTTGTACATTTCCTGGGCTTTATCGAGCATTCCCTGCTGCTCATAACTTATCGCCGCGCCATGAAATCCTTTCAAAGACTGCGGATTGTTCTGCAAAACTTTATTAAAGCACATAATAGCGCTTTCGGGTCTTGATGAACCCAAAAATAGTCTTCCCAGGTATAAGCTTTTGTTTTCGATATGATGTGCTATCTGAAACGTATAAGCGGAAAAAGAAAACATAAGTGGCAAAAGTAAATAAAATAAAGCTAAAGAAGAAAATCTTCTTTCCCATTTAACATCAAACAAGCTAAGAGAAAAATTCAGTGTAAAAACCAATATCATCAGCCCCGAAACAGGAACGGCGTCAAAGCTGTTGTTAAATAAAGAATAGAAAATATAGCCTGTAATAGCGGCTATCACGCCTCTGCTCTGATATTTATCCGTATGCTCCGGACTATTTTTCACTTTTTTTGCCCTGCGGGCAAAAAGATTGTACACTCCGCAAAATACAGCAATAAAGGGGATAGAATAAAAAACAACTTTTATGGATATGTAACCTGCTTTGTAGCTCAGCCAAAGGATCAAAAAAGCTATAAAGGTATTTGCCCAAGGGAGCTGCCAAACAGAGTCATTTTTCTTTAACAAAATTCTTTTAATTTTATTAATCCATTCTTTTAAGGAAGACTTTTTATCGGTAGCGGACTCGGTAGCGGACTCTGAAGCAACCTCTAAAATTGTTTTTGAATCATCATTTATATTTGCCACAGATTCACGTTTTTTTTGTTTTCTGATGTATACAGCGTATGAAATACAGAGAAACGAGCATATAAGCCAAAAACCCAAGAATCCCATTTCCCCTAAAATGGAAACAGGAACGGCATGAGGATCGGGATTATACTCGCTTATACCGAAAACATCGGCATTAGGGGGTCTGTTTATTTGCATGCTGTATTGAAGGGAACCCGGCCCGCCCCCTTTTATTGGGTCTGATAAGAAAACCTCAAAACCCATTTTCCACAAAAGAAGCCTGGCCACAAACGAAATATTTACCGGTCGGGTTGTAATGGTTTCCCAGGAATATGAAGCCACTTTATAGTAAATTGAGCCGTAAGCCAGCAAAACCAACAATGCAACAACTAAGCCGCTCATAATAGGGTTTCGGCCAAAATATCTGCCGGGGTATTTTTCAAAAATTCCCGCTGCGAAAAACACAAACAAAGAGAAGGTAAAGCAAATATTTATACCCAGTTTTCGACACAAAAGCACTCCGACTGCTTGAAGCAGAAACATTAAAGTAAAGGCTGTTTTACCGCGCCAATCAGAGGATCGAATGTCGAATACTGCGCCAAGGGTGATGATTGAAGAGATAATCAGATAAATACCTGCATAGTTTGTGTTAGCCAGGGTACCGATCACATTTTCTTTTGAGCGCCAGTCAAAGAAATCATACCCAAAGCTTTGCAATATGCAATATAGAGCCATTAGTGCTCCGCTGACAGCAATGGTCGAAATAATGGCGTGATTGTCAGAACGCCGACGAGTAAGCCTCAGAAAGGTTATTAAAAGAATCGCGTTTATAATAAAAACAGAAGTTCTTAGGATAACGAGATATTTTGCCTGATACCCTAAAAAAGCAGTGAGCAAAAACAGAAGAAAAAACGTCTTTATAAATGGAATTTGGCCTTTTTTGGGGCGAAAAAACACGTAAATTACAGCTAAAAGGCAAGACGCCAAAATACCGCAACACAAAATATGCCAGCTTGAAAACAAAAACGGGTCGTCTGAGTTAGTTGTATAAAACCACGGTTGAATAATCAGTATAACAGATATTATCAAACCGAAAATTTGCAGTGTATTTTTAATTGCCTTAGGAAACATATTTATTCAGAATACAAACAAAAGAGAGGAATATCAAGCAAATCCCCTATCTTTATATTTAAATTTTCTGCAGTTTTTGCATTTAATTCAAGCACATACTGAGCCTTAGAATTTGACTCATACTTAGGCAGATCTTTGTTTTGTCTGCCATAACCGGGTTCCATGTTTGATATCCAGTCCACAACTTTTAAATCTTCTGAAAAAAACACGGCATCTAAGGGTATAATGGTATTTTTCATCCAAAACGACATATATTGGGGCTTAGAATAGATAAACAACATACCTTGGTCGGCAGGCAAATATTTATAAAACATCAAACCTTTTGCTTTTTCGATCTCTGTTCTTGCCAACATCACATTAAATTCTTTACCGCAAAGCCTTGCCTTAACCGCCGGAAGTCTCTGAGGAAGACCATCTTCAAGTCGCGCATAACCAAAAACGACTGAAGTTAAAAATAGAACGAAAAATAATAATGAAAATAAATTTTTCACTGTAAACCAAAGGAAGCATTAATTCTGGTTAAGGCTTTTTCAATTTCTTCTGTGGTATCCAGTTCCAGTAAGGGCGCCACAAGTTCTGTCGCTTCTTTGCAGGAAATATTTCTGACGACTTGTTTAACAGAAGGAATAAGAACAGAGTTCATCGACAATTCTCTTAAGCCAAGGCCGATTAAAAGAACTGTGTATTTAACATCACCGGCTATTTCTCCGCATAGGCTTACGGGCATAGAGAACTTATCGCCCGCTCTCACAACATTTTTAATAAGATTTATAACAGCCGGGTTGGCAGGTTGATAAAGATGAGACACTTTTGAATTAGTTCTGTCAACAGCAAGTGTGTATTGCACCAAATCGTTGCTTCCGATAGCAAAGAAGTCCACCTCTTTTGCGAATCTATCGGCCAAAAGAGCAACCGAAGGAACTTCAACCATAATACCGATTTTTATGAAATCCTTAACTTCAAACCCCTCGGCCTTAAGTTCTGAAGCTGCCCTGCTTAAAATAACTTTAATTTTTCTGAGTTCTTCAATATTTGAAATCATGGGAAAAAGAATTCTGATTTTATCTTCGCCCGCTTTTCCGGCAACCCTCAATATTGCCCTTAATTGAGTCATAAAAACGTCTTCGCAATCGAGAGATATTCTGACAGCGCGCCAGCCTAATTCGGGGTTTCTTTCTAGGGAATTGCCCATCAGGTGAGAAATTTTATCTCCGCCGATATCAATAGTTCTTATCACAAGGGTATTGTCGCCAAGCTTTTCAACAGCTTCAAAATAAGATTGAAACAATTCTTCTTCTGTCGGAAAAGTGGTTCGGGTTAAATAGGCAAATTCTGTTCTGTAAAGCCCTATCCCGCCGGCTTTATTTAAGACGGCAGACTCAATATCGGCAGTTTGTCCGATATTTGCTTTTAAAGTTATTTCAATGCCATCTTTCGTGACAGAAGGTTTATCAATGTCAGCAAGAATTCTTTGATGACGTTCTTTATATTTATTCAGCTCATTTAGATAATTATCTTTGGTTTTTGCATCGGGATTAAAAATAATATTTCCCGAAGCGCTGTCAATTATAGCAAAAGCGTTATCGGTAGCCTTCAACATTAAGTCTTTAACTTGAATCAAAGCAGGAATGCCTAATGATCGGGCCAAAATGGAAGCGTGAGAAGTAGGCGTTCCCTCTTCTATTGCGATTCCTTTTATTCTTGAAGGGTTAAAAGTCACTATTTCAGAGGGAGTGAGGTCTTCTGCCACAACTATGACGCCCTCTGTAAATTCATCCAAGCTTACCGCACCCGGTTTTCGTTTTTGGCAATTTTTTAGAATACGCTTGCCGATGTCCATTATATCAATGGCTTTGCCCTGAAACTGCGGGTCGGGTAAATTTCTAAAAAAATTGCTGTAATCGCGAACTACGTTTCCCACAACAGAAAGCACGTCTTTTTTTTGTTGCTTAATTCGTTTTTCGACTTCTTTTCGCAAATCGGGATCATCTAAAAGTGTCAAATGTGCTTGAAAAATATTAGAAATTTCAAGACTGCTCTTAATCTGAGGCAATTCAAGCAATTGTCCGATTTCTGCCCTAGAAAGCTCTAAAGCACTATCAAACCTTCCTATTTCAGCATCTATTTCAGAGTCTAAAATAGAGCTACTTTCTATACTCTCAAGCTGGTGGTGTTTGAGACAATAAATAGTGCCAAGCGCGTAGCCGGGTGAGATTGATAATCCTTTTAGCATGTAAATCTCTTGAATACAAAGTTGAAATATCTTATCATGTTATCAAACTATCATCAAGGAAAAAAAATGAAGACAGAAATGAATATTCTTTTGGCAAATGACGACGGCATTAACGCACCCGGCCTCATAACTTTGGCCCGCCCACTCACCCGCCTGGGAAACCTTTATATTTCAGCCCCCGACTCTGAGCGCAGTGCTGCCAGTAATTCAATAACACTGGCAGTCCCATTGAGAGCACGCAAAGTAGACTTTCCCGTACACAACACAATTGCTTACGCTGTTTCGGGAACCCCGGCAGATTGTGTTAAAATAGCGCTCTCAACTTTGTTTAAAGATAAAATTGATCTTGTTGTCTCGGGTATAAACAAAGGCTCTAACATGTGTGTTGACATTTTTTATTCAGGAACGGTAGCTGCCGCATTCGAGGGGGCATTTAAAAATATTCTCTCTGTAGCTGTATCTCTTAATTCTTACGACATAAACGAAGATTACAGCCCGGCCTCGGAATGGGCAATTAAATGCATAAAAACTCTTATAAATTCTGATGTTCCCAAAGACAAAGTCTACAACATAAACGTTCCGGCAATACCCGGCGAAGAGATAAAAGGACTCAAAATAACCAGAAGCGGCACCGTTGATTACTTTGAAAAATATGAACAACGACTTGATCCCAATGGGCATTCATATTACTGGATAAACGGAAGTCCCAAGGTTATAGACAACGATGAGAACACCGATGTGGTGGCCGTTAAAAACGGTTATGTATCGTTGACTCCATTAAAAATCGATTTAACCGACAATAATATGATTGAGAGTTTGAATGAATTTTTCTGATATAAAAAAAATACCATTTTTTAAAAACCATATCTTTGAGCACGTAATTGAAACCGGTTCAACGAACGACAATATAAAAGCAAAGACAAAAAAATCCGACTTTATTCACTGTCTTCAGCTGGCAGATTTTCAAACTGCGGGCAGAGGTCAATACAACCGAAAATGGGTATCAGAAAAATCCGGAGAATCTTTAATGTTCTCATTTTCGGCAGAACTTCCCTGCGATTCTTTTCCGGCTTCGCTTATCGGAGGGATAGCCATGTCGGGAGCGCTCCGCGGGCTAAGCGTGAACTGCAAAAACTTGTGGCTCAAATGGCCGAATGATCTTTGGTATAAAAATGGCAAACTTGGCGGCATTCTTACGGAATCGAGTATAATCGACGGAAAAATACTATGCGTTATAGGAATCGGCATAAACATAAGTGCCATCAACGACAAAAGTTTAAATACATCCTGTGTAAATGAATTTGCCCCCGAGATAACAAAAGAAATCTTGCTAAAAGCATTTTGTGAAGAATGGGATAAAATCATTTATTATGACAGCGTTGCTTTATCAAAGCTTTGGCGTGATTATGGCGGAATATTTTGGCAAAACGTCTTTATGGTAATCGTCGGTAACGAAGAAAAATTCACAGCAAAGCCGACTGCCATTAACTCTGACGGTTCGCTAAACGTAACCTCAGACTCAACAACTCGTCGGCTTGTATCAGCTTCTTTACAACCTATATTACCTTGTTCTCTCGATGCTTCTTGAATCGAAATCAACCTTTGTGACCGGTATTGCAACTTGCATAATTTGCTTTGGTTGCCCAAAATTTTCAGCATCTTTAACAAAGACTTTTACAAAATATTGGTCATCAGAGGGAACTCTGAACAAATGTCGGTAATTTGAGAATCTTGCCGCCGGAATAGGTTCTGTTTCGCCTTCATCGTCAACAACTACCATTGTTACGTCATCGGGGTTTATTGCGTCACTGAGTTCAAGGTTCATTCGCACTCTTGTGTCTTCGGGGATTCTAAATTCTTCGAGTTTGAGGTCTTCGGGGGCCGGATCTTCGGGATTACAAGAAAAGATCTCTTCTGTTTGGTCTAATGGATGCTGAATAACCAGCCTTACCGCCGGAGGAGTCAAGACCGGCAAAGATGGATCATAGCTTTCGCCGGGTTTAGGGGCTTCTGCGGGAGATTCTTTACCGGGTTCGGGGGCTGTTTTAGCTTCTTCATCAAAATTAGTGGGAACTGCAGGAGGGGGTGTTGATTCGGGATTAGCTGCAATTTCAGGTTGTTCGTCGGGATTATTTTGAGGATCGTTTATTTTTTCGGGTGTTGTTACCGGTTGATTTGGAGTATTTGTTTTAGGATTTTCGGGTGTATTGTTCCCGGTTTGAAAAGATGCGGCAGAAAAAGAGTCAGTCAAAACATATTTGCCGTTTTTAACTTTGATCTTCCATTGGTAACCTGCCGTAGCCGCCATCATTGCGACGCTGTTTTCACTTGCATTATTTAAGGATTGATCTTTAAGTTCGTCGAGTCTGTTGCCGGTGCTTTCAGAGAGTGCTTTGCCTTCTTCGGTTTGAGTATCGCCCTCGTCGTAAGTAATTTTTGTAAGTTTTTCAATATCGACAGGGCCTGAATTTGATGCTTGTTCTTTTTCCCATTTGCTTTTTTCCGAGCTCAAATATTCCTTCATTTTTGCATCGTATTCTTGAGCACGTTTTTTTGCAGCTGCTCTTGCTTCTTCGGCTGAATTAAAGACCAACTCGTCCGCTTGTGCCGAAGGTGTTAATGAAGGCACGAAAAACGAAATCGATATAATAAATGCCAGAAGTGGCATGTTCAGGTAACGAAGCATATATTTACTCCTTGACAAATTACAACCTATCCATACCTTTATTATAACGTACAAAACGCAAATAGTTAACCCAAACTTCATATTGCTTTACATGTAAAAAAAAAGTATACTTCTGTGATATATTGAAAGGAAGTTAAGGTGTCTGAAGAAAACATATCCTCATGCCGCATGTGCGGGACAGTAATGCTCAGGTCAACCCGCGATCTTTGCAGCAAATGTAGCAAAATCGAGGAAGAACTGTTTCAAAAAACGCGCAATTTTTTGAGAGCAAATCCCGGAGCGACAGTTGAGCAAGTTGCACGTTTTTTAGATTGCAACCCTGACACCATTACCGGTTTTATAACCTCAGGAAGACTGGCGAGATCCGGCATAAGAAGAATAGCACATGAATGTCAGCTGTGCCGCACAATAATTTACGAAGGTAATCTTTGCGCAGACTGCGAAAAAAGCTTACAAACTCAAGTCAGCTCACTGCAAAAAACAGAAGACACCAAAGAAACCAAAGACACGAAACCGACCAAAGAGCCCGGTGCGTGACACGACCCTTTTAACAAAGAATTCATTTTAGGGATTTTTTGAAACTCGTTAAAACAAACAGCAGCGTCAGCATTTCTGCAAAAGGCTGAGAAAGCCAGACACCGAGCATACCCCATAATCCGGAGAACAAAATAAGCACGGGGATCACAATCACACAGCCTCTCAGAAGAGAAACAGAAAGAGCTTTTATCGGCTCTTCGATTGATGCGAAATATGATATTGCGGCCACATTTAAGCCAAGAAAAATAAAAGACAAAAAATACATATTTATTCCATGCGAAGCTATTTCTGCCAGTTTTGGGTTGCTTTCTTTGTTAAAGAGAGCAATAATATCGGTTTTATTTAGATATACAAGAGCATAAACAGTCAATCCGGTCACAAATACAGTAATAAAAGCATATTTTGCAACCGCTTTCAGCTCTTGTTTTTTTTGCGCGCCGTGCAAGTAACTAAAAAGGGGCTGAGCGCCCGAAGCAATACCATTAAAAACCGCAATTGCAACTAATGCCGTGTTTGCAATTATGCCATACGCGGCAATGCCGACATTGCCGGCAAGAGTGTGTATTGTAAGATTGAATGCGGCCATAACTATTCCGGCAGAAAATTCATTAATAAAAGCGGCTGTGCCCAAGGAAATTATCTTCAAAAATCTAATGGCTTTAAAGCCTGTGAATTCAAAATAAAATTTATTTTTTTTGCATAATATGTGAAGCAGCAAAACAGCGAGTCCGCCCAGTGAAGCAATTCCGGTGGCAAGTGCGGCACCGAACATTCCCCATTTAAAAACACAAATAAATAAGTAATCCAACAAGATGTTCAAGAAACTTGAAAGCAACATTGAAGCTGTTGCAAGTTTGGGATTTTCATCGTTTCTGACAGCGCACGCAAAAAAATTGCTTAAAATAAGAGACCAAGCAAAAAACGAAAATATATAAAAATACTCGCGTGCATCTTGAAAAACTTCATTATCTGCACCAAGCAGCAGGAGTATTTCCCTTAAATAAAAAAAGGATAAAAACGTAAAAACCAGAGAAACAATGATTGCCAACAGAAAACCCGAAGTCAAGCTCTGATTGGCTTCAGAGTCATTGTTTGCGCCTCTGCAAATTGAATAAGCGCAAGAAGAACCTGTGCCGAGCAATATGCCCACGCCGGTAACCAAATAAAAGAGAGGGAGAATAATGTTTAGGGCAGCGAGTGCTTGCCGGCCGATTTCGTTGGCAATAAAGTAAGTGTCGACAAGAATATACAAAGAGAGCCCGAGCATACTCATCACATTTAAGAAGACATATTTAGCAAATGTTTTAAACAAATTGATTCCCGGGTTATAATTTAAGGGGTTATTATAGCACGCTTATCAAATTTTTACTAATCATCGGCAAAGTGTTTTTATCTTTCTTTTATTGCATTGAAACATTGTGTGTGCTAGAGTATTAAGTTATCATTACATGAACCAGTTTTACCGCAGGAGACCGTATGAACTCAGAAGCCAACGGAGAAATCAGCAACGAATATTATAAGAAATTAAATCAACAGATTGTTCAGAAGGACAATCTGATAAAGTTGTTGCAGCTCCAAATAAGAAACCTTAAAACCCAGATTGATTCAGGCGAAGACAGTAAAGAAGCCGATGAATTACAAAAAGCCTTGGACGAAAAGAAGAGTGAAGCCGAAAAGCTGCTTGAAGAGCTTGAAAAGCAGAAAGAACAATTTCAACTTTTAGAACAGCAAAAGGATGAGCAAATCAAGGATTTGAACAGAATTTTGGAAGAACAAAAAACATCTGAAAAAGATTTGCAAAATGCCGCCAAAATCGAAGAACAGGAAAAGCAAATACAAAAGCTTGAGGCAGAAATCGAAGAAGCTCGTGAAGCATTAGTTGCTAAGACCGATGAATTAGAAAAGCGCAATAACGAAAATAACTCAACAATAGAAGAGTTAAAAAGTGCGATTGAATCTCTTAAAGCTCAACTGGAGAATGCCGAAGCCTCTGCCCTGGCTTCTAGCGGAAATTCGGCGGAAACTGAAGAACTTATTTCAAAACTTGCTCAAGCTGAAAATGAGAACTCACAACTCAAAGAAAACTTGCTTCAAAGTGAAAACGAACGAGATGAATTAAAAATTGAGTTAGCGGCGTTCCAAACATTAGATGCTAATGACAGACAAAATGATGCATCTGAAGAGCTTGAATCCTATAAACTGGAAGTCTCACGCTTAATTGAAGAAAACAATCAAAAAGACGAGGAAATTGCGCGCTTAAGGGTCAATCTTGAAGCAAGCAAAGAGGGCTTGGCAAATGATCTTCAATCTGTTGAAGAAATAGAGCAATTAACTAATCAGGTTGCAGACCAGCTTCTTTCAATACAAAGTTTTGAAAGCAAGATCAAGGGAATTCAGGAACAGCTGTTTGATAAAGAAGCTGAAATAAGCAATTTAAAAAGACGTCTTGAAGAAAAACCCGAAGCGGTAGCTGAAGCTCAGATTCCTGTTGAGGGCGAAAATGCAATAATTAGCAGCTTCATTGATTTCTTCGACGGGCTTGATTCAATAATAGCCAAAAATCCGATTCCCGAGCTTCAAGTTCTGCACCGAAAATTACTTGACAGGCTTATAATACCAAATCAAATTAGTTACATGCAAGTTATATCCGAAACGTTTAACCCTCACATGCATGTTGCAACGGATTACTTTCACTCTGATAAATTCCCCGAACGCTGCATAGTGTTTGAATCCGAAAAAGGTTATACCAAAGGCGATTTGATAGTAAAAAAAGCAAAGGTTTGGGTTGTTCAAAATCTCTACAACTGTGTTGAGTGCGGCACAATGCAAAGCAACGCAGACAGCCGCTACTGCCATCTGTGCGGTGCGAAAATAGTTGCACCTAACGGGCTTGCAATTGACAGTCTTCCGGAATTTGAGCCAAACGCGGTCACTTATCACAGATTTGCCGAGAGAATGCTGGCGAAAGATCGCATCGAAGATGCCAGACAATATATTCTTGACGGTTTAGCAATAGATTCAAACTATGTTCCGCTTATTACCGGTTATGCCGATATCTTAGCCGCAGAGTCGAACTTTGCAGAAGCTCTCGAAATGCTTAACAAGGCCAACTCGATTAAATTCGATGCAAAAACCGACGAAAAGATTAAATCTATTGAAACCAAGCTCAGTATCTATAATCAAGCAAAAAATCTGAAGCTTAGCCCCGAAGAAATAGAAAAACTTTTGCACCTCATTCAAAAGTAATATAAAGGTTTGTTTATGTCACAGAATAATAACACTACGAAAACCCTTCCGAAGGCCTACGAGCCAAATGAATCAGAGAACTCGACATATAACGCATGGGAAACAAACAACTGTTTTCATGCAGACGAAAATTCTGATAAGAAAAAATACGCAATAGTTATCCCTCCTCCTAACGTTACCGGAATGCTTACCATGGGGCATGTGCTCAATAACACGCTGCAAGATATCTTAATCAGATATCACAGAATGCAGGGATTAGAAGCCGTTTGGATTCCGGGCACCGACCATGCCGGCATTGCGACTCAAAATGTTGTTGAAAAGGCTTTGGCAAAAGAAAAAATATCCAGACATGATTTAGGCCGCGAAAAGTTTGTGGAAAAAGTTTGGGAATGGAAAGAAAAATACGGCGGGATTATTCTGAAACAACTTCGGAAACTGGGCTGTTCATGTGACTGGACCCGCGAACGCTTTACGATGGACGAAGGTCTGAGCGATGCTGTTCAAAAATCATTTATCAAGCTTTATCAAGATGGGCTCATTTACAAAGGCAAATATATTATAAACTGGTGTCCCAGATGTCGTACAGCTCTTTCAGACGAAGAAAAAATACCGGAAGACACTAATGGCAGTCTTTGGTATATGCGTTACCCGTTAAAAGACAAAAAAGGTTATATTGTAATTGCAACCACACGTCCCGAAACCATGCTCGGAGACACTGCTGTAGCTGTCAATCCCACTGATGAACGTTACAAAGACCTTATCGGTCAAAAACTTATATTACCCTTTACCGGCAGAGAAATCCCCATATTGGCGGATGATTATGTTGATAAATCATTTGGTACCGGCGCGGTTAAAATTACTCCGGCGCATGACCCTAACGATTTTGAACTTGGTCGTCGTCACAATCTTGAGCAATTAATAATAATGGACGAAACCGGCGTGATGAACGAAAATGCTTTTGAATTTGCGGGCATGGATCGTTTTGAAGCCAGAGAAGCCATAGTAAAAAGACTCGAAGAAGAAAATCTGTTAGAAAAAATTGAACCGCACAGCTTGGCAGTGGGTCACTGCGAAAGATGTAAAACAGTCATAGAGCCGTATTTGTCTGATCAGTGGTTTGTAAAAATGAAACCATTAGCAGAAAAAGCTATAAAAGCCTATAAAGACGGAACTTTGCGTTTCACTCCGAACAGATGGGGAAATGTATACCTTCACTGGATGGAAAACATAAGAGATTGGTGCATAAGCCGTCAGTTGTGGTGGGGTCATCGCATACCCGCGTACACCTGTCAAGACTGCAAAGAAATAGTTGTCTCAGAAAAAGCACCAAGCCGGTGCCCGAAGTGTTCATCTCATAACATAATTCAAGATTCTGATGTACTCGACACTTGGTTCTCTTCATGGCTTTGGCCTTTTTCTATTATGGGTTGGCCCGAAAATACTCAAACTCTCAAGAAATTTTATCCCACCGACACCTTAGTAACAGGTCCTGATATAATTTTCTTTTGGGTAGCCCGAATGGTTATGGCCGGTTATCATTTTGTAGGCGAATGTCCTTTTAGTGACGTTTACTTTACGAGCATAGTAAGAGACATGAAGGGCCGCAAGATGAGCAAATCTCTTGGCAACAGCCCTGACCCGTTAGATATAATAGAAAAATACGGTGCCGACGCTTTAAGATACACCGTTGTTTCTCTTGCCCCCGTAGGCCAAGACATAAGATTTTCGGAAAACAAAGTTGAAATTGGCAGAAATTTTGCGAATAAGCTTTGGAATGCTTCAAGATTCGTTTTGATGAACCTTACCGATAGTGATGCTTCAATAAAAACACCTCTTCCGCAGCTTGAAAAGCTTAATTCCGTTGACCGCTGGATATTGTCGCGAATGAGCTATGCCGTTGATCAGGTAAAAACAAATCTGTCAGCGGGAAGTTTCAAATTTAACGATGCTCTGAAAAACGTATATGAATTTATTTGGAATGACTTCTGCGATTGGTATATCGAAATGAGCAAATCTGTTTTATTCGGCTCTGATCTCGAAAGAAAAAGCGAAGTTCAACAGGTATTGACAACTTGTTTAGACACAGCCCTTCGTTTGTTGCACCCATTCATGCCTTTTGTAACCGAAGAAATATGGCAAAAGCTCCCCGGCAGCGAAGGTTTTTTGATGGAACAATCGTTCCCCGAACACAATGCTAAGTTTGTTAATGTTCCTCTTGAGGAAGAAATCAACGACCTTATGTCAGCCGTACGCGTAATAAGAAACATGCGTGTTTCGGCAAATATTTCTCCGGCTAAAAAATTACGTATAAAAGTGGTTCAGCATCAGTCTTTGAGCAATGTTTTTGCAATTCACGAAAACCTGATCAAAGCTTTGGCCGGTGTTGAAAACCTTGAAACTGTAAATACAAAGCCTTCAGGTCATTTAATCGGCTTAATGGACTCAACTGAAATCTGTCTTGATTTGGCCGGTATAATCGATATTCAAACAGAGTTATTACGTATAGAAAAAGAAATTGACAACACTGAAAAGAACATGGCGAAAATATCAGGCAAACTTGAAAACGAATCATTTGTAAGCCGTGCGCCTTCTGAAGTTGTCGAAAAGATACGTACAGATGTAGAAGGCTACAAAGAACAATTAGCAAAATTACAAGAATATCAAAAAGAACTCAGGAGTCTCTGAAAGTGAAATTTAGCGCCACCCCAAAAGAACAGCTTGAAATAGTATCAACCGGTGCAGCAGACGTTGTTTCCCATGATGAATTACTTAAAAAGCTGGAAAAATCATATGAAACCAACACTCCTCTTACCATAAAACTGGGAGCAGACCCCTCTGCCCCCGACATACACCTTGGACATACGGTTGTATTGCAAAAGATGCGCCAATTTCAATCTTTGGGGCATCAGGTTGTTTTTTTGATCGGCGATTTCACCGGCAGAATAGGCGACCCAACAGGGAAGAAAAAAACCCGACCGGCGCTTTCTGAAGAAGAAATCAGACTAAATGCCGAAACCTATAAAGCTCAAGTCGGTAAAATTTTAGACTTAGATAAAGCAAAAATTGTTTTTAACTCCGAATGGCTTGAAAAGATGACTTTTGCAGATGTTTTAAAGTTATCCGCACAATACACTGTTGCACGAATGCTTGAGCGAGATGACTTTGAAAAGCGCTTCAAAAGTCAAACTCCTATAAGTGTTGTTGAATTTATGTATCCGCTAATGCAAGGCTATGATTCAGTAGCTCTTCATGCGGATGTAGAGCTTGGTGGGCAAGACCAAACTTTCAACCTGCTAGTTGGACGGGAGCTTCAACGTGCATATGGACAAGCTCCGCAAGTTACAATCACCATGCCGATTTTAGAAGGACTCGACGGTAAGGAAAAAATGTCAAAAAGTCTCGGCAACTATGTTGGAATAAATGACGAACCGAGTCAGATGTACGGAAAAATTTTATCTATACCCGATGAGCTAATGATTAAGTATTACGAGCTTTTAACAGATTTATCTGTTTCTGAACTTAAGGCCATAAAAGAAGAAATTCCGAATAGACCAAAAGAAGTCAAAATGAGGCTTGCAAGGCAAATAACGGCCCAGTATCATGGGAGTGAAGCCGCAAATAATGCAGAAGCTGAGTTTGAAAAAATCTTTGGCAAAACAGGTGATGGATTGCCTGAAAACATTGAGGAGGTAGAACTTTCCGCACCTGCGGAAGGAGTAACCTTACAAAAACTTTTGACTGTTACCGAACTTGCCTCAAGCGGCGGTGAAGCAAGACGATTGCTTCAACAAGGCGGAATCAAGGTAAATCAGATCAAAGAAACAAACGGGCAAAAGACCTATAATTCAGGCGACGAACTCATTGTTCAAGCCGGGAAAAGAAACTTTAAAAAGATTATATTGAAATAAGTCGTTTACAGAAACGCACAGGAGATAATATGTCCAACATGATTCAGCTAAAATTACCTGATGGAAACATCATAGAAATTGAATCAGGCTCAACAATTTTAGATGCGGCCGGCAAAATTGGTTCCGGGCTCGCAAAAGCGACTCTCGCAGGAAAAATTGACGGTCAGCTCTTAGATTTAAGAACACCGTTAACAGCGTCAGGTGCCCTTGAAATTATAACTTCAAAATCAGCGGAAGCTAATGAAGTGTGTCGACACTCTATGGCACATATAATGGCCGAGGCCGTATTAAAAATGTTCCCCGAAGCTCAATTCGGCATTGGCCCCGCGATTGAAGATGGTTTCTACTATGATTTTTTGTTACCGCGAGCACTTACATCTCAAGATCTCGAATCAATTGAACTAGAGATGGAAAAGACCATTAAGGGCAAGTTGCCTTTCGTCAGAAAAGAACTCAGCAAAAGTGATGCCATTGCTTTTTTCAAAGAAACAAACCAACCGTTCAAACTGGAACTGATTGAAGAGTTGGAAGACCAGGTTATTACAACTTTCAGCCACGGCTTGTTTACTGACTTATGCCGCGGACCTCACGTGCCTGATACCGGCGCAGTAAAGCATTTCAAGCTATTAAGTGTAGCAGGGGCTTATTGGCGCGGGGACGAAAAGCGCCCTATGCTTCAGCGAATCTACGGAACAGCATTTGCGTCAAAAGATGATTTGAAAGCTTATCTCGACAGACTTGAAGAAGCCAAAAAACGCGATCACCGCAGACTCGGCAAAGACCTTGATCTTTTTTCAACTCAAGAAGAAGTCGGTCCCGGCCTTGTATTCTGGCACCCTAACGGAGCCAGGATCAGACACGCAATCGAAACATTCTGGAAATCGCAACATTATAAGAATGGCTATGAGCTTCTTTATACTCCTCATATAGGTCAAAGTTGGTTATGGGAAACCAGCGGTCACTTAAAATGCTACAAAGATGCCATGTATAATCCCATGGAAATAGATGGCAACAACTATTATATTAAGCCAATGAACTGCCCCTTCCATATCATGGTTTATAAGTCTCAAATGCGCTCATATCGTGATCTTCCATTAAGATGGGCCGAGCTTGGAACTGTTTACAGATATGAAAAAAGCGGCGTATTACATGGTTGTATGCGCGTAAGAGGCTTCACTCAAGATGACGCTCACATATTCTGCACTCCCGAACAAATGGCAGATGAAGTCAGAGAAGTATTAAGATTCAGCTTAAAGCTTTGGAAAGCATTCGGTTTTTCGACTATTAAAGCTTATCTTGCCACAAGGCCGGAAAAAGCTGTCGGTCATGAAGACGAGCGTTGGGAAAAAGCGACTGAATCTATGCGTCAAGCAATTATTGCCGAGGGTATCGACTGGGAAGTAGACGAAGGCGGCGGAGCTTTTTACGGTCCGAAGATTGATTTAAAAGTCAGAGATGCTATCGGCCGTGAATGGCAGATGACTACTGTTCAATTTGACTGGAACCTCCCCGAATTGTTTGAAATGACTTATGTTGGTGCTGATGGGAACAAGCATCGCCCTTATATGATTCACCGGGCCTTATTAGGCTCTTTAGAAAGATTTTTTGGTGTATTAATCGAACACTACGGTGGCGCAATGCCGCTTTGGTTGGCTCCGGTTCAGGCAGTTGTTATGCCTATCACAGAAAAACACGCTGAATATGCACAAAAGATTTACGATTCCTTGCGTTCAAAATCTGTACGTTGTAACATGGATAACAGAAACGACAAAATTGGTTACCGAATACGTCAAGCGCAGCTTCAAAAAATTCCTTTTATGATAATATTAGGTGACCAAGAAGTTGAAAATGGCACTATAACAGTCAGGATGCGAAACGGTGAAAATCTGACAGGCATAGCTCTTAATCAATTCCTGGAAGGACAAGAATGGACAAAGGAAATAATCTAACTTTAAACGAAGTTGGTGAACTGATTTTCAACACAACTCAAGCCTATCTTTTCAGAGAAAAAACTGACATGGGGATAGAAATTTTCATGCAAAAGGGCTCGCTTCAAGAGATGATGACTCTCTTAATGCAAGACGGATCTCGTTTGCTTGTCAAAACCTTTCCCCATAAAAACTACTCAAATGATCTTGTGTTCAGAATCGAAGTATATAAAACCAAGGAAGGCGATCTACGCGGAAATCGTGTCGCCTTTCTTGAAGCTAACAGTAAGTCAACAACGGGACGAGAAGTAAAAAGTTTTGTAGAAAGTTTTTTATCTCAGGTCGGTTTATAAAAATGTTTAGTTATTTAACTACCAGGAGGCTCTCATGAAAGCGGTTATAGATTCAAAAAACGGCGAATATTTTAAATGTTTATTAGAAAATGGTGATATTTTGAACATACATGAAGACGATTTTGAAGAATCTATTGAAATAGGAGACTTAGTCGACATAAAGATCAGCAGATTACAAGATTAATCTTTAATTTCGGTATTTTGCCTTATTTGTAACAAACGGGAGAATTGTTTTGGTAAGAAAAAGAATATTGAGCTATTATGCCATTATTACTTTGTTGGGTTTATTTTGCAGCATAGGAGCGGCTGATTGCTCCCCCATTGTCCAAAAAAGAGCTCAATTATATCTTGACAACGCTTATAAAGCAGAATTAGCCGGAAACCTAGACGAAGCTTTTTCTCTTTATGAAGAAGCCGCTTCGCTTGTACCCAACAATGTTTTACCCAAAATGAAATTAGCTTCGCTCTTTACTAAAATAGGCATGTACACACAGGCTTCAAGGCGTTTGGACGAAATTAACCTTGATTTATTGTCTGATTTTCAAAAAGCAGAAGTCTATTTTGTTTACTCCCAAATAGCTATTTCAAAGGGTTCAGCCGAAGAAGCGGCTTCAGCAACAAAAAATTCGCTCAAATTTAACCCCGAGAATATTGAGTTAAAAATTCTTTATTCGGCGCTTAATCATCTTTTGGGCTTTAAAAGCAAATCAGAAGAATTACTTCAGCATCATAAATCATTTTCAGGTGACATGTCTTCAAAGGCTCTTTTGATATCTTTTCTTCTGGACTTAAACACGGGCAACCTATCAAGAGCTTACAAAAGTGCCGGTGCCTTAGCCAAATACGTAATGAAGAACAAGAACAAAGCATCAACGGAAGCTGCTTTCACTTCTTATTTTTTACAGGTTCAGCCCATTTATTTTATAACCTTTATGCCCTTGGCATTAAACGGAGCCTTTTATTTTGTGTATTCGTTTATGCTTTTCTGTTGTTTGGGTTATATCATCTTGAGGCTATCTACAAACGGAAAGCTTTGGCAAATTTTAGCTTTTGCAATTGTTGCGTCTTCTATAATGCTAATCACCCAGCATTTTTTCTTCAATCACATGTTTATGGAAGCAATAAAATCGACTTTTTCGCCAAACAATAATATTTGGATAGCCCCGAAGTTGCTTTTATCTCTCCATTTCATATCTTTAGCACTATTTGCTATTTTTCCCATGTTTAGAATCTTACCCGAAAAACAAAGGCCTCAGGCCCATGAACTGTATGGCATTTGGTTTTTCTGTTTATTTTTCATGATTTTCATCTGTAGTTTTCAGGGCAGAATTGAAACCACATATCGTTTCGGTCTGATGAGCTTCGGAGCGTTTTTTGCTTTAGTCACCTCTGTATCAATACCCATGGGAAAATTTATAATGTTCAAGTTAACAAGTATTCTTGGGCTAACTTCTGTCGGGGAAATGCTTAATACTACCGGTGACAATTCTTTTCCCGTGAGCTTAACCGAAGCCAGAATATTGCAGACGAACTCTTTTAATATGCTTATAGAAGAAAAATTCGACGAATTGATAATTAAAGGCAAAAAAATACTTCAATATCATGGGTCTGCCGCTTTTCCGATTTTGTGGCAAAACATAATTTTCGCAATGATTTATGTTGAAGATTTTGAATCAGCCAATAAGAATATCAATGAGTATTTAGAAGCCTTCGCCGAGACTTCTCATTATGAATCCGGCTTGCTTTATCAAGCCCTTCTGAAAACCAAAAAAGGAGACTTCGCAACCGCCCTTAAAATAATAAAATCTTTTCCGGATAATCGAGTAAAAGGTTTTACAAATGATGAAACAGCTATTTGTTTGTTAATTTTAGGGTGCTGCGGCAGATATTACAAAGAGTTTGTTCAAGCTCATATTGACCTTGGTAAGGCAATAAATTTTTCAAAACTTCCCATATTGAAAGCGGAATCACTTCTTGAAACCACTGAATTAGATTATAAAATGAACGCAAAAGTAGCCATGCAAAAATGGGCTGCCAAAGCCAACACTATAAAAGGCGGACCACTTACTACGGCTTATTGCAAAACTGTTTTATCAATGTTCCATGCATTTGAAAACGATGACAAGAGGGCTTTTGCTTTAGCAACAGAAGCTACGAGCATTGTTGATAGATGCAGCAAGATTTATGGGTGGCATGGACATTTGCTTAACAAATCAGGCAAACACTCCGAGGCAGAAGCTCTTTTATCAAAAATGACCCCCGGCACATACAGCACTGGCCTCCTCATTGCCGAATTAACCGACAATGAAATACATTAATAAAGCATGTTCTCATCATGTCTGAAGCTCCCAAAACCATCAAAAACAGAATTTTTGATCTTTTGATTCTAGTTGCGAGTATATTTGTTCTTTATGCAGCATACATGGTTTTTACCAATAAGGCGCCAAGAACCTTAAATTTTATATATTCTTATTATTATATATTTGCTCTGGTAGGAATAATTGGATTTTTAGGTGAAAAGCTTGCTCTTGCAATATTCTCATTTTTATTGCCTTTCGCTCTAATAGGTATAACTTTCGCAATAAAATTTAAGCCAAAAGTGTTTCCGATAGAAGATTGGTGGGAAACCTACGCTGCTCTTGCCTTTGTTTCGGCATTTTTCCTTATTTATATCTTTTTAAGATACGACAAAATAAGAGGCGAGGCAGGAAATCCCAAACAGTTAAAAACAAGAGTTGACCCTCTTGCTGCGGCAAAATATCGTGAAGACAGGCAAAAGAAAGAAGAAGTAAACTCTCCTGTTGCGTCTTTAAAAGATAAGTTGGACAAACCGCTAAACAAAGCCCCGGAAACCGCAGAAGCCAATAAAAAAACTATTGATCCGACTGAGACAGTAGAAGAAAGAGCAGAGCGAGAAATTAGACAGATCAGAGAAGAATTCAGCAAAAAATCTACCAAGCTTACCACAACAATGATCAGAATCAAAGGTCTGACAAAAAGCCTAGACAGAGACCAAATATTTGACAACGTTATAAAAACAGTTTCAAAAGGTTTGGATGCGCCCAGAGTTCAACTTTTATTAAATGACGAAAAAGAGGGTAAATTTAGAATTGTTCAGGCTACAGGCATGGATGCGGAAGAATTTAAGAAAATTGAAATTCCATATGAAGAAAAAAGTATGATAACCCATCTTTTATCAACAAAGATTAACGATATTACCGGAGGAGCCGGTGCTCTGGGTATCAAAGAATGTGAGATGGATCCCAAAACCAAAGGTTTGATCGAACAAGGAACGATTAAAACCATATTAGCCGCTCCTATTTACTTTGACCAAAAGCTTTTTGCAATATTGAACGTTGAGGAAATGGAAAATCCCGATTACACCCGCGATGATCAGAATCTTTTAACCACATGCGCCGAAGTAGCGGGTTTAGTCATGAAAAATGCAAAACTGTATTCGGCAACCATGGATGATTTAGTTTCTGCAAAAAAGCTAAGCGAGGATCAGCTTAAAGCAAATGAAGAGTTAAAATCAAGCTTAACCAGAATTGTTTCACCGAGCGTAGCAGAAATGATTATGTCAGATCCGACAGCTTTAAAGTTAGGCGGCGACAAGTGTGAAGTAACTGTATTTTTTTCTGACATAAGAGGTTTCACGAAAATGTCGGAAAACATGGATCCGACAGACATAGTCGAACAATTAAACGTTTATTTCACCAGAATGACAGACATATTAATGGAACTGAGCGGAACTCTCGACAAATATGTCGGCGATGAATTAATGGCATTGTTCGGAGCGCCGGTTTCTCGAGAAGACGACCCGATAAGAGCTGTTTTATGCGGAATACGCATGCTTGAAGCTCTGTATGAGCTTCAAGAAATTTGGAAACAAGAAAATAAACCGATAATTCAAATAGGAATAGGCATTAATACAGGTATAGTCACAGCCGGCTACATGGGAAGTGAAAAGCAGCTTTCATACACAGTTATTGGTGATAACGTAAACTTAGCCGCAAGGGTTATGGCTAATGCTAAGGGCATGGAGTTATTCATTACCAGATCGACCTATGAAAGGGTAAAAGACTACTTTATCATTGAAGAAAGAGAGTCAATAATGGTAAAGGGCAAATCAATGCCTATTGAGATTTTTCAGGTTATCGGAGTAAACCCCGAAATTGATTTTGGCGAAATGCTCTCTTTAAGTGAAATACACGCACCAAAATCTTTTGTACACCCAAAAGCAGAAGTAAAAGAGCCCAAAGAAGTATATATTCCCCCCGGATTAAGTAAAGAAGATATGGTTCAAAACATAAAAATTGATAAGATAAAACCAATTAAATGCCAAAAATGCGGAACAGAAAATGAAGCTCAAGAAAAGTTCTGCACAAAATGCGGCATGCCAATATTTTAGTGCGGCAGACAATTTAAAAATATTGCTCATTTTAATCATAACGTGTACAATACATGCTATTGCACTTTATTGGGAGACACGCATGAAATTTTCATCAGTCATACTGATTATATTATCACTTTTTGTAGCCACTGACGTCTATGCACTTTCAGATGAAGCTCTTTCTATTCTTCAAAGGTTTAAAAACAAATATAATAAAGAACAAAATAACAATTCAGATCTTAAGACCGGCGAAGCTACAATAGTTGAAAAGACCCAAGAACCAACATTAACTGTCACCGAAATAAAAAAAGAAAAAAAATATGTTCCCGGTAAGGCTTTTTCAGAAGCATTGTCAAGATATAGAACAGCAAGAAAAACCGGTGTTTTTCAACAAAACAGTGTTCCTGAAATTTCTGTTAACACTTCTGAAAGAGCATCAAAAAAACTTAAACGATATAACATTAATTTTGTTCAGCAAAATGATAAAGCAAAGCCAAAAGTAAAGTTTGAAGATAAATCAGATTCAGGCTTTCCGACCGGCAAAGAAATTTCAAGGCAAAAGTTAAAAACTGAAGAGTCTTCAACTTCTTTAATTAATAAAGCTGATACTGTGTTAAAAAAAACAAATAAAAAAGATATTGATTCTGCAATTAATAAGAAAAAAGATAAAGAACCCGTAATACCGAATTTACCTGCAGCAACCACCGCCAGCTCAAACAAAAAAAGTGATGAAGAAGCAGTTATTGATGGTATAGTTACTCCGGAAGACGATGAAGAATTTAATCAGTTTATACGGCGATATGATTTTAAAATGCCTGATAATTATCGTATAATAGTGAGATAAACATGATCTAGGAGAAAAAATATGGAAAAGTTACAAAGAACCAACATAGTTTATTTCATGTTGCCAATCTTTGTAGCTATCGGCTTAATAGCCGGGCTGTTCTACTTTTTGCCCGCACATGAGCAAATGACCAAAATAGAACGCTTAGAAGTGGAAGCACCGATTCCCCCCCAGCTTTATTCTTCTTCATACCATCTAATTGGTACAGGCAACAAACTTGGCACCTACTACCCACTAGGGAAAATACTTGCGGATTACTTTAACAATAACACCAATATCAACGAAACAGATTCAGTCTTTAAGGCTATAGAGACGAACGGCTCAATCGATAACGTAAAACTTTTAGAGGCCGGCAATATTTTGCTTGGAATGTCTGAAAGCCGCATTGTCAAAGAAGCATATTTAAAAGATTCAAAAAACTCTAAGCTCCGCTTAGTTTGGCCTCTTTGGTATGATATTATTCACGTATTAAAAACTCCTGAGAAATACGAAAACAAGGATCTATTCCCCGGAAGACTCAGAGCTTATCTCGGGCAAGAGCATTCTTCAACTTTGCGAACAAGCGAAGAAATTCTTAAAGCACTCAAAAGCCCGCGCTCAAATTTTCCCTTAAACAGCAATGAAGTCATTCCATCGCTTTCAACCGGCAGAATAGGTTTTGCCGTAATACAAGCAGGAATGCCTAACACAACTGTTGCCGATGCAATTTTGTTCAACAACTGTGCTCTTTACAGTTTTAGCGATGAAGCAATTGATAAAATTTTAAAACAAGTTTCGACTTCAAAGTCTTTTATAATACCGGCCAGGACTTATGGCGCTCAACAAGAAACTGTGCAAACCATCGCTATACCAAATGTTTTGGTTGCATCAGCGGACACTCCCGCAGAGACTGTCAATATGCTGACTTCCCTCTTGGTTAAAGGGAGCATGAGAATGAAACTAAGATACTCGACTCTTGAAACTTTACCCGTAGACATTGCTGACGGGGAAAGAATACTTAAAGAACTAGAAATTCCATTACACGAAGGTACCATTGATTTTTTAGAATTAAGTCGTCAGGAATTAAATAATAGGAACAAGAGAAATGAATAATAGCAAATTTTTGTTATCTTCATCAAAATCAGGGTTTGCAATATTTGTTGCTTTGGGGGCAATTGTAATGCTGACCATTTTGATTTTTTCGTATAATCTTTTAGTTCAAGGCAAATCAAATGAAAGCAGAAACATGCTCAATCACACACGAGCATTAAAAGCCGCTCAAGCGACCAGCAGATACATTTTTGCAAAGATTCAAAAAGATTTAAACGAAACAATTACAAATAATAAAATCAAAAGAGCTTTCATAGAAAATGATGCTTCGGTATTTAAAAGTTACCTCGATGAAATAAAATACCAGGATGTTTATTTAAGCATTTGCGGTCCATCTAATTTATCACAAACAATTAACGCAACCATTGAGTTTCCAGAATCAGAGCCACTCAGCAAATACCAGAAGGGCAATGAAATATATCTAAATTCAGAAAAAGCCGGCAGGCTCACAATAACTCTTGAGGCGAAAATTGATAAAAACCGTGAACTTTGGAAAGAATCAAGGCCTTATAGAGTTGCACTCCCCTTCCCTTTGGGCCTGACAAAGTTTACTCTTTATCTTAAAAATCCGACTAACGGCAATGAATACGGTTTAAACAAAGTTCAAGTAGAAGACGGAACACAAAAAGGCAAAGATGTACTTGGTATGGCACCGTTGATAGTTGACAACGGTTCCGGAATATTTGACAACAAAACACCGGACATCTGGAAAATGCGCGGCTGGATCTATTTAGGAAACGGAAAACACTATTTGAACCGAGCAGCGGGAGACACTCCCTTTGGGCAGCATTATCACTCTTATATTCCCGGCAGCGGAGACCCGAAGGCTATTCCTGTAAGTTTAGACAACAAATATAACAATGATAATGGTTTTGTCAGCATCGGCACATCAGCAGACATTCACATAAGGTCAGCCCGATGGGGTTTTGCTACATACACAAAGAATGACGGAACTTGGAGCAAAGTATTAAACAGCAACAGCCTGTTCAATAAGACCGAACATTATTACAGCACTTGGTTGCATTTATTCGGAGATGCAAATTTTACTTCTCAATTCTATAACGAATCTTACCGTGCGGGTTTCAACAAACAAAACAGAGCTCCCTCTATCACAAGAGTAGTAGGAAATGTTTTTGACAGATTTATGGAAATTTCTTACTTAGTTGCTAATAAAGGCACTCCTCCCGACGAAGTAATAGGCGCCATAAAACAATTTAGCGAATATGATTTTTCTGACAAACAATCAGAAGATAAAATTGAAGATGAATTATTTATTAAATCACCGACAACCACACTATTTTCTAATGAAGACGATCTTACGGATTTTCGGGAATTCTTTTCTCAAATGAGCTACGACAGCACTTCGACCGATTTAGCATATAAGAAAATTATGAGCCGCATGAACATGAATACCACTTACAGAGACGTTTATGCTTCTATTGCGCAATATGCCACAGACAGGGTAATTGACACTCCTCCTCGCCAAACATTTTACAAAGATGTTCCTGAATGCGGCGACGACAATTTTTTACTGCCAATAAAAAACACCTCAAAAAGCACACCGGACGAAATGCCGCCGATATCAAAACTAGGTGAGGTTACTTTAGATCCGACATTGGGAATGTCAAACAGAATAACATATTTGATTAGTTCTTCTAATTCTCAGAATCCTGTCGAAGATTTCAAAAATGCCTTTTGCAAAAACGGCAAATATAACCTGCAAAACGCTGTAATAAAAATTTCTGGAAACAATCCTGTCAAACTTGATAATATGCCGATACAAAGCGGCGGTGCGGTAATAACAGAAAATTCTATGACTTTTGGTGGGAATCCAAAACCTTCCACATCAGATTATCCGCCGATGATGCTAATGAGTGAAAAAGGCTCTATCACATTAGAATCAAGAACAGAAGCTTATTTAATAGCTCTTGACGACAATAAGGGTGAAATCAAACCATCAAGCGCACAATTAGAAGTCTTTGGCGGGATAGCAACAAACAAAATGTCACCTTGTCCGGGTATGTTAATATATAATCCGGCTTTTGACCCTATAAATGATAAATTCCAGAGCTATTTGGGTGTTGTATTGGGTCCGGAAGGCGGTGACATATGAATCGAAACTCCGGAATGAGTTTAGTGGAAATATTAGTTGCTTGCGGTATTTTAATCGGTGCCATGCTTCCACTTTGGGGGCTGATGGGAACTTCGCATAAACAGGCATCCATGTCAATGGACGAGTTGCGCGCTTCACAAGTTGCGGTAGAAATCATCGAACAAATTGAAAATATTGGTTGGACAGGGAATGTTAATAACGTTATGCTTGTAAACGACGGTGTAACAAAAATCGACAATAATCTTGACATAACATTGGGTGAGTTTCCCGAGTATCAAAAATTCACAATCAATATTACGACAACAACCATTGAAGGCTCAGAGGATCTTGGAAAAATAGTACAATTGACAGTAAATTATTATTCCAAAGAACTTACCAATAGCGGAGATGCGAAGGAATACACGTTAGGAACATTTATTTCGGGAAGTTAAATGAAAAAATCGGCTTTTACATTAATTGAAATTTTGGTTTGCATAGCTATTTGTACCATGGTTGGGACAATAGGCATCACTTTCATGTCCAGAGGGGCATCAAATGTTGCACGAGGCAGTTTTAACACCATTGCCGCAAACCAAGCGGCTTATATAATTTTTACCATAAGAAATGATATCTCGAGGTCGAATACAGATAATATAACCTTTAATGCTGATTCAGATAATTCGTGGAGCGGAGATGGCGAATTCAAAATTGTCTACACTTCGGACAAAACACAAAAAGCGACTTACAGCATCGGTTCGCCCAACAATCTTAATACATTTGTTCGCTTAGATTCAAATGGAAGAAAACAGTCATTAGGAGCGGAATATATTTCCGATCTAAAAATATCTCAGGTGACAGAAAACAATTTGGTCGGTTATAAAATCGAAATAAAAATGTTAGAATCAGATAAAAGCAATTTTCCTGTTATTTGGAATTCAACCGTATACCCTCCTCAAAGTTCACCTGCCGGTAATTTTTGGAAAGGCGTGACTCAACCTTGAAGAAAAAGTGGTTATTTTTTATTATCTTAGCTTTTACGTTAACTTTAAACGGATGCGGTTCAAAGTATAGCTATTATCTTTATACAAAAAATGCAGAAGATGCCTTAAAAGCAGGAAACCACAAAAAGGCCAAAGACCTTATATCTTATGCGTATCTTGAAGAAAAATCTTTAAAAGACAAAAAGCCTGAAAGACTAACTTGGTTGTATTATAGGTTAGGTGTTATTGCAGAACTTTCCGGGAATATTTTTCATGCCAAAGGTTATTATTGGGGTGACCAAGTTGAGCCGGGTTTTTACAAGAATGATTTACGAATAGCCTGGTTAGCAAAGACCGGATGGACACGCCTAGATGAAGGAAAACCTCCCAGAAGCTTTGCAGAGATACTTGAACTAGAGGGAATGGAGCCGCCACGAGAAGAGCCCAAAAAGGTTGAGAAGAAAAAAATTAGCAAAAAACAACCAAAACAGATACGCAGTTATACCACATATAATTCAAACGAAGAAGTCACAAGGAAAGACACGCCCATTACTTACCCCGCTGATCGTAATGCAAAAGGCTTATTCAAGGTTTCGAGATGATTTTACCATGGCATTATTAAGTCTTTAATATCTTTAAACGTATTAACCGCTTTGCCTTTTAGATCATCTAAGTACTGCTCGACTTTTTGTGCTATTACAACAGTCAATGGAATAGCTGAAGTTTTGGAATCAGGAATAAAATTAAATCTTGAATCATTAATTTCAGCATTAATTTTATATTCCAAAACCTTAAGAGCCCCTCTTTGGTCACCATTTTTGTCAAATTCTACAACCTTAACGGGCAAATAGTTTTTTTCAGAAAAAGTAATCCAATATTTTTTGGCATTAAAAATTTTATCAAAAAGACCTTCTAACTTTGGGACAAAATCTAATACGTATTCACCCTCTTGATTAGTTTTACTTTGAGATATCAACTTTATATTGAAAAGTGTAAACAAAGTTGCCCGAGTAAGCTTAGTAAAGATTTTTCTGGGATTTATAAAATCCATTTTTGAGAAAAACTTATTAGCGCCGGCTTCATGATAGAAAACTTCGTTAAGTTCTTTAATATATATCCAGAGTTTTTTGCCATTAAAGTATACTTTATAAGATCCGTCACTAAATTCTATTGCAAATTTATCAGGATTTTTGATAAACAAGTTGGCTCTTCTTATTTCCTTATCATTTGTCAGCTCAACTTCTACATTCACCGAATTTATTGTTTCGGTTTTCTTTTCCATTTTATCAAACAAACTATCGACCGTAATGGTCGGGATACTTTTTTGTGTTGTTTCAGCGGCATTTAAAGGCAAGCAACAAACAAATAAAAAAACAAAGAGTGTAGTTAAAAATTTATTAAGCGACATTCAAAGTTGCCTTTTCTTTTTTAATTTCATCAGAATCTTGAGCCAACAAAATTTTATCTGAAAGAAGTTTAATTGCATTTGCAAAAGAATT
The DNA here is from genome assembly GCA_002070375.1 of bacterium ADurb.Bin157. Lineage (GTDB taxonomy): Bacteria > Muiribacteriota > Ozemobacteria > Ozemobacterales > Ozemobacteraceae > MWDD01. The sequence continues at coordinate 39,671 of MWDD01000004.1, read as the reverse complement.
ATATAGTTCCGGTTCCTGATTGATATGACGGCTGTAGTTGTTATAAACCCTGAACACCTTGCAAAAGCTTTTAATAAGTAGTTTTTCGTTATCTGTTTTATAATTCAAAGCCTCAAGGATTCGAGAAGACATAAATCCGCAGTCTTCCTCGAGTTGTTGCCAAGCGTGCATTGCCATAGATGTAGACGCTGACAGGTTTCCAACCCAGGGAGCGGGAACAGAAAAATCAGTCGATGTAAGTATGGAAACAATTTTATTAAGTTGTAATGTAACTATTACAGAGCCGTTGTTATTAAATTTAGCCCCGGGCAGGCATGAATAGAGAGAAATGCGGCCGCATTCGACACCGGCGAATATAATTTTCCAAAAGACCCCGGCTTCGCCGGGATTTAGCTTTCTTCTTAAGTCGGGTATTACAGCGAAGATATTATCTGTTTCGTCCTGTAAAATTTGCCCTGACAAAATTTCAAAAAACCTTCTTATTGAGTTAATATAAACATTAGGACCGACTTGCGTACTAACAAGCCAAATCAAATCCGGAGTTTTTGTAGTATCCGCAGACAAAAACCCATCGGGTTTAAAAAAAGATTGAAAGGTAAAACATGGCCCAAGTTTATTACCTTTCATTGAAAGATAAAAATCAGGGTGACACCAGTTTTCAGCCAGAGAGGCCGGGAAAGCCGGCATTTCAGGGACTTCAAACTGAGTAAAAATTTTACGCAGAATCGTCATCAATTTAATAATATTCACTTTTTGTTCCAATAGCGTATGTGATTTCTGAATTTTGTGTTATTATACAGTAAAGATGTGTTGCTGTCTATATTACTACAATTGAGGTTTTCTATGATAGACAATGAATTTTTAGAAAAAGAAATCATTATCAAAAAGCGCCCCGCCCTCGTTGCTTTCACAGCTGACTGGTGCCGTCCTTGCGGTCTTCAAAAGACAGTCATTCTGTCATTGGCAGAAAAATACAGAGATGAGTTTATTGTTGAAACAATTAACGCAGAAGTTGAAAGCTCATTATCGGAAAAATATGATGCGCGAACGCTTCCCACAACTGTTGTGTTCTCACAAGGTGAAGTTGTAGAAACTCTTCCGGGCTTTCAAAGTGAAGAATATTTAGAGAGCTACATCAAGTTTATTTTGGAGAAACTTCAAGCAGAAGAAGATTCAAAACCCTGAATTTCACCCGATAAACCTGAATTTTTCAATGACCTCAGGTTTATTGAGGTTGTTGAGTCTGACAAATACTCCTTCTATTTTTGTTTGTCCTTTGGCACAAATAAATTTTTCAGAAAATCCTGTTCTGAAACGTGATATTACTGTTGATTTGTCGACCCCTATTATTCCTTCAACAGCCCCCGTCATTCCAATATCTGTTATACAGGCAGTGTTTCCTTCCGGCAGGATTAAATCGTCCGATGTTTGAACGTGGGTATGCGTTCCGTATGCAAGTGCTGCTCGGCTGTTAACATGCCAAAAAAAAGCCTGTTTTTCAGAAGTTGCTTCTGCATGAAAATCTACAACTAACGGAGTTTGCTCGGGAACAAGCGGATATAATTTATCAAACTCAGCAAATGGGCATCTGCATGGTTCCATAAATATTCTTCCTGTTAGGTTCATTACTGCAATGTTATCAGTGCCATTTTTTGAAAAGACGGCAATTCCCTTTCCGGGAGAAGATTCAGGAACAAGATTATTTGGTCTTAGCACATCTTTATCTTTAACAACTTCAACCCAATCCGTTCTTGCAAGTATATGGTTACCTGTTGTAACAATATCCACACCGCATTTTTTGAGAAAATTGAGGTGTTTTTGAGATAATCCGTTACCGGCAGTAATATTTTCGCCGTTAGCTATTATCCAGTCGGGTTTATATTTTTCTTTTAGAATCGGCAAATGTTTTTCAATTGCATCTCTGCCTGTTTTACCGTAAATATCGCCTATACATAAAATATTCATGAAATTTTTCTACTCATAAAAAAACGGCGCAAAGCGCCGTCTTTTTTATTGATATTCAACGAAAAATCAGTGCGCTACTTCAACACTTCTGGTTTCACGTATTAGGACAACTTTAACTTGTCCCGGGTATTCCATGTCGCTTTCAATTTTCTTAACAATATCGCGACACACTTTTGGGGCCGAAATATCGTCAATTTCTTCAGGAGTAACCATTACCCTAATTTCTCTGCCTGCCTGTATTGCATATGCAGACGAAACTCCCTTAAAGCTTTTCGCAATTGTTTCGAGATCGACGAGTCGTTTTATATAAGCTTCAAGAGACTCGCTTCTTGCACCACGCCTTGACGCTGAAATAGCATCAGCCGCAGCGATAAGAACAGCTTCGGGCGTTTCAAACGGGACATCTTCATGGTGTGCTGCAATTGCATTCACAACCTTTGCCGATTCTTGATACTTCTTAGCAAAATCAGCACCTAATTTGGCGTGGTTTCCTTCATCACTTTCGATAACCTTACCAATATCATGCAACAAACCGGCTCTTCTGGCCAACTGAATATCAGCTCCAATTTCAGCAGCTAAATTACTTGCAAGATTAGCAACTTCTATTGAGTGCTGCAGAACATTTTGCCCATAAGAAGTTCTGTAGTTTAGTCTTCCTACTATTTCGACCAGTTCTTGATGAATGCTTTGAATTCCCAGAGCGAGCATAGTTTGTTCGCCGGCTTCTTTAATTCTTAGGCTAATTTCTTTTTGAGCTTTTTCATGCATTTCTTCGATTTTAGCAGGATGTATTCTTCCGTCAAGTGTAAGATTTTCCAGAGTAACACGAGCTACTTCTCTTTTAATTGGATCGAATGAAGAAAGAACAACGGCTTCAGGAGTATCGTCGATAATAACATCCACGCCTGTAAGATTTTCGAAGGCTCTTATGTTTCTGCCTTCTCTTCCGATTATTCTTCCCTTCATTTCTTCGCTTGGCAATTCAACTACGGTAACAATAGGATCGATTGTATGATCTGTTGCACATCTTTGAATTGATGTAGCGAGCACTTCACGAGATTTTCTGTCAGCCGAGGTTTTAATTTTTTGTTCAGCTTCGTTTACTTTGAGTGCAATTTCATATTGCAGTTCGTCTTCGATCTTTTTCAAGAGGATTTCTTTAGCCTGTTCCGGAGTCATTCCGGCGACTCTTTCAAGCTCTTTTTTCTGTTGCTCTACGACATTTTCTGCTTCTTGTCGGAGTTTTTCAAGTTCAGTTTCTTTTTCACGCAACGAATCGGCTCTTTTTTCAAGGTTTTCTGCTCTTGAGTCTATTTTTTCAAGTCTTGAGTTAAGATAAGACTCTTGTTTTTCGAGCTCTTGTCTGCGTTTTTGCAATTCTCTGTCGGCATTTTTCTTTTCTGCGATTTCTTTATCGCGAAAATCTTTTGCCTTTTTTTGAGCTTTTTGCAATTCTCTTTGTGCTACGTTTTTAGCTTCTTCGATTATTTCCTTTTCTTTCTGTTTAGCATCTTCGATAACGCTTTTTCCGAATCTTTTAATAAGAAAGTTATTTAGAAAATACCCAACGAAGCCACCTACCACTAAAGTGACAATATAATATGCTAGGTGGTTTGACATGGTCCCTCCCGGGAATTTATTAGTTATTTTTTTTGACAGAGTTTTAGTGTCTGTCAGATTTAATTTTTGCATGAATTAAAGGTTTTCCGGATATGATTTTACTTTATATTCCTCTTGAAGCCCGGTAACGTAGTTTTGGAAAACCTCTCTTTGTTTTTCCGGTAAAAGTTGTTCTCTGATGTTTTCTTTTACCTTATCAAGAGCCAAAACACCGGCCGGAGTTCTCTCATCAACTCTGATTATATGAAAACCGAATTGAGTTTTAACAGGGCCTACTATTTTTCCGATTTCGGCAGTTCTGCAAACGGTATCGAATTCTGCAACCATTTGTCCTTCGCCGAAGGTTCCGAGATCGCCGCCATGCTGCCCTGAGGGACAAGAAGAATTCTGTTTGGCAATTTCTTCAAATTTCGAAGGATCTTTTGTCAAAGTTCCGATTAACTCTTTGGCTTTTGCTTCATCGGCGACCAATATATGATGAGCTTTCATACTGGCACCCTGCTTAAACATTTCTTGATTTTCATTGTAGAATTTTTCTACATCAGCGTCAGTTATAGCGACTTCAGCCATTTTTTTATCATACACGAGTTTAACAAGCACTTTACGTTCCACATCGCTTTTTGCTTTTGGAAATTCTTCCATAAGTTTTGTGGTGTGTTTTTTTGCATAAGCAAATGCCAGTATTCTTGAATAGAACTGTTTCAAGAAAGTTTCCAGTCCTTCGCCTGCGAGAATTTGCGGTCTAATAAACACAGGAATTTGCTGTAATTCTTCTTCAATTTCTTCAAGAGTAAACTTTTTACCTTCACATTTAACTATGACAAGTTTTTTTTCATCTTCGGTGAGAGGGGTTCCTCTTCTAAGTAATTCAGCTTCTTTAATAAACAATTCAAAAGACAGTTCGCTTTTCATTTTATCAATTATTGTTTCGAAAGCTTTTTCTTGTTTTTTTCTGAGCAAATCACGTTTGATTTGCATAGCCACCACATTAAATTCTTTAAGAACGCTGGGTTTACTTTCGGTAAACTTAATAAGAGCAAAATTTCCGTCATCCAATTTTATTGGTTTAGACAATTCGTCCTTTTTAAGGCTCAACAATTGTTCGCCGATTTCAGAAATTAGATCCTCAACGACGACAAATCCTCTGTCACCGCCATTGTCTTTTGAGTCATCAATTGATTCTTCTTTTGACACTTTAAGGAAAGATTCTCCGCTGTCAATTCTTTTTTTGGCTTTTTCTGCATTTTCGAGTGAATTGGCCGTAATCTGGTAAAGGTGATAACTTTCGGGTTCTGTAAAGAAAGATTTATTTTCTTCATAGAACTTTTTAGCTTCAGACTCTTCAACTTTTACGTCGTTTATTTCATCCTGAAGTTTTTCGCCGGCTAACTGATCAACAATTGCCTCTTCATATAACTTTGCATATTCTTCGGTTGCAGAGAGTTTAAGATCTTCGCCTTTTTGCATGAGCACAGCCAGCTCTATCAGCTGCCCCAAAAACGCTTTTTGTCCTTCGGCAGAAGAAAAATGTTCAATAGCCTGAGGATTTGCAATCTTCATGAAGCTTTTATATTCTCGGTCAAAGTCGGCACGAGTAATTTTATTAGAGCCGACTTCGGCGAGAACATCGCCCGGGGAACCGCTTATTTTAGCAAAAGTGCTAAATGGAAGCAGCATAAAAAACGCCAAAAATACAATAAAAGCGCATTTGCGCTGATTTATCAGGGTCATAATGCCTCCGCAATATTTCGATAACAAATTATATCACTTGGAGGGCACAATTTCAAACAATTAACTAGCAGAGAGAAAAAAAGATCATGATTTTAGTTTTCTTTGAAGGGTTCTTCGCGAAACACCAAGTATAGAGGCAGTCTTTGTTATATTATTATTATTTTCCGCTAATTTAGCCATAATGATTTTTTTTTCGGCTTTTGCAACAAGTTGCACCAATGTTTCGTTTTTATCTGAGTTCTGCTCAAGCCGGTCTTGTTCGTCATAACCGGAAGTTGTTAATTCTACCGGCAGATGTTCGGGCTCAATAATCTCATCAGAAAGCACCACGGCTCTTTTAATAACGTTTTCGAGTTCTCTGATATTTCCCGGCCAACGATATTTTTCAAGTATTTTCCATGAATTATTTGAAACAGTCGGTAATTTTTTATTATTTTGTTTTGCAAATACTGTTAAAAAGTTTTTTACCAAAAGCGGTATGTCAGAGATTCTTTCTCTCAAAGGGGGGAGATAAACCGTCATTTCATTTATTCTATAGAATAGGTCGTGTCTAAAGGATCCGTTTTTCACGGCTTCTACGATATCTGCATTAGTTGCGGCAATAATTCTGCAATCAGATTTGACAGCTGCTGTTCCCCCTACTCTGAAAAACTGTTTTTCCTGAAGAACTCTTAAGAGTTTAACTTGGGTAGCTAATGTCGTTTCCGTAATTTCATCAAGAAATACCGTTCCTTTATCCGCTGTTTCAAAATAGCCTTTTTTCAAACTTTCCGCTCCGGTAAAAGAACCTTTTTCATGCCCAAACAATTCGCTTTCTATTATTGTTTCGGGTAGTGCACCGCAATTTACAGGTATAAAGTTATTCTTGCTTCTGTCTGAAAGTTTATGAATTGCATTAGCCACAAGCTCTTTTCCGGTCCCGCTTTCCCCTCTTATTAACACTGACAGGTTACTTTTGCTTATTTTTTTAAGACAAGCAAAAATAGACTGCATAGTATTCGATTTTCCGATAATACCGTTGAATTCGGGGCAAACATCACAGGACACCTCAACTTCGTATAATCTACCCGGGGTTATTTCAAGTGTTTGTCTTTTAGAAATTTTTTCGAGCCAATCGGGAAAAAGATTTACGAGTTGCTGTATTTCATTTTCGAATAGCCTCTGTTTTCGGCCTTCTTTCCAAATAGCATTTGCCAGTTCTTGTTTGTCCGGAATTTCATTTTTCTTTCCGACCAAATCGACCATTTTTTTCATTACCCTTAAATATGGCAGATATTTAAGACTGATCTCAGGCACGGTTTCGTCTTTTAAGCCGATATCATATAGAATTTTTCTTTTCATTTCGGGCGGAAGAGCCAAATCGAAATTAACTGCCAACTTACTTTTACTGTCAGTTTTAATATGATCAAAAAGCACATCAACTTGCTTAAGGACTTCGGGCGAGAACTGTGACAAGAAATCAATTGCAAGATCTTTTAATTCTGTGTTTTTGGTCATTTTACGAGGTCCTTTTAATCCAGGGGAATAAAATAATCGTTATAAACTTTATCATTTGTGGGAACCGCACCGGAGATTTCAATTGCGTTTTCAGTCAATAAAATCTGTCCTTGATTTTGTGCGGCCAAAGTTGCCAACAATGCCGGAACAGTCTCTTTTTCAACCTTAAAGTCGCCTTTTTTAAAGACATACCATTCTCTGCCGTCATGACAAGCCAAGAAGGTATCATTTTTCAGGAATATATTAAAAACGGCCGGTTTTTCGTGACTAAAAACAGTATAATCAGCCCCATAGAATGCTTTTTGCAACAAAAATGGCGGCGGATACGGAGTTCCGAGAAGAGGGAAAACATCCATTGAATCCACATCGTCTCTGTGAAGTATTACTCTTTCGGCTCTCAGCTGCTTTGCTGTTTGCGCTGAACTGACATTAACATATCTATAGGTTCTGTCCGGTTTTATTGCCAACATTTTCATGGCTTCATCCACTTGAGTATTATCAGCAAAAACAAGCATAGCTGATGCGTTTCTTTTTTTTGCTTCTCGTTTTAACCCTTGAAGCAAGGCCTGTACAACTTGAGGATATCTGTAATTTTCATGTATTCTCAGGGCGATAACAGACATTTCTCCGTTAGTTTGTTTAATTAAATCCGCGTGGGCGAAAATTACGGTTGAATAAGCCAACACCCAAGAAGAACCGAGACTTCTCACGACTATCTTAGAATGCATTTTACATGTTTCTGCTTTGTCGAACCAGTAACCCTCAAGAACTTCAGCGCAACAATGCATATCAGCTACAGATTCAGCGTCTTCCTCGTAGGAAAAAGGTCTTAGCTCCAGTTTATTAAAAATATCCTGCATGGGAATTCACCTTTTATATATTTTGTGTTCACCTTAAGAAGGGCAATATTGCCTAAAATTTTTCTGAAACGATTATACAACAAAGAAACTTTATCTTCAAATAAAGAAGATGAATCAGAAGAAATATCGGTTTTTGTAAAATATTAAAACTCTTATGCCGATAGTTGAGTTGAATAATAATATAAATTTGAATTGCGACCCAGGAGGCAAATAATGAGAAAGTCAGCTTTAGTCATTCTAATGGCTCTTTTTCTAACTTCACCGGCTTTCAGTTTTACTTTTGATTCAAGCGGCGGATATCAAGACGAAGGCACCAAGCTCTATGTAAAAGGAACCGCCAAGCTTCAAGAAAACAACTATTCAGAGGCTTTGGTTTTCTTAACAAGAGCTGTGAAGATGCGACCGGACATGGCAGAGGCATTCCATAATCTTGGGTTTGCTTATGAAAAAAACGGCAACACTCAAAATGCCATAATGGCATACGAGCGAGCCATTAATTTAAATCCGAACTATGCATCTGCCTTGAATAATTTAGGTTATTTGCTAGCTACCAGCGAAAGAGATGTTGTAAAAGGGATAGCTCTTTGCCAACGAGCTGTCGACTTACAGCCGAATTCAGCGAATTACAGAGATTCTTTGGGGTGGGCGCTTTATAAAGCGGATCGCACAAATGAGGCAATTACACAGTTTACAACGGCATTAAGAATAAATCCGAATTTTACAAAGTCTCATTTTAATATGGGTCTTGCAGAATTAAGCGCAAACAATTTTGACAAAGCCGCATCGAGCTTTTTAAACGTTGTGCGACTTAGCCCAAGCAACTTAAAAGCGCATGTATCTCTCGGAGATTGTTACGAAAAACTTAATGACAACGTAAAAGCTCTTAATCACTATCGCCAAGCACTCGCAAGAGCAACCGATTCAGATCCTATTAAACGGCATCTTGAAAGGAAAGTTAAAGCTCTTACGGTTGAGTCAAAAGAACATTATTTTGCAAGTGCAAAAAAGATGCAAACCAAAGCCGGCTCAAAGTTACAGGAATTTATGAACCGCAGGGGTAAATCGGGTGAATTAGGTTCGCAATATCTTTCAAACTACACTCAACCGACTAATACAATTCAAGAAACGAATACAAGCTTTACCCCCGTAAGCGCAACAGCTGCAAACAGCAATCCCTTGTTTTCTCCGGAAGCCATAAGATTGCGAAATGAACGGGACACCAACACTTGGTCTTCTTCTTACTCGGCATCTTCCGTTCATGTTACACCGGCGCCGCGTCAAATAACCGTTGCCCAGGAACGAGAATTAGAACGCAAATACAGCCTGGCCAAGTCATATTTAGACCGCGGTCTTATAAATGAAGCGGCGAACGAACTTAATACCATAATAAATAATGCTCCTGAAACGAGTATGGTTTCAAGACAGGCAAGAAACTTTTTATTAAAAGTTACCAAACAAATTGATGAAAAGAAGAATATGAAGGCCGGCACCCACAGTGACATGGGCAAGGATTTTTTCAGATCCGGGCAATATCAGCTGGCTGAAACGGAATTCAGAAAAGCTTTATCTCTTGACCCTGACAGTGCCGAAACCTACAAAGATTTAGCACTTTTAAACTACAATCAGGGTAAATACCAAGAGGCCTATGAACAATCAAAGCGCGCAATAGCTCTTAATCGAACACTTAAAGAAGCCTATGTGGTATTAGCTTCTCTTTACGCAAAAAAGGGAAGACACGAAGACGCCATCAGAACATTAAAAATGATTTCTGAAGTATCAAAGAGGCGAGATGCTGTTGATGAGCTTGCAGAAAAAATGATGGTTTCACTCACGGGAAGCTACTGACATGAAAATCACAGAAACTGATGAAGCACTGATTTGCTTTTCAGAAAAGAGCGACGGTGATTTTTCCCTTTACAATTTTGATACGGATAAAATTATAAGTCTCTGGAATTCTCTGAGCATAGTAAAAGAGCGGCGATTGCCACTTCCTGTTTATTTGAATCAAGTCCATAAAGACGGGATAATAGTTTCGGAGGAGCACAACGATTTTTTGTGTAAAAACGGAGACGCCATAATCACTAAGACGCCAATGCACACAATTGGCGTTTTTTCAGCTGACTGCCTTCCTCTTTTGATAGCGGGCAAAAATTGCGCTGCCGCCGTTCACGCAGGTTGGCGCGGAAGCAAGCTCAATATCGCCGGAAAGACAGTAAAGAAGCTTGTTTCTGAGTATGGGGCAAGTGCGAAGGATTTGAAAGTTTTTGTGGGGCCTTGCATAAATGAATGTTGTCTGGAAATGGGCAATGAAGTTTTCGAAGAATTTTTGGCCGCAGACAGCCTATATGCAAGGTTTTTTATAAAAAAAGAAAATAAGTGGCACCTAAATTTGCGCAAGCTGAATCGATATCAGTTATGCGAGGCGGGAGTCATTGATTCTTCTATCTTAGACCTTGATTATTGCACATATTGCGAAGAGGATAATTTTTATTCGTTTCGAAGACAAAAAAAGAGAAACGGAAGCATGTTTTCTTTTATTGTGCTGAAAAATTGCTAAGCAAAATTGAATTTTCTGACGATTAGTATTTTGAATATTTTGTTATGTTAACCTGAAAAGGAGAAAACCTTATGTGGAAAAAGGTTGCGACAGCATCGCCGATTAAAGCGCTTTTAACAGTTTGCTTAAGCATTATGTTGATAGGCTTATTCGGGTGCACTACGGGGACCAAGAGTTCAGGGCTGACTGATTATGAAGCCCCCTCTGTTCCTCAAAACGTCACGGGGCAGGGCAAAGAAAAAGCCTGCTTGGTTACTTGGTCGGCGAATACGGAATCGGATTTGGTGGGTTATAAAGTTTACCGTTCAACCAATTCCGGTGGTCCTTTTACTTATATAGCCACTGTTGCTGTTTTGCCGGCGCCCTCATATTTTGATGATGATCAAGGCAATAAGCTTGTGAACGACCAATACTATTATTACAAAGTTTCTGCTTTTGACACTCAGGGCAAAGAATCTGATTTGGCTTTAACCAACTCTATTCAAATTAAAGCGGGTCTTGCGAACGAAGAAAAACCGCCGAGAGTTGTCAATTTAAAAGCCAGGGCTTCAACCGAAGCCGTGTATGTTTCTTGGGATAAAGTCACAACGGGAAACATCAAGGGTTACAATATTTACCGCGGCTTAAGCAGCACTGCGGGCGGAGTTTCTTGGATTACTTCCGTGCCTCTTTCTACTCCCGGTTTTGTAGACACTTCGATAAGCAAATCATCTGCCGAACAATACACCTATATTATTCGAGCATTCACTGAAACTTACACTGAAAGCGAAAATTCAGACCCCGTTCAAGTAACTTTGAAATCGGGAGATGACACTATTCCTTGCGCTCCTTTCAACCTTTCTATAAGCACAGACTCAGACCCGGTTGTGTCTTGGAGCAAGCCTCTTTACAACGAGGACGGTTCTGCTATTTATAATAGCACTAATGCCACAATGGATTTAGACAGTTATCTGGTTTTCAGAGCCAATGCAAATGACGCGTTGTTCTCTTTGATAGGCATTATTGAAGACAACGGCTCTGCAAATCTGAGTCAAACATTTAAAGATGTAAACGGCAGCTCATATAATCTTTTTGCTGTCAGAGCATTGGACACCAACGGCAATGTAAGCAAACTAAGCTCAGTAACGACTCTTTCGTCCAATGTCGATATTCCGGCGACTCCGCAAAACTTGAGAGCCTGGTCTTCAAGCGCGACAGAGTCAGGAATCAGGTTGGCCTGGGATTCAAGCACCAATGCCACAAGCTATAACATTTACTTTTCCACATCGGCAGACGGTGCATTTGCAAAGTCTTGGACGGGACAAACACAATGGACAGAAACCACAACTAACGTTATTAATGTTTACCCGAGCGCTTACAATCAGAACCCTGATAAAAAAGGCCAAAAGCTTGAATTTGGAATACCTTATTATTTCAAAGTATCTGCAGTAAGTTCATCCGGAAAAGAAAGCGAATTAAGCAATGTGGCAAAAGCTTATCCGGGCGGACAATATGTGGCTATTCTTGAAGGTGAAAACCCGAACTGGGAATATGACGTTGCAAACACTGATTATAGCAACACAACTCATGTTTATATAGCCTACAACTCTACAGCTTACCCGAATATCGACAACTATTCCGGTGCGGGTGCGGCGATGTTGGTGCCAACCTCAGCGGGCGTTAACGGCGACAAATACAGATACGGCTCCGGTTCGCTTTTCTCTTCAGATTATTTCAGACTTCCTGCGCCTTCGGGAAGCGGAACCTATTACAAATACAACGTATATGCCTATTATTTTCCACATACCAGCAGCGGTCAGTGGAGATGTGAAATTCGTGAAAACGGAATATTAAGCTCTGCGCTTTTACAGAAAGACATCTCTGCATATAGCCAGGTTAACAAAGGGAGAACGGTCGTAAACCTTGGACAAATTGCAATAGGCAGCAGCGTTTCAGGCATAGATATCGACTTAATTGCATTAAGTGCAGGCTCAAGCGGCCAAGCCACCCTGTTCTTAGATGCTCTTGTATTTGTCAGATCGAACTGATAAAGTTAAGATAACTTTCCACATAAAGACCCCACCCGCATTCATTCGAGTGCGGGTGGGGTCTTTATGTTCAGTTTAAATTTTAATCGGCAAGCGCGATAACTTCAATTTCAATTTTACAGTCTAAGGGGAGCTTTGCGACTTGAACGCATGATCTGGCCGGCGGTTCTGATTTAAAGAATGAACCGTATATTTCATTAACCTTAGCAAAATCGTTTAAATCTTTTAAAAAGATTGTTGATTTAACAACTCTGGAAAGGTCTGTGTTTGCCGCTTTAAGAACTGCATCCAAGTTTTTCATAACCTGTTTGGCTTGTATTTCAATATCTTCGCTGTCAATTTTTTTAGTTTCGGGATTTACCGGGACTTGGCCGGAAGTATAAACGAGCCCATTAATTTTTATAGCCTGTGAATATGGGCCGATTGCAGCGGGAGCTTTGTCTGTAAAAATAACTTGTCTCATGTTTTATGTTTTCCTCCTGTGAAAATATTAACTATTTGGAGAATAACACTAAAATGTTGCGCATACAAACTTTAAAGTATCACTCATCATTCTCTTCATCGGGAGGCGGTTCTATTGCACCGAGCTTTTTCAGTATTTCTTGCATTTTTTGAGTTCCGCTTTCTTTTGCAGCAGCATATGCTTCGTTAATAAATTTTTGCCTGTTATTTGTTTGCTGTTTTAACAATCTTTCAAGAATTCTTTCGTGCTCTTTTGTTGAGTAGGTACAGGCTAAGACTAGAGCATCTTTTTGAGTGTCTGTAAGAAGGTCCATTGCTGCATTTTCACTGAGCAAATAGTCTACAGCATCATAGTTGCCGGCTTCAATTGCCACATAAAGAGGACTGCAACCTGCATTATTCTGATAATTGATATTATCAAATCTCACCACCTCTTTTAATATCTCAACGTTTCCGAACAAAGCTGCGTAATGCGCGGCAATGCTTTTTCCTCGATTCTTTTCAAATATTGTATCGTAAGCTGCACCCACAAGGAATTTAACTACTTCGGGCTTGTCTTCGCAAATAGCTAGCATAAGCGGAGTTAAGTCATGCATTCTCTGAAAAAGCAAAGAATTGTCAGCCGCCACAAGCATTGCTATTTCGTCAGTATCTTTAACAGGTTCGCCGGCTTTCGCACGTAAAACTGCCTCGTGTAAGTCGTTTCCGATAGGTTTTGCGGCAGGCTCGCAATTCTTTTGATTTATCAGTTTTCTTATTTTCGCAGAATCGTAGTCGGCCGAATATTTAATTTCGAATTCGTCGAGAAGAGCGGCAGCTTCGCCAAAACGGCTCATTTGGCGCAACAATTCGGCCTTCATCTTCATTATGTCACTCTGCAAAAGATTCCAATCACTGTATGCAGATTCATCTTTATCGTCTAGGTTGTGCTTAATTTTACTGTCGGAAATATGCTGATCCAATGATTCGAGAGCGACTTCCAAGAAGTATTTCCTTTTTTCGGGATTCTCTCGCAGAGCTCTTGAAGCTTTAAGAGATGCCTGATAAACAAGATATTTATCAACCTCTGACAGTAGGAGGGGTTCAATGTACCCGCTCCAACCCGAGGCGTCATAATGCTGAATGCGCCACATTTCCCATAGGTTAGAGCACAATAGCCGGTTAAGAGAAAGAATGTCATAAGAGCCCCCGCATAACGGGCATTCGGGGGGAGCTTGCCAGTCAGCGTTCAGAGGCATTCCGTCTAGGGCAATCACGTAGTCTTTATTTGTACGTGTCTGAGTGTTCATTATCTGTAATGAAGCGCTTGAAACGGGAAAATCAACTTCGCATAACGGACAATGAACCGTAGCGTCATATTTTACGGAGTTTTTTAGTCGCTGAATCAGAGCATAGCCTGAAATGCCACAACTGTCTGAGCCCAAACAATGCGAAAATGATTCTTTAGAGCGATATGTTTTAAAAGCCGGCATTAATTTATCGGGAATTTCTATTCCATTAAGGCATTTTTTTTCAATAAAAGACTCAGGCTCTTGAGATAACAGGGGAAGAGAGATGTAAAACAAGAAAAAAACAGCAAAACAATATCTTTTCACTTTAATCCTCCACGCAATTTTCTCGTATGATTATAACGATAATTTTTCTTGATGTCATATTTTATGTTTAAATATGTAATGAAAAAGTTGTAAACTTTAAACAAGTGATTTCAATTGAGAGGTTAATTTATGTTTGAAGGGGTCTGCAGATCATTTATCGTTTTTTTTCCGACAGAAAAGGTGCAGCTTGAAAAAGAAACAGAGAAAATTCTTAGTCAATACTGCCCTTTATGCAAAGAATTAGCCTGTGATCTTCATTTCACAATCTGTTACTTTAGTGCGGATTATGAAACTTGTAAAAAAATAGCAGACGAAATAGACAGTATGGCACAGATGCCTTCTCCGGTCGAGATGGCTCTTGACGCGGTAAAATTTTCATACATCGAAGCGATTGACAAAAGTTTATTTTGGTGGGATATCCCTAAAAACCCTGAGATAGTCTCGCTAAGGAGTGTTTTTTTGGAGATACTGAAAAAACACGATGCCGAAATAGATCATGAGGACACCTGGGATCCTCATATGAACATCTGCAGCATTCCGGGTAAAACCAACGAATGTGCATTGATTAGTGAATTTCTAAAAGAACCGGTAAAAGTTTCTTTTCAATTTTTGCAATTATCTCGAATGCTTCCTGACAATGAAGAAGACGATACTTTTGAAATAGTTCGTTCCTGGAAGCTGAGCAAAAACAATTAATTATTACAGAACTCAATCTGTTTAAATTTGCGAAAAGTTGCGTCAAGTTTCAAAACAATGTATTTTGAGGAGATGAAAAGACAAAAAGAATATTTCAAATTAGCTTCACCTTTTCAGCTAAGGGGCGACCAGCCCGAAGCGGTTAAAAAACTGGCTCGATGGGTAGACGGCGGCAGTGCTTTTTCCACGTTACTCGGTGTTACGGGGTCAGGCAAAACCTTCACAATGGCTAACATTATCGAACGAGTTCAGCGCCCGGTTTTATTAATTACGCACAATAAAACTTTGGCTGCTCAATTATACAGTGAATTTAAGGATTATTTTCCTAACAATGCCATTGAATATTTTGTAAGTTATTATGATTATTATCAGCCTGAGGCATATATTCCTTCAACGGACAGTTATATAGAGAAAGACTCTGCCATAAATGAGCAAATTGACCGATTCAGGCACGCTGCTACCACTTCTCTTTTTACACGACGGGATGTTTTGGTTGTAGCTTCGGTGAGTTGCATATTTGGGTTAGGCTCTCCTACCGATTACGCAGACTTGCGCATTTCTTTAAAAGTGAATACGGAGATGTCTCGTCAAAAACTTGTCAGAGATTTGATAGACATACAATATTCTCGAAACGATATGGATTTTCATCGTTCTCGTTTTCGTGCGCGAGGTGAAACTGTTGACATTTTTCCGGCATCGAGCGAGAAGGCTGTCAGAGTTAAGTTTTATGGTGATGAAATCGACAAGATTGAGCAATTTGATCCATTAACCGGCGAGGTAATATCTAAATTAGATTCGGTTGAAATTTTTCCGGCGCAGCATTTTGTTACAACAAGCGAAAAAATGGAAAAAGCCTTGGTCAACATTGAATCAGAAATGAAAGAACGAGTAAAACAATTTGAATCTGAGAAAAAGCTGATTGAAGCTCAGCGCATATATGAACGGACTCGATTTGACGCAGAAATGATGCGTGAGACCGGTTTTTGCAAAGGAATAGAAAATTATTCGAGGCATTTTTCGGGTCGCAACCCCGGTGAGCCGCCCGATACTTTGGTTGACTATTTGCCCAAAGATTGTCTAATCATTTTAGACGAATCTCATATGACTGTTCCTCAATTAAGAGGCATGTACAAAGGGGATCGCAGCCGCAAGCAAACTTTAATTGATTATGGTTTCAGGCTTCCTTCCGCACTGGACAATCGGTGTTTAACCTTCGAAGAGTTTCTTTCTCGCAAGCGTCAGCTGCTATTTGTATCTGCCACACCGGGCCCTTATGAGCTTGAAAATTCTCAAGAAAAAATTGCCGAGCAATTAATAAGACCTACGGGTCTGTTAGACCCCAAAATTACCGTTATAAAGTCTGAAGGGCAAATTGATTTTCTTATTAACAAGATTGAGGGTCGAATAGAAAGAAACGAGCGTGTTCTTGTAACTACTTTAACCAAAAAAATGGCACAAGAGCTGTCGGGTTATCTTTCAGACCTGAATATTCCGACCAGTTATCTTCATGACGAGATTGACACCTTAGAGCGTATTGAAATTTTGCGCGATTTACGTATTGGCAACATCAAAGTATTGGTTGGAATTAATTTATTAAGAGAAGGGCTTGATTTACCTGAGGTTTCTATGGTTGCGATACTGGATGCCGACAAAGAAGGCTTTTTACGTTCATCTTGGGCTTTGATGCAAATATGCGGTCGTGCGGCACGAAACGTGAACGGAGAAGTATTTTTGTTTGCGGACAAAATCACAGCAGCAATGAAATATTGCATAGACGAGACAGCACGCAGACGTTCAATTCAAGAGGATTACAACAAGACGCACGGAATAGAGCCAAAAACCATTATAAAATCTTTGCCCGGACAATTTATTCCCGGCGAGGACAAAAATAAAGTTAAATTACCAAAAGATGCTCAAGCGGCAAAAGTTAAAGAGATGATAAACAATCTAAAGAATGAGATGAATCTGGCAGCGGGCAGAATGGAATTTGAGAAAGCCGCTATGATCAGAGACGAGATCATTGCACTTCAAGAAGAGAATCTGGAATTGGGAGTTTTAGAACAGCTTGGGAAAGCTTTGAAGTCGGGAAAAGAAAAAGGCGCGGCACGGCGTCGAACAAGCAAAAAAAACATAAAATAACTCAATTATATTTATGATTTTCGCTTGCAGAAGAGTGCGAAATTTGTTATATTGAAGTTAGAAGATCATTGACAATTTTATCCTGCGTTGTACGTGATGGTGCAGGTCAAATTGAGCCGACACCTGTTCCTGAAGGGAATCTGTCTCTGTTTGCCCACGAGAACCACTTACGAACAGATTAACCTGTTACGAAGTCTCGGCGGCTATTACAGGCGGACAACCGTGCTGTTTCAGTGGGTTCAATTTCTTCCTTTACACGGCAAACGCGGGATTTCACTTTTCAACAAAGCCACTCAAAATGAGTGGCTTTGTTTATATCTTGATTAGTTGGTTTATTATTATAAGAAAAGCAGAGTTAGAAAACAACTCATATGGACAGTATTAAGTTAAAACGAATAACAGACGTTAAAAGCGAACTTTACGGGTTCGCTGAAAAACTTATGTCAGAATCCTTTCCTTTGACCGAATATCAACCTGAAGATGAGCGGGCTTTGGTTGAAAAACGAAAGCCTCGTTATTATTTATGCGCCATCATGAATGAAAATGATGTGCCTGTCGGCTGCGTAGCATTTTGGAAGCTAAAGAGGTTTATATTTATAGACCATCTTGCTGTATCCGAAAATCACCGTAACAGCGGGTATGGCGGCAAGCTGCTGAACTTCATGAAAAGGAGGTATGCTCAACCTATAGTATTAGAGGTTGAGCCCCCGGAGACGATTTTGTGTCAGCGTAGAATCGGCTTCTACGAGCGAAACGGGTTCGTTTTGTGGAAGTCGGACTATGAGCAGCCCCCTTATCACAAAGAGGACCCGTTTTTCAAATTATGTTTAATGTGTTATGGAAATCTAAATGAGAGTGAAGATTTTTATCAAGTAAGGCGAGATTTATACTCAGAAGTGTATAGTTATTAATTTAGCCACCGTACCCTTATTTTTAATATTTTTATATCTATTTTTTTGGAATTGCATTTTATGTGCATAATCTCAAAATAAGGGGTAGCGTCTTTATTTATTTTTCGTTATAATGTACGGGTAAAAAGAGAGAATTGCTTTTTTATTTATATTCAGGGATAAAAAATGATTAAAGTTAGTAAATTAGGGATAAAGAATTATATTTTAGCATTTTTGTTTGTATGCATATATTCTTGCCAAATGGGTTTAGCAGCCGAACAAGCTGCAACGGTTTCATTTGATGGTGTTCATAATGAACAAAGAACCTTAAGTCGTGATTTTTATATAAAGAAATTGTTATTTACATGCGGGCAAATCAACGGGGCATATCATGGCTTAAACGATTTGGTTTCTGTATTTCATTTAGTTAAAAAGAAAAAGGTTGCTGTGACAGTAGAGAGTCTTCAATCGCAACTTTTCGCGTTAAAAGTTTCACTCACAGAGAAACCATATATAATTCGACATATAGCTGACTCTATAAAAGAATGCGAAAATAATCTCAGCAATTTTCCGTTAGGTTTTCCTGACAGCCCCGAGGGGCCCGAGAAAATAAGCGATGAATTTTACAAAATGGCGTCTCACATAGAAAATTTACAAGTAAACCATAAATTAGACAGCATTCCTACTTTGCGCAAGGAATCAGAGCGTGTGGTTTTTGAAATTTTCTGGACAGACGGGGAAAAAATGCGTTCCTTAGCTTCAGATATGTTAAGCTATTTACGAGTTTATCATAAAGAATACATTCCTTTTGATGTTTTTTAATGTATAAAAAACTTGCTTTACCCGAAAATAACCATTACTATTCAATGATATGAGCAGAAAAATCCTGATTATTTCAGACAATCGCGATAAATTTTACGAATCACCGCTGTTTTTGTCACCGGATCATTTTCAGATATCGGGAATCGGGGGCGTCGGTTTTTTGGGGTTTGGCGCTTTTAAAGCTGTTGTAATTGACTGCGCAGGCTCTTTACCTGCTTTAAAGAAGGTAAGTTTGGGCTTAAGGGACGATTTTGAGAGCCAAGCGTTCTGGGAGCTTTTGTCAAAAAGTAACGGTCCTTCGATATATATGTTGGTAAATAAGCAGTCACCTGCGAGCAAAGAGATGCTAGAGTTGGGCCTTTCGTATATTATTCCGTCGGAATTAGCGAAGCTTTACACTTCATTCGACACTGAAACAACCGCTTCGGGTGGCGATTCTGCGAGTTACATTGATTATAACAAGTCGAATTTATTAACAGCCGACGATGTTCGTGCCCTTTATAACAGCGGCGCGAGATCGCTACCGGCTGATGTGAAGCTTACTTCTTGGGCTTCAGAGGTAGCGTCAACGCTACAGATGAGCGAAACGGGCAAAGAGTTACTTTATTTACTTCCCTTAGACATAAAATCAAAGTCAGACTTGCGATCTTGGCGCGAAGATCTGTTTGAGCTTTCGAGCAAGCATAAGAATTTATATTTTATTTTAAACGGTATTTATTTGCCCATTTTTAACGAAGAGTTTCCTTCGTTGAGGGGTCGCACCGTTGCTCCGTCTGTTCATTGGGCTTCGCATGGTGCATTTACGGGCGAGCTGTCTGTAGACATGCTTTGTGATTTGCGTTGTTTCGGGGCCATAATTCAGAATCGGTCTCCATATAACGTGAAGGAGAACTTAGAAAAGCTTGTAAAATTGGCGAGTTCAAAAAGATTAAATCTTTTTTCAACTTTTACATTTGCGTCAGGCGACACCTGTGATATAATTTTCGATAAAGGTCTTAAGCCAATGCGTTTGATTCATATTTATGACACAAGCGAAGAGGTGAAGATTGATTATGCGACTGACAGTGCCGCGATAATAACAGACAAAAAATATTTGCAGAGCGCTGCATTAAACAAAGGAAAATGAAGATGATGGACGAGAATCAGGTAAAATTGATTGTAGCCGAGGTTTTAAAAGGCATTGAATTGCGTGAACGCATAAAAACAGGGAAGGTTCCTGTCGGTGTCAGCAATCGTCACATACATGTAACTCAATCTGATTTAGAGACACTTTTTGGCAAGGGTTACAGTTTAAAAGACATGAAATCTCTTTCTCAACCCGGTCAATTTGCCGCTGAAGAATGTGTAATTATTGCCGGCCCGAAGGGCAGCATTGAGAAAGTAAGAATATTGGGGCCTGTTCGTCCCGAAACTCAAATCGAGATTTCAATGACTGACAGTTATAAATTGGGTGTTAAGGGAGTTGTAAAGAACTCTGGCGACATTTCAGGCACCCCCGGATGCGTTGTTATAGGGCCTAAGGGCACAGTAATCTTAGACAAGGGAGTAATTGTGGCTGCGAGGCATGTGCACATGAGCACATCAGAAGCTTCACAGATGGGTTTAAAAGACCTAGACTTGGTTTCTTTAAAGACAAGCGGCTCACGCAGTGTTACTTTCAACAACGTTTTGGTTCGCGTTAGCGACAAATTTGCCCTTGATTTTCACATTGACACGGATGAAGCCAATGGTGCCGGTCTTAGGAACGGCGACATGGTAGAAATAGTAGCTTAAAAAATAAAATGCAATAAATTTGCAGGAGGTTATCATGCAAGAAGCTCTTGGTATGATCGAAACACGTGGATTGACAACTCTTATTGAAGCAACCGACGCTATGGTAAAAGCGGCCAATGTAAAATTGGTAGGTTGGGAAAAAATCGGTTCCGGTTATTGCACCGCTTTTGTCAGAGGTGATGTTGCTGCAGTTAAAGCCGCTACAGATGCCGGCGCATCAGCAGCCAAAAAAATTGGCGAACTGGTTTCTGTACACGTTATTCCTCGCCCTCATTCTAATCTTGAGGACATTATGCCAATTCGCGACCTTACAGCGAACTCAAAAAAGTAATTAAAGGTAATTAATCATGATATTAGGCCGCGTATGCGGGACAGTTGTTTGCACTCGCAAAGATGACAGTCTTGTGGGTTTAAAGTTCCTCGTCGTCGAAGAACTGACCCTCGACGGCAAAAAGCCTACCGGGCATCATGTCGTTGCTGCTGACGCGGTAGGAGCAGGAGCGGCCGAGCAAGTCCTTGTAGTTTCGGGCAGTTCGGCGCGTTTAGCGGAAGCGACTTTAAAAAAACCTGTTGATGCTGCAGTTTGTGCTATAGTTGACGCAGTAGTTTTTGATGATGAGCGATGCTAACCTGTTAATTCTGAAACCGGAGTAACAGAATGAGCGTTTCAAGGGAAGACTTGAATCTGATCATCCAGGAAGTCTTGAGCAAAATCGGGAATAACGATTCGGGCAAAAGTTCGTTAAAACCTGCCAAAAGTGCAGGGCACGGAATTTTCGAATCGGTTGACGATGCGGTGGCTTCTGCCACTCAGGCTCAAAAAGTATTGGTAGACTTGCCTATGGCTACTCGCGGCAAAATCATAGCCAACATGCGCAAGCGTTCGCTTGAAAAAGTTGAACAGCTTTCGCGTATGGCGCATGAAGAAACCGGGTATGGCCGAATTGACGACAAGATTCAGAAAAACAAACTGGTAATTGAAAAAACCCCGGGTATTGAAGATTTATGTCCTTTGGCGGCAAGCGGAGATTACGGTCTTACTCTCACAGAGTGGGCTCCGTATGGCATCATAGGTGCCATAACTCCGTCTACTAACCCAACAGCGAGCATTATCAACAATGCCATCAGTATGATCTCTGCAGGCAACGGTGTTGTCTTTGCTCCGCATCCTGCCGCACAAAATTGCAGTAAGTTTGCCATGTGCTTGCTTAATGACGCGATTGTCGAAGCAGGCGGACCATCAAATCTGTTAACAACAACATCAGAAGTCAGCATTGATAATGCCCAAAAGATAATGACTCACCCGGGCATCAGATTGTTGGCTGTCACCGGTGGCCCCGGAGTAGTAGCCGCTGCTTCAAAATCTCGCAAGAAATATATTGCGGCAGGCCCCGGCAATCCTCCTGTTGTGGTTGATGAAACAGCCGATCTTCGCAAGGCGGCGCGCGATATAGTATCCGGCGCAGGTCTTGACAACAATGTTTTGTGCATTGCAGAAAAGGAAATAATTGTTGTTGAATCAGTTGCTGACGAACTGAAAAAGAATTTAATAAGCAGCGGTGCTTATGAAGCTTCTCCTCGTGAAATCCAGCAATTAGAAAAGATTTGCATCGACCCAAAAATCAATGCTCCGAACCGCAAGCTTGTTGGGCGCAACGCATCTGTTATTATGCAAGAAATCGGGGTTCGAATTCCCGACAGCACCCGCATAATACTTTGCGAAGTCGGTCCCGATCATCCTTTTGTGTTAGAAGAACTTTTGATGCCGGTCATCCCGCTGGTTCGCGTGCGCGACGTTTACACAGCCATTGACTTGGCCGTAAAGGTCGAAAACGGCAATCGTCACACAGCTTGCATGCACAGCAAGAACATCGACAACCTGACGCTCATGGCAAGAAAATGTGACTGCACAATTTTTGTCAAGAACGGTCCGAGTTACGCCGGCTTGGCATTGGGCGGCGAAGGCCCCACAACAATGACCATTGCGTCTCCCACCGGAGAAGGCATAACAACCGCTCGCACCTTTACGCGACATCGACGTTGCGTCATGGTCGAAGCATTCAGAATCGTATAATAACAAACAAAAAGGGGGCATAGCCAAAAGCTGTGCCCTCAAAACTTTGTATCGGTGAAACAAATGTCAGATTTTAACATTTCAAACTTAGGCCTTGTGGGCTGCGGCGGAGCAGGTTTTCCGACTCATGTCAAACTGGCGGCGCGCAACGTTGAGGCTTTAATTGTAAACGCAGCCGAGTGTGAGCCGTTATTGCATAAGGACAAAGAAATTCTTCTTCATCGCACGCAAGATTTTTTCACCGGCTTAATTGTTGCGGCTGATTTAACAGGTGCCGCCAACGTTTATATCGGTTTAAAGAAAAAGCACGCAGACCTTTTTAATTTTATGGAAAAGGCCATTCCCGACCGTCGCATTAAAATGCTGCCCCTCGGCGACTTCTACCCCGCAGGAGACGAATACGAATTGGTTTACGAAGCAACGGGCAAGCTGATTCCTTTTGGCGGTATACCTTTAAACATCGGCTGTGTTGTTATGAATGTGGAAACTCTCATGAATTTAGGCTTAAACAGGCCCGTAACTCATAAACTTTTAACAGTTACCGGAGCGGTTTCAAAACCATGCACTATTGAAGTTCCCATAGGTATTACAGTCAGCGAAGCAATTGCCCTTGCCGGCCTTAACAACCTTGACGGCATGCGTGTTATTGACGGGGGCCCCATGATGGGCAAACTTGTTACTGCCCCCCATACAGACATTGTGAGCAAGACAACCGGCGGGCTTATTGTATTGCCCGAAACACACGTTTTAATCAGAAAAATGACAGCCTCTGACAGCACACGCACACGCATAGCCAAATCGGCCTGCGACCAGTGCACAGATTGTTCAGAGCTATGCCCCCGAGCGCTTTTAGGTTACCCGATTCGTCCGCATAAAGCTATGCGCACCGCCCAGTTTACTCCTTACGCGCAAACCGACTACGCAATAGATTCGGTATTTTGCAGCGACTGCGGCTTATGCTCTAATTTTGCTTGCCCCGAAGATTTACCCCCAAGAGAAATGTGCGCTATCGCAAAGCGCTACCACTTGGGCAAGGGCGTTAAACCCGCCTCGTTTCAGGGTTCTCCTCAGGTCCACCCAATGCGCAATATGCGCAGAGTAACCGTAGAACGCTTAATTAAAAAACTCGGACTTTTAGACTACAATCACGAAGCGCCCCTACAAACTGTGTCAAAGACCTTTAACAAGGTTGTTCTGCCTCTTAAAATGCATATTGGGGTTCCTGTAACCCCAACAGTGAAACTCGGCGACAAAGTTAAAGCGGGTCAATTAATCGGTGCAATGCCCGACGGCAAACTAAGTGCGGCTCTTCATGCGTCAATAAGCGGCACAGTTAGCTCTGTCGACGACAAAGCCATAATTATTTCGAAAGAATAAGGGAATCGGACATGAATATATCTCGAAATGCAATAGGATTAATAGAGCTTTCAAGCATTTCAGTCGGTTACGCAGTAACTGACGCCATGTTAAAAACGGCTGACGTTGAGCTTTTACTTTCAAGAAGCACTTGTCCGGGCAAGTTTATTTGTCTCGTCTGGGGAGATGTTGCCGCCGTTAGAGCTTCTGTTGAAGCCGGTATTCAAATGGGACAAGGCTATTTGGTAAATGATTTGGTTATACCGAACCTGCATGAACAAATATACCCCGCTTTAACAGCAACGAACGTAATCGATAAAACAGATGCTTTAGGCGTCGTTGAAACTTTTGATATTGTATCTACAATATTAGCTGCTGACGCTTCTGCAAAAGCAGCAGACATAACTTTGTGCGAAATCAGGATTGCAATGGCAATCGGCGGAAAAGCCTTTTACACAATGACAGGCAGCGTGGCTGCGATTGAAGCCGCTGTTGAAGCCGGATTAGAATCTTTGCGCGAAAAAGGTTTAGTTGTGCATTCTGTTGTAATCCCTCGCCCGAGACCGGAATTATTCAGGGAGTTTATATAATGGCTAAAATCACTATTGGTGCCGATCATGGCGGATTCACACTAAAAGAGGAACTGAAAAAATATCTGTCCGAAAAAGGACATCAGGTAGAAGATATAGGCACCCATTCAACCGAAGCGGTTGATTACCCTGACATCGCATTTTTGGTTGCTCATTCAGTGGCAAAAAACCATGGCACTCTCGGCATAATAATAGACGGAGCCGGAATCGGTTCTTGCATGGCCGCAAACAAAGTTCCGGGCGTAAGAGCCGCTTGTTGTAACGACTTATATGTTACTAAAAACAGCAGAGAACATAATCATGCCAATGTTTTAACATTAGGCAGCATGGTGTTGGGCGTTGGCTACGCAAAGCAGATAGCAGATGCGTGGCTTGCCACCGAACCGGCTCCGGGCAGACACGCCGCGAGAGTTAACAAAATAACAGAAATTGAAAATTTACTAAAATAAGGAATGATAATATGCGAGCAATATGTATAGTAGTTGACAGTGCCGGGATTGCACCGATGCCGGATCAAGCCGAATACGGCGATGTGGGTGCGAGCACAATTCCAAATATAGCAAAGGCAGCAAACGGCCTTAATTTGCCGAACATGCAAAAAATGGGTCTCGGTAATTTGGCCGAAATCGTAGGAGTTCCCAAAGAGCCTGATCCCATAGCTTCTTACGGAATAATGCACGAACTTTCTCCGGGAAAAGACACCACTACCGGGCACTGGGAAATGATGGGCAACAAGCTGGAATACCCCTTCCCCGTTTTCCCGAATGGTTTTCCCGCCGACTTCATGGAAAAATTTGAAAAAGCGATAGGTCGCTCAACAATAGGTAATTACCCGGCATCGGGCACCGAAATTATAATGAATTTGGGTGACGAGCACGTCAAAACCGGCAAACCGATTGTTTACACTTCTGCGGACAGCGTTTTTCAAATTGCTGCTCATGAAGAAGTTATACCTCTTAAAGAACTGTATCGAATTTGTCAAATAGCCCGTGACATGCTTCAGCCACCCGATTTAGGAGTTGCCAGAATTATTGCGCGCCCGTTTATCGGCGAATCAGGCAATTACACAAGAACTTCAAACAGACATGATTTCAGTCTTACCCCCGAAGAAACAGTTCTTGATGTTTTAAAAAGCAAAAATATACCGACTTACGGTATCGGAAAAATCTATGACATTTTTGCCGGCCAGGGCGTTGATCCTTATGTAACAACTAAGAGCAACGAAGACGGAATGCAGAAAACCTCCGAATCATTGGATAAAATTAAGAGTGGCTTTATATTCACCAACTTAGTCGACACCGACATGAAATTTGGTCACCGCAGAGACGTAGAAGGCTATAAAAAAGCTCTTGAAGACTTTGATGCTTGGCTTGGCACATTTATTACAAAGTTAAATAGTGACGACATTTTGTTGATCACTGCCGATCACGGTTGTGACCCGACCTACAAGGGCAGCGACCACACTCGCGAAGCGGTTCCTTTATTGGCTTACAAACCTGGACAAAAAGGCTTAGACCTTGGCATAAGGCAAGGTTTTTGGGATGTAGCAGCCACAGTTGCGAAACACTTAGGAATCGAATACAAAAACGGAAAATCAGTTTTTTAACTAAAATTAAAAACGGTTGCTATAAAAACTTATAGCAACCGTTTTTTTATGCTTCGATTATTGCAAAGTAACCCCGACAACCAATGTGGTTGCAGACTCAGAACTTTCAGGATTAATCAAGATTCCTTCGGGAGTAGAGCTTGCAACTCCGGCTCCGTTTCTGTAGACGGTATAGTGAGTTTTGTAACCGCTTGCCAGTTCTTTGTAAACATTTATGTGTTGTTGGGCATAATTAGTTTCAATTCTTTCGCTTCTGCTAGGCAATGATGTAATTACATCTATGTCCTGCCCTGCGATAACCGGTGAAACCATAAATTGCACTTCTCTCCACTTGATGTTTTGATACGCGCCCTGAACCCAATCGGATGAATTAGGATCAATGTTTCCGTTTTTGATGAAGTCTATGTCGAGCCTGTAGACTCCGCCTGCGCCTGCTTCAAATTTGTCTGCGGGAATATTTGCAATTATATCATTATAGCCACGGACCTGAGCGCGAATTCTTAGTCCGTTCGCGGCATTGCTTAGAGGAACAGTAAAATAGGTTGCAGAATATTCATGCGGAACATCGATGCTTGATGATGCAATTATTTGAGCAGGAACAGTTCCGGCTATTTCCGCAAAAATATTCAGGTTAGGACGTTCTTCCGCAGTAGCTCCGCTTATATGATCGGGCACATTAACGGTTCTTACACAAAATTCAAATGAAATGGGAGTAAGATCAATTCTGTGATAGGCATCACCCAAAAAGCTGAATTGTTCACCGGCCGTGGCAGACTTATAAGTTGAGTAAACTTTGTCTGTGTTCATAACAATAAGGTCTACTCCCTCTGACGCATCTATGTCAGCCCCGATTGTTCTCCAATCGTCAGCATCCATTTCATAAGTCACACCTTTAAAAGAAACCATGAAATATAAGTTATTTCTTACAGATTGTTTTGTTGTGGAATCAACAAAGTCAAGCTTTACATTTGCTTTTCCGCGGGCCACAACAGAAGACTTTTTCATTTTTATCTGATAAAGATTTATCATAGCTCCGCTTCTGATACTTACGCTTTCAATTTCTTCAGTGCCTGATGTGCTTGTGCTTGAATCGCCATCATCTGTTCCTTCAGTGGTTTCGCTTTTCACTGTTTCGGGATAAGAAGTAGGAATGTAACCCGGTGCGCTCATCTGAAAAATCACATTGTCAGGAACTACATTTTCGAAAATAAAATCGCCATTTGCGTCGGAAAGAACAGAAGCAAAGGTATTGGCCTGTTGAAGTTCGCTTGTTCCGACAGCTTCTTTTCCGAGCATTCTTATAAGTCCGCCCTCAATAGGGATACGCGGGTCATCGGCATCAACAAGTTTACCTATGATTGTCGCGGGTTTAACCCCAAGGTTCCCTTTTTCGCAGCCCATTGTAAGAGCCACAGAAAAAAGAGCTATTAAAATAAACCAACTGCCCCAAAAACGTAAGTTCATGACCTTAAACCCCCCGGTTTGAGAAGAATTACTTTGCATATAAAATTACCTCACTTAATGGTTACTATTTGTGCCAAAGAGCCGTCATCGTTAACAAGCACTCTGTTAGTAAGAGTACCGGCCGCATTTTCTGTCATATATCCGACAAAGTTCAGGTAATAACCGGTAGGAACGGCTTGTGTTCCGAGATCAACAACCTGAGGTGTTCCGAGAGTTCCGCCGGCAGGATTTGTAACTGTGGTTTCAGGCCATTGGGTTCCTGTCTCTTCACAATAGGCCCCTACTCTGTCGCCTGAGTTAATTGAGTTATTGCTGTAAAAGACTCTTACTTCTCTCATTATTTGTGAGAAATTGCTTTTTAACGATAGGTTTTGGTATATAGTTCCTTGAAAATCGCTGTCAGGGTAAATTGAAATGGGAGAGTTCATTTTGTATCCGAGTATTTCAACTTCCAAACTTACTGATGTACCTTTTGGAATTCCTGTCAAAACAAAACCTGCGCTTCCGGCTTCACCGCCGACTACTGCAGTGGCTGTTGCAATAACTCTGTTCGCCGATTTTGCATAAACAGTTGCGGTTGGTCCTGTGGCAGAAACCCAACCGGGCACGTCTGTCCAGCGTCCGTTTATACTGTATGTTTCAGGCTGCAACTGAACTACCCCAAGATCCATGTCTGTGATCAAGTTGTCATAAGTAAGCGTTGTGGGGCGATAACCGGTTACGGAAATAATAATTCTGGTTTGACCGGTTGAAACCGGAACAGAAAAACCTGATGTAAATTCAGTAGGCAATCTGTTAAGGAAAGATTCGTTACCTATTATAATATTAGTGTTTCCATATGTAACAGATGTGCCGGAAACAGAATCTTTAAGAGTTCCCTTAATATTGATATACTGGTTAGAGTAATTTCTGTGCATTCTGACTTGCGGCACATGCGAAACTTCACTGTTGACGACCACAACTTTGACAGCTGCGCTGGCACTTTGATCAATAGGTTCATAGCCTACTTTATCGTAGCTCAGCACCCATTCGTCTGATCTCATACCCGAAAAATAGTATTTTCCGTTCGAGTCTGTGGTGGCATATTTTGTTACTTTATTAGCAGTACCGCTGCTGCTTTCGCCGCCACTGCTGCTACCGCTTTCATCTCCGCCCGAAATTGCCGTGACGTTAACATCGGCAACACCGACTAAGGTTCTGCTGTCTATAACAGTTCCTGAAATTCCCCCACCTTTAAGCCCAAGGTTGCCTTTTTCGCAACCGACGAGGCTTCCGATAAGCACAAGAAATAGTGCTGCCAGAATCCCGAGTGACTTCGGGCGCCTGCATTTATTCATATTCATGCCTCCAGCAAGATCTAACAAGTTCTAAAAAGAGTCAGTTTCACTCTAGTTAATCGGCTTTTACTTCATAAAAGTTAACCAAAAAAATTTTTTTTAAATAAAAAAAAGATTTTTTAAAATTTAACTTCATTTTCTTCCTTTGTTGGCCGATATGAACCTTGAGATATTTTCTAATTACATGGAGGCACCCATGGTGAAACGTAAAACCAACACAAAGGGACGCTGGCTAATTATAGCGTTCATGGCTATTGCTAGTCTTATTTTTACCGGATGCGACAATGGTTCGCTAGGTTTAAAATCAGGCTCAATCACGGGCTACATTCTTAATGTAGACACTAATCAGCCCGTTTCAGAAGTTTTAGTTACCGCTAAAGGCACAGTTTCAGGCGGAACAGAAAACAGATCTACTTATACAACCGGAGACGGTTCTTTTGTGCTTGCCGACCTTAAAAAGGGTTCTTGGGCAATCAACGTAGAAAAATTTGGCTTTATCATTGCAACGGATTCTGCAGAAATTGCTCACCGCACAGTTGAAGTAAATAATGGTGAAACAGTTTCCGCACCTGTAATAAAGCTTCACAAAACAGAGCAGCTCGTAAGAGGTGTTTTAAAAGGTTACCCCGTAGATGCGGTAACGGGTCGTCCGTTAAGCAAGTTCACCGTTACTCAGGCCACACCTTACAATCAGCGTAAATCAAAAACGTTTGAAACCGCAGCCGATTTCAGAGACAGCGGCTGGACAAACTTAGACGGCGGCGATCACCATTACACCATAACCGCCCCTAACTATAAAGAATTTACGACAGCAGGCGAAGACGGAAACGGCAAACAGATATCTATAGGTGCCGCCGCTGCAAATATGGGCACCATTTATGTTGAGCCTTTAACTGTAGCAATCAGCGGCGCATTAAAACTTCCAGGTTACGTTCTTGATGCCGAAAATCAAAATATCGCTATTTGGGCAGAGGCTGCGGGAAAAAGAGTGGCATCTTTCACAACTACAGCCGCAGAAGGAGACTTTTTCAACGGAAGCTTGAACTTCACCTTAGACAAAGTTCCCGTAACTGCAGGCAGTGTTGCTGTAAAATGCAAAGTTCGCGGTTACGATATAGTCAACCTGCAGTCCACTCTTGCCATAACCTCGGCTAACCCGGGCGGAACAATAGCAATAGGCGAGACCGACTTTATCAACAACATTGCTCCCATAACAAGAGACGTTAGAGTTGTTTTACGCAGCACCAAGCCGGAAGATGGAGAACCCGGCACTTTTGTTCCCGGAAACGTTGCCAAAATATATGTAAAACAGGGCGGCGAAACGACTTCTACAAACGTCACTGTTGTCAGCAGCTCTTATTACGCGGAAGCTTATATATCTAACGTAATAACAGGTTACCCACTTGTAATTCAGGCTCAGAACATAACTCAGGGTTATTACTCGGTTGAATCCGACCCCGTTAGTATTCCCGAAGATGGCACCTCAGCATTCACAGTATTCTTACAGCTCCAGGATTAAAAATATCTCAAAACAAAAAAACTCTGACGTTGTCAGAGTTTTTTTGTTTTAGCCGGTTTCTTAATTATTTAAAGCAGTTTTTCGGCGTATAACGCGGCGTCTGTTTCGGGAAATTGCTGCATTATAATATCAACGTTGGCTTTTACGCCGTCTTTATCGCCTTTTTTCTTACAAATAACTGCTTTTTGATAATAGGCATTATCTACATATTCGCAATCGGGATACTCTTTAATTAAGCGGTCAAATTCAGCATTTGCTTCATCATATTTGCATCTTTTAAGAAGCGAAACACCGTTAAAGTAGCATTCGTCTGCAATCTCTTTTGGGCCTTCCCCCATGGATCTTCGCAATTCAACGTATTCATCTTTTCCGAAATACGCCGCATCGCTGTCAGGGTAGTTTTCTAACAGGTATTCATACCAGCCTAAGGCTCTTCTGCTTTCGCCTTTTCCCATGGCTATTTTGGCCAAATTATAACAAGCATTATCAGCCAAACCGCTTTCGGGAAATTCTTTTATGAAGCCTCTGAAAATGTCTTCGGCCTCGTCAATCTTTCCGGCTCTGTATGCTGCGATTCCTGAGTCCATGATCTGTTTGGTATTAGCTGCCACTCTTATCCTCCTTAGAAAAATAGGAACTGAAAAATTCATTTTTAAAAGCGTTAAATCGCTTTTCAAGAAGTGATTTCCTTATTTCATCCATTAAGTTTATCATAAAAGTAATATTATGCAAACTTGCCATTCTTAAGCCTAATATTTCTTTGGCTTTAAACAAGTGCCGCATATAGCCCTTAGAAAAGGTTTTGCAAGCGTAGCATGAACAAGTTGCATCAATCGGTGATTCGTCAGTTTGCCATTTGGCATTTAAAAGACTAATTCTGCCGGTTTTGCTAAAAACAGTTGCGTGTCTCGCAATTCTGGTAGGATGAACGCAATCGAACATATCTATGCCCCGCTCTACTCCGTAAAACAAATCTTCGGGGGTTCCGACGCCCATAAGATATCTTGGCAAATACTGCGGCATGTGAGGCATCATTTTATCAAGCACATCTAGCATAATGTCTTTGGGTTCACCGACAGACAGGCCGCCAACCGCCATTCCCTCAAACCCAAGTTCTTCGGTTCGCTTAATTGAATCAAGGCGTAGCGGTAAATACATTGACCCTTGAACAATCCCGAATAAGGCTTGGCCGTTTCTCATGGGAGGGTGATCTATTCTGCATCTTTTCGCCCAAGCTACAGACCTTTCTAATGCTGATTTAGCACGCTTTTCATCGGCAGGGTAAGGGCAACATTCGTCAAAAACCATCATTATATCAGAACCTATAGATCTTTGAATTCTCATAGACTCCTCGGGACTTATCCAATATTTTTTTCCGTCTATGTGTGAGGCAAATTCAACGCCGTCATCAGTTATTTTATTTAACTTATTCAGCGAAAACACCTGAAAGCCACCCGAATCTGTAAGCATAGGTCTGTCCCATGCCATCATTTTGTGAAGTCCGCCGAATTTATCTAACACGTCTGTTCCCGGTCTTAATAACAGATGATAAGTGTTTCCCAGGATTATTGAAGCCCCTGCTGTTCTGAGGTCTTCAGGAGAAAGGGTCTTAACTGTACCTACTGTGCCAACCGGCATAAAAACCGGAGTCTTGATTTCACCACGGCGTGTATTGATTCTGCCTACACGTCCCCAACACTCTTCAGACTTATAATCAACTTCAAATTTAAAATCATTTTTATTCATATCATCACCATTGAGTCTCCGAAGCTATAAAATCTATATTTCTCTTTTATTGCTTCAGCGTATAAATTCAAAATTTCTTCACGACCTGCAAAAGCAGAAACAAGCACAATCAGAGTAGATTTCGGCAAGTGAAAATTAGTAATAAAGTGATCGATTGCCAAAAACTTATACCCCGGCTTTATAAAGCAAGTTGTCGCCTGCCAACCGGTTTTTAGTG
The DNA here is from genome assembly GCA_002070375.1 of bacterium ADurb.Bin157. Taxonomy (GTDB): domain Bacteria; phylum Muiribacteriota; class Ozemobacteria; order Ozemobacterales; family Ozemobacteraceae; genus MWDD01. The sequence goes on along the minus strand of MWDD01000004.1, from coordinate 7,128 downwards.
TTTTGTCGTCTCTAATTGCTGATTCCAGAGTTCTGACAGAAGTAGTTCCGCAGGCCCAAACTTTATTATTGCGTTCTTTGGTCTCTTTAAACAGTTTTGCGGTTTCGTCGGGAACAAAAAACACTTCTTCATGCATTTGGTGATCGTCTAAGTCATCTGCTTCGACCGGTTTAAACGTGCCTAACCCAACATGCAAAATAACTTCCGCCACTTTTACTCCCTTATCTTTCAGGGCCTTAAAAACGTTTTCGTCAAAATGCAAACCTGCTGTCGGTGCGGCAACCGAACCTTCCAGTTTTGAATACACGGTTTGGTATCTTTCAGGTTCGCTTTCTCTTGAAGTTATATAAGGCGGCAACGGCATTTCGCCATATTTTCTGAACACTTCTACGGGGTCTTTGCCGTCTGTCGTTTTCATGATTCTCAAGCCCGAATCAAGAATTTCTTCAACTTCTATCACGGTGTTACCGGGTAAAGTGTGCTTGCGTCCAACCTTAAATTTTTTGCCCGGTTTGACCATTGCCTCGAATCTGCCGTCTTGAAGTAATTTAATAAAAAACACTTCGCACTCTTTCGAGCCTTCTATTTTATCTTTTGTGTAAAGTCTTGCGGGTATAACCTTTGAGCTGTTTACAATAAGCAAATCGCCCGGTTCAAAATAGTCTACAATATTTGAAAATTGGCGATGAGATATTTTCTTTTTATCTCTTTCATAAACCAATAATCGAGACTCAGAACGTTTATCTGCGGGCACCTGAGCGATTAGTTCAGGCGGCAGAAAGTAATCAAACAATTCAGTTTTCATTTTGCATATTTTCCGATTCGATAGAATAGTCTTCTACAAGTTCTAAAGCCGTCAGATCAGAAAAAAACGCAGCGCCGCAGTCTAACGATTCGTTTTGATACGGCATAAAATAGCTGATTTTATCTATATATCTCGGCTCTCCCGGCAAAGACATGTTTTTAAACACTACTTTATATGAATTAAACGCGTTTGCTAGCGTAATAAGTTCGGTAAAAGTAAAATCTGTCTTGATGTGCTCGATTGTTTCCCCGATAATTTTCGGCAGTTTCATAAAAACCCCCGGCGTAATGAGTTTATCAAAAACAGTTTTAACAAATTGTTGCTGACGTTTTATTCGACCCAAATCAGCCATATAATCGCCTCTGAAACGCACATATTCCAAAGCCTTCTTACCGTTCATATGATTTATTCCCGGGTCGAAATGAATATGCAGATTTCCGCTGTAATCATCGTAATGCATAGGTTTTTCAACATCAACATCAATGCCGCCCACAATGTCGATAACATTGATAAACCCCTGAAAACTGAGCTCAGCATAACGATTTATTTTAATTTTAAGCAGGTTTTCAATCAAAGTTTTTAAGACATTAATTCCGTATCTGGGAAGTATCTCATTGATTTTGCGCGCCTTACCGTCTACCAAAACCCTCGTGTCTCTGGGTATTGATAACATATTCACCGAAGACTTTGCCGGGTTTATTCCAAGCAAAAAAATCGTATCTGCGCGATGGGTTCCGTCAACGCTGTCTACGCCGAGCACCAAAACATTGACATTACCAATTTGGCTGTTTTCCCTGCCTTCAGAAGAAGTTTCGGGCCAATCCTCAACAAAAGCTGCAGAACCGGTTTCAAAAAACCACCTATTAATTATAGCCCCAAAAAAAGCAAAAGCAACCAAAGCAAAAACTATTTCAAATACTATAGCTAATGATACTTTTATCCTAAATTTGCCTGTCTGTTTGTCATTTAAATCATTCATTTATCGATTATTACAAATTTCTTCTAAAATTCTGCTTCAATTCAAAAACTCGCTTAAACCTTTCGCTGAATGTCATTTGAGCCAGTCTGACCGCTTCTCTTTCGGGAATCTTTCTCGACGGCTCTAAGGTGTCGGCCACCGCAATTATTTGAGTTAAAATAGGAGCGTCAGAAGGCGGAAAAGTGTGATCTCTTACAGCGTCAACAATATCAAAACTTACATCGGGTGCATTTTCTATCAGCCAAGCCGCTGCCGCAGGCCCATGCGCAAGCATAGGCCGCGCAAACATAGCCTTTGTCAGCTGCATATTTGATCGTCTTGCAAGAGAAAGTATTTCCTCGTCAGATGCGACACGAAGCAAGTCGTGAGCCATTCCCGCAACATAAGCCGCATCACGGTCATAGCCAACCTCACCGGCATATTCGGCCGCCATCTCTGCAACCGCACGCATATGCTCGCGCAAACCTGCCGGCACTTCCATCTGTTTCGCAAATACGATGTCTTCTACGGTTATAGCCATTCTGCCTCACTCAGTTAAAGAATTCCCAGAACTCGAATTCCATTTCTCCTATTGAGAAAATATCACCGTCACACAAAACTTCAACCGTCTTCAATGCTTCAATAAAGCCCATTTTTTTAAGCTTTCTCTTAAACATAGCGACATTTTCATCGGTTGTAAAGTCTGTCATTGCAACGAGTCTTTCTATTTCGCTGCCTGTCACGAGCCATCTTCCCTCTGATTCTGAGGTTATGACAAAGGGCGTCTCAAATTCATATAGTTTTTCATCTTCGTTTGCCGCAATTCTTTCGGGCACACGCAAGTTTTTCAATTCTACGCTCAGGTATTTCAGCAACTCCTGAACCCCCTCTTTCGTCGCGCCCGAAACAGGAAACACCTTTATTCCGCGTTCTTTTAAGGCATTCTCAAATTCAGGGAAAAGGTCTCGCGAGTCAGGCAAGTCCATTTTGTTTGCTGCCACAACGACAGGCTTATCAGCCAATTCAGCCGAAAACTCACGTAATTCATTCATTATTACGTCGTAGTTTTTGGTTATGTTTTCGAGATCTAACTGACTCACATCAACCAAATGCAACAAAATTTTTGTTCTCTCGATATGTTTCAAAAAATGCACGCCAAGGCCGACACCTTCGTGAGCACCTTCGATCAAACCGGGAATATCCGCCATACAAAAAGAAGGGATACCCTCGGGCTTCACAATTCCGAGGCTTGGAGTAAGCGTTGTAAAAGGGTAATCGGCAACTTTTGGTCGCGCGTTGCTCACTGCCCGCAAAAACGTAGATTTTCCCGCGTTTGGAAGACCGACTAACCCCACATCAGCCAATAACTTAAGTTCGAGCCTTAGGCGAAGCACCTTTCCGGGTTCGCCCTTTTCTGCGATTCGGGGTGTTCTTCTGACGGGAGTCGCAAATCTTGCATTGCCGTAGCCGCCTCTGCCGCCTTTCGCTATTAGCGCCTGTTGACCTTTTTTATCTAAGTCGAAAAGCAATTTTTTGGTTTCAGCGTCATATACCAGCGTTCCTACGGGCACTTTGAGCACATAGTCTTTTCCGCCGAGACCGGACATATTTTTTTGCCCGCCGTTCTCGCCATTCTGAGCTGCATAGCTTCTGATAAAGCTAAGTTCGTAAAGAGTTGTTAAATCATCTGTCGCTTCAAAAATGAAGTCTCCGCCTTTGCCGCCATCACCGCCCGAGGGGCCGCCCATAGGCACGAATTTTTCGCGCCTGAAAGCAACTATACCGTTGCCGCCGCTTCCTGAAGACACCTGAATCGTTATTTCATCTACAAATTTCATAATACCCGCATTATACCATTAAAAGAGAAAACATTAAAGTTAAATCTGACAGTTATTGAAAGCAACATTTAGCTGCCGGCTCAAAAAATCATTGACTAAAATCAGCCCGAAGTGATAGTCTTTTTGCGATGTTTACTATCCTATAATATTGTTCCCGGAGGCATAAATGAAAGTCCCTCTTCTTGATCTCAAACCGCAATATGCTCAAATCAAAGACCAAATCGTTCCCGAGCTTAACGACATTTTTGAAAGCCAAGGCTTTATACTTGGCCCCAAAGTAGAAAAACTTGAAAAAGAAATGGCATCCTATATTGGCACCAAACACACCATAGGCTGTTCGTCAGGGACTGACGCTCTTTTGCTTTCGCTTATGGCCGCAGACATAAAAGCCGGCGATGAAGTTATAACAACTCCCTATACTTTCTTCGCCACAGCCGGGTCAATTGCAAGAGTGGGCGCGAAAGCACGTTTTGTCGACATAGAACCCGACACGTTCTTAATGCGCACCGACCTCATTGAGCCTTTGATAAATTCAAAAACCAAAGCCATCATGCCTGTTCACCTTTTTGGCCAATGCGTCGACATGGAACCGCTTATGGCCATTTCAAAAAAACATAATCTGACTGTTATCGAAGACGCAGCTCAGGCAATCGGCTCAAAATACAACGGCGCTCAAGCAGGCACCTTCGGAGACACAGGCTGCTTCAGCTTTTTCCCAAGCAAAAACCTAGGTTGCTTCGGCGACGGGGGCCTGGTGTCAACAAACGATGACGCTTTATCAGAACGCCTAAAGGGCTTAAGGGTTCACGGCGGGCAAAAGCAATACCAACACCTTGAAGTTGGATTAAACGCAAGACTCGACGCCATTCAAGCTGCAGTAGTCTCGATTAAGCTGCCCTACTTGAGCTCTTGGACAGAAAAAAGACGCGAAAACGCCGCCTTATATAACGAATTATTCAAAAACAACAAGAACATAGTTACTCCGGTTGAAAAACCCGGCAGATACCATATCTATAACCAATACGTTATAAGAGTCGAAAACAGAGACGCCCTCAAAGATTACCTTACGCAGAATGAAATAGGTTGCTCTGTATACTACCCCCTGTCTTTGCATCAGCAAAAGTGCTTCGCCGATTTAAACTATAAAACAGGCGATTTCCCTGAATCGGAAAAAGCCGCAAACCATACTATTGCACTTCCCATTTACCCCGAACTGACAAAAGAACAGATAGAATTTGTTGCCAAAACGGTAAATGAATTCACGAAATGATAAAACCAAGCCTAGATCAGGGAACAACAAAAAACCTTAAAGCAAAAGCAATTGCCTTTGCCGTTATTTTGTTGTTCTCTTTTTTGACGGCTTACTTTTTTAACGCTTATTCCCCAAGCTACTTTTCAACAAAAATCCTTTTTCGGGTAATAACAACTGACAATGACCTGGCCGACGTTTTTCCTTCTCTTACAGAAGCTGCCGTTAGCGAAAAAGATTTTTTGGCAGCTCTAAGAAAATCAAGCGAGTTTTCCCCAGGCAAACACGAAAACATATCTGTTGTTTCAACCGGGCGCGGCAGCGCAACAGTTGCCATGTCTTCCAAAGACCCCTATAAACTCGAAAAGTCTGTTGATGAATTTGTCAGAATTGCTACCGACAAAGTCTATTACAAAATTAACAACATCAGAAAACTCGAAAATGACGCCTTACTTCAAAAATTGGCTCTCATTGATAAAAATATTCTTGAGACCACCACACTTCTTGAAAAGCTCAATACGCCCGCATCAACCGACTTAAGCCTTCCCCAAAACGCCCAAATCATCAAAAAAAACGAAATAACCGAACTTAAGCTGAACATAGCGCAACTAAAAGATAAAATTGCGTTGGCCGAATCAAAACTATCGGCAACACCTCAAAACACAACTTCACAAACAATTGTTTCATCTTCACCGGCGAAAATTAAAAAACTTCAAAACGAACTTACGGATGAACAAGAACAGCTTAGAATTCTTTTCAGAACCTACAAAGAAAAGCACCCAAGAGTGATCGAAAAAACACAAAACATAAAAGCACTCGAAAAAGAACTGGCAAAACAAACAAAAAACATAGTCAAATCTTCTCCCAATCGCGAGTATGAACGCCTAAAACAGCTAATAAAACATGATTCTGCCCTCTTGGCTCAGTTTGAAAAAAGATTAGTCGACCTTCAAAAAAGCGAAAAACAAGCCCTCGAAACAGTAATTGAGAAAAAGGCAGAACTTTCTGAACAATATTTCGAAACAGAAAGCAAGCTCGAAACATTTAAAAACTTAAAACTTGCCACACAAAACGAGCTTGAAATACTAAAAGTTAAACACGAAACAGTCAAATTCAGCATTGAATCTAACAAACAAAAAAGGGAAATGTATCAAAAAATCGGTCATGACCCGAGATTAAGCTATCTAATATGTTTTGCAACCGCGTTAATCTTAGGGTTTTTCTTGTTTACGAAAACGGCAGAAATCAAGCCAAAGACGCAAGAAATAACTGCAGAGCTGCCTGATATCAAAGAACCGACAGCTGATACAGTTGAACCATCACATATCGAAATACCTGATGTCGAAGAACCGACAGCTGATACAGTTGAACCTACCCATAACGAAAAACCAGTTATTTTTGGCGATTCTGAGCCACTTATACCTAAAACCCTTAAATTTGAATACCCGCAAAACGAAACCGTTTGCGACGGCAGACTATTCTCAATAAACGAACCGAACAGCGAGCTTTATAGGTTATACGAAAAATTAACAGAAACAATTCAAGTTAAAACGGCCCAATCAGGCATCAGAGTATTGGTTCCCATTGCTTCAAAGCCCAAAATCGGCCAAAGCACCTGGGTAGCCAATTTAGGCGTAATGCTTGCAAAGCAAGGCTACACAGTATTACTTATAGACAGCAATCATTACGGGCCCGCACTACATAAAATTTTTGACCTGCCGAATAAAGTTGGCGTCTTAGAAGTATTAAACGGCGAGAACATAATTAATGCCACTCAAAAAACAGAAACGCCCGACTTACACCTGTTAAGTTACGGAAAATCTCCCGACATTAGTGGCGATTCATCAGAATACACAGAAAAATTTAACCGACTCGTTAATATTGCGCGAAGGCGCGCAGATATTATAATCGTTGACAGTCCGTATCTTGAAACAGAACAAGACATTGTGAGAATTTCCGACCCGAGCTTTGGCTTTATATATCTTGCCGACACAGCTGACAAGGAATTAAGTCCAAAAGTCGCAAACATCAACTTAATGGGCTATTTAGTCATATGATAATGCAAATATCGGTTTTGATCGTTGCCTTTATTGCCTTGATAAGCGACCTAAAATACGGGCGCATCTATAACAAACTGACTTTTCCGGCCATTTTATTGGGTTGGGCGTTTGCTTTCTACACCGACGGAATAAGCGGTTTGGGGCATCACTTTGGAGCAACAATCGGTGGAATTCTTCTTTATATGCCATTTGCCGCCTTTGGATTTATCGGAATGGGT
>MWDD01000003.1 GCA_002070375.1 bacterium ADurb.Bin157 | reverse complement strand
TCCGTTTTTTCTTTCAATCACGGTGCCGCGAGTTCCTTTTCCAACTTTAAAAAGCATTTTGTCACGAATTGACGGGCCGCTTCTTACATTAATGCCGCTTCCGTTGGCAAAGGCATAGCTTTTTACCGTTAAGGCCGGAAGAGTATCTTCTTCTGTTACAGGTTTAAGTTTTAAACCGGAATTTACAATGAGTTCGGTCTTTGCTTGTGATGCTTCTGCTGTGTTGTTGTTTGTGGCAGAAACTGAGGTCGGAGAAGCCACAGAGACAACAGAAGAGTTAGCCGATGTCGGCGCTATAGTTGGTTGAGGTAACTTTTCAGGGGCAGAAACTTCAAATTTTGCAGTCTCTTTTACAGGTTCCACAGTTTGAAATCCCGGCTTTACGGCAAAGTTAGAGGCAGTAGCCTCATGTCTGTCATTTGGCAATGGATGTAAAACCTGAGATTCTGTCTTTATATCGGACTTTTGCGCAGAATCAGTATTGTTAGCTTCCATTAGCCTGAATACTTGTTTTCCCATGAATATGCCCAAAGCAATAACCGAGAGCATAATAATAACAATTGAGATAATCTTGGCTTTTTTCAAGACCTGCTCCTTAATACTTGTTTAGTTTATTAAGAAAGAGTGTAGTACTAATATTCCTCTATGTCAATAAGTGATTTGAAAATTTGCGATAAAAAAACAGGCGAATTGACTCGCCTGTTTTTTAAATACAAAAACCAATTAATTCCGATCAGGGAGTTGTGGTAGTTGTGTTAGCATCTACTTTGGCTTTTGCGTCGGAAAGGCTGTTGCTTACAGAATCAAACATGTCGCCAATGCTTCCGCCGGCTGCTGACAATGCAGCAATAGCTACGATAGAGATAAGCCCGATAATGAGAGCGTATTCTACCAAACCCTGTCCTTCTTCTTCTTTTACAAAACGTCTGATAAGTTCCATGATTTTCCTCCACAGAAATTTATTTTGCACCTACACTCCTATTAAAGCAAATCGGTACAAAAAGCGCAAGTTATTTGTCGTTTTTATTTAATTCTTCTCTATAACATCCTATTATTTGATACTTTGCCTCTCGAGAAGTTAAGCAAATTTATTGAATGTTTTATGCGGCATGTTCATCAGAGCCGCGATATACTTAGTTCAATTTGACAAAGCAGAGGAAATGCTGCCGCTTACAGAATCAAACATATCGCCAACGGTTCCGCTGATTAATGACAATGCGGCAATAGCTACGACAGAAATAAGCCCGATAATAAGAGCGTATTCTACTAAAGCCTGACCTTTATCTTCTCTGACAAAACGTCTGATAAGTTTCATGATTCTGCTCCACAGAAACTTTAATTACACCCACACTTCAATTAAAGCAAATCAGTACAAATAACGCAAGTGTTATGTTTTTTATTTAATTACGCCCTAGAACATGCTATATTGCTCCGGGAGACAATTTCAAAATGCTGGCAGTGATAATTCCTTGTTATAATGAACAATATAACGTTGGCAGAGTATTGGATGAATTAACTCTGCTTAATTCTGATACCATTCTTGTTGTGGTAAATGATGCCTCAACAGATTTGACTTCCCAAAAAGCAAAAGAAACAAATAAAGCATTTGTAATAGATTTGCCAATAAACTTGGGGGTAGGAGGAGCTGTTCAAACCGGAATTCTTAAAGCACTGCGTCTTAACGCTACCCAAGCCGTGAAATTTGACGGAGACTGTCAGCATTCGTCTGAATATATTAAAGATTTACTTAAACCCATATTGCAAAATGAAGCCGATATTGTTATTGGGTCAAGGTTTTTGAGTGAAGAACCTGACGGTTTTAAATCTTCGTTTTTTAGAAAAATTGGAATTAAGTTGTTACAGGTTTTTACGAAAATACTTACAGGAAAGGTTATTACAGACCCTACCTCAGGTTTCAGAGCATATGGTTCCAAAGCTATGAATTTTATGGCAGTGAATTATCCGAATTTTGACTATCCCGAACCTGAAGAAGTGGTTTTAGCAATTAAAAATGACCTAAAAGTTCTTGAGGTTCCCGTAAAAATGAGAGAACGATTTGCCGGTAAATCTTCAATATCTGCGTTAGGTTCAGTGTATTATATGATAAAAGTCATGCTGGCTATGTTTTTTATTGCTCTCAGAAAACATAAGAAAATGGACTAATTATGGAAAAAATCCAAATTATCTCAATAATTGGAAGTGTTTTATTCTTGTTTTTTATTGTTGAATTAATTAAAAGATGTTTAATCAAAGAGGCCTATTCAATTCTCTGGTTATTTTTTGGGGGGTTATTTTTATTTATTTCTTTGTGGAAAGACGGAGTTGATTGGTTTGCTAAAATTGTAGGCATATATTATCCACCGGCTATGTTGCTTTTATTTTTGATTATTGCAGTTATATTTGTACTTATACAATTTTCTGTTGTCGTTAGCAAACAATCTGATCAAATCAGAAAACTGGCCCAAGAGGTGGCGTTGCTGAAATCACAGCAAACAAAAGAGAATGATCATTGAGCTGATTCCCAGTATTTTCTGCGCGCTTCCATGTAGTGCGGGTTAAGCTTTATGGCTATATGAAATTCTTCCATCGCGTCATCAGGCTTCCCTTTTTTATTCAGAATAACTCCCAAATGAAAATGCAAATCGGCGTATTCGGGGTGGATTTTGATCATTTTTCGGTATTCGTTTTCTGCTTGATCAAGCAAACCTAAATCTGAAAAAATCGCTCCAAGGTCAATGGTTACGCTACTTTTTTCAAGTTTGTCTCCCATTAAGTCTTCGATTATTTGTCGGTATTCTTTCATCGCTTTGGCCGTAAAACCCTGCTCTTCATAAATTCTGCCGATGTAATAGCGAGGAGCGGCATATTTGTTGTTGATTGATATAGCATTTACAAAACTTGCAAGAGCTTTTTCATAGTTTTTATTGTCAAAAAATATGAGCCCAATATTAAAATGAGCGTCTGCAAATCGCGGGTTTAGTCTTAAAACAGATTCATATGAAGCTACAGCCTGGTCTTTGTCGCCTAATTCACGGTAAGCATGTCCAAGATGAGCATAATAAACTGCGTTTTTAGGTGATTTATTGACTGCTTTTATATAACAAAATGATGCCTTGTCATACTGGTTCTTTATAAAAAAGGCATTGCCCATATAAAACAACTTTTCGTGGTCATTGGGGTGATCACGCAAGTGCTTGATACAAGCATCAATAACTTCATCAAGAATTTCATCGCCGTAAATGCTCTCAGACAAGTTGATAACCCCCCGTTCTATTTGTCGGGTGACAAAATTGATTTCATTTCTTTACCAAGCTTTGTTCTGGGCTCGGTTTTTCTGAACAACGGTTTGTTTGTACAGTAGAGACTGAATATTTCAAGCCCTTCATAGTTTCTTTTTAATAGACCGGCTCTCAGGGATTCAAAAATTGGGCCCAATGTTTTAAAGCCATCTTCGACGCTTTCAAATTCTTCTTTCGGAAAAAATCTGTATTTATGTATGATACCGTTGTCTCTTCGATAAATATCTATTTCAGGTAAGTCCAGGCTTAAAGAGCGTTCTGAATATTTTCTGACCTCAAAAAAATGCTGTCGCTCATAATCCTCATATACTGTTGCACCCCATATATAGGGGCTTTTAAACATCCAAAGCGGAAAAACCGGGCACAAAAAGTTTTTCATACTGTCAAGAAGTTCGTAATTGTATTCTTCCTCTGACATATTTACATATAAATTTCCGCCAATAAGCTTGAATGATCCTCCGTCCGAAAATTTTCCCGAAAATGTGCTTATTTTTTCCGGTTTGTCTATACTGAATAGTATTTTTTGAGTTCGATCATTTACTGTGGAATAAATCTCGCTCGGACGATCGAGGTATTCAACTTCTATATCACGGACTATAAAGGTAAAGATTTTTTCTAATACAGTCTGAAAAATTTCTCGATCTTTGCGATTTCCAAAAAATACATGCTGCTCAAGTATTTCACTATTCATAACTGCTCCGTTTTAGCAAGGAACAAAACATATTCCTCGCTATTTCCTTTTGAATCATTTTCAGATTGTAAATATTTAGAAAAAGTGCTCAGAATATCTTCACATTTCTGTTCCGGCATCTTCTCCAATTCTATTTTTATAGTCTCACTGTTCATATGTTCGTTTTTTTTATTCACATGGTTTAATAAACCTTCGGTGTAAAGAAAAATACCATCACCGGGAATCAGATGCAATATTATGTCTTTATATGTTTCGCCGCTTCGGTCAAAAAGCCCTAAAGGTATTCCTCCGTCTGTTTGTATGACTTCTGCAAAACCGCTTCTGCTACGAATAACTATAGGATGCGGAGAGCCTGCACAACATATTGTCGCCATTTTGCCGTCTTTTGAAAGCAACAAAACACTAACAGTTGCAAAAGTATCGCATGTTGAATCAAAATTCAAGTTATATGACAGTTTATTTAATAATTCTGACGGACTGAGGTTGCTTTGAGTTAAACATCTTATCATAATTTTCAATCTGTCGAAGAAAAGCGCTCCGCTTATATTGTTTGCAGTGCTTTTGCCTATTATCACCATTAGCTCGTCATTCGGTAAAAATACATGGTCGTAAAAATCTCCGGTGTAATTCTCACAATTTGAAACAAAATATGATGTTTCCCATTTTTTTAATATTGGCGGCGACTTCGGAAATAGGTCTTTTACGATACGTTTGGCAATTTGATTCTCAGGTTCTTGTTCATAAACAGTGGGAGCATTGAACAATACATGATTATGAAGCAAAATTGCCAACCCTTCACAAAAAGACTCAATTAGGGTTAATTCAAATTGAGTTAAGTCTTTAAAAGTCGTATTGATAACACCCAAAACTCCGGTTAACTCTCCGAAAAAATGCACCGGCATTAAAAGGTTTTTCTTGTCATTATCTTCACTTTTTATGCTGATTTCACGAATGAAGTTATATCTCTGAGAGTTATTGTTAACATTTAAAACTAATTTCAGTTTTGCTGATACATCGGATATGGTTTCATCTTGCTGCTCAACAGATATTACTTGATTGTCGGCATTAGTTCTTGTCGCTGAAATAAAGTTTATTTGTGTTTTTTCACAATAATAAAACGATAAAATTTTATCCGGTAATATTTCATTTAAAAAACCTAAGGCAAAATCCAGTTTTGCTTTTAATGACTGCTTAGGGTTTATTAAATGAAGCGCATAGTGAACTTTGGCTATAGATTCTGTGTTCAAATACTGGTTTGTAGCTAACAACAACGATTTTTCAGCTCTTTCGCTTCTTAATGAGTTGTCAGAAACATAAATATTCGAGGCGTATTCTTGGGTTGGCATTACAAATATTTTAGTTAAATTTAAATATAATAAAAGCGCCACAAAAAACGTAATTACATTGCTGATCCATTCAAAATCAGAATTTCGCAAAACAAGAAATTGACTGATGAATATTATCATCAGCCAATATTTGCTTTTACTAACTTTATTGAGAATCTCGCGCAATATTTATAGCCCCTAATTAAGCGGCACGGTGTGACTCAAAATATTTATTCGTGCTGTATTCAAGCTCTTTGCAATAAAGAGCCAAAGCTTCGATTGCTGCAGGATCGCCTATCTTCGTCAGGGCCTCGCTAGCCGCAAGGCTTACATCCTCTTTTGAATCGTCAAGAGCTTCGATTAAGGCTTGCACAACCGCTGTGCCACGTCGTTCTCCCAGCTGAACGCAGGCAATTTTTCTGACGCGCCAATCAGGGCTTTTTAAACTCTTAATATAACGCCAAGTTTGATCAATAGGCGTTATGCTTGCTAAAGGCACTACCTTTTTTCTGCTCGGCACATTTTGTTTCGGCTGTTTAACCTGATTACCAAATTTATCTTTGATAGCTTTGAATAGTTTTTCGCAGATATACCATCCGACGAAATAAATTAAAGTCAAGCCTACAATTTTTATTGCGACACTTGCCATAGTGCTTCCTCCTAATTATTGTCTAATATTGGTATCGGCATTTTTGGCAAATAAACTTAATCTAAACCCTTATCGGCCATCCATCACAACTAAAACTCTTTTCGCCCGCAAGAACTCTGAGCAACGCTAAAATTGCCGGCGTTCTGAATCCAAAGGTGGCGGCCAATGTGCGCACTTGCTGTTGTTCGAGCAAGTCGTAGGGGTTCCTTATTGCTGCTAAAATAAAATCATCTCTGCCTTCGCTTAAGGTTTTTATGGCTTCGCTTTGCCCTCGAAAAATATGCGAATTGTAACTGAAAAAAATAATCTGGGTCTCTGAATTATTAAAAACCGATACTGCGTTAATTATTTCTCTTGAAGACCAAGTTGGGTTATAAATAACTTGCTTCGAATGAGTGAAAAAATCTGAGCATAATTTAGCGAGTCCGGCTGATTCGTGCTCTTCTTCTACTTTGACAAGGGCCGAAATCATCGGTAAAACAAATAATAAATGTTTCTTATCTTTGCCTGCCGGTATTGCGCTTTTTTCATATCTTAAAAATTTTATCGATTTTTCAGAAACAGTCTCAATTAAATCTCGATGCTTATCAATTAATTCAGCTTGTCTGAAAGAAGTCTTTGGGAAAGTGCCGATCATTGTGCGCATTTTTTCGATTCTTTGTAAGCTGGCGATAACTCTGTTTGAAGTTTCTTTAGAGTTTTGCGCCTTTTTATATAGATTTTCTGCGGCAAGACGTTGTTCCGTAAGAGTGTGGCAGATTAATAAAAGATCTGCGCCGGCGTCAAAGGCCAATTCCGAAGCGTTGGCTATGCCGTATCGTTCGGTTATGGCACCCATTTCCAGGTCGTCTGTAATAATAAGCCCCTCATAATTATATTTGTTTCTTATCAGATTGGTTAATACATTTTTAGAAAGAGTTGCGGGTAAGTTAGCACATGGCTCAAACGCAGGGAAAAATACGTGCGATGTCATTATGGCATCTACACCGCTTTCTATTGCCTTGATAAACGGAAAAAGCTCAAAGGATTCAAGGCGCTCAACAGAGTAGGGGATAATCGGCAGCGTCAGATGTGAGTCAACCTGTGCGTGCCCTTTGCCGGGAAAATGTTTTGCACAAGACATTACGCCGCTCTTTTTGAGGCCTTTAATCGCTCTGACACCAAAATTTGCAACCGTTTCAGGGGTTTCGCCGAATGAACGGGCACCAATACCGGGATTATCTTTGTGATTTATGTCTAATACTGGAGCTAAATTAAAGTTTAAACCAAAGTTTTGCATTTCATTGCCAATGGCAAAATAAATGTCTTCGCACAATTGCAGGTCTCCGGTTGCTGAAATGCCCATGGCTGAGGGAAAAAGGCTCCCATTGTTTAAGATTCGTAAAACTAAACCACCCTCTTGATCAATCGCGGTAAAAATCTCTTTGCCGGAAGCCTCTTCAATGATTTTTAAGTTTTTGCGCAGGTTCTCCGGGTTTTCAAGATTGCGAGCAAAAACTATCACACCGCCAATTCCCCATTCTTCAACGAAAGAAAGAAAATCGTAAGAGGGGGCTTCCCCGTGATAGCCCACAACGAAAAGTTCGCCTATTTGTTTTTTGTGCATTTTGCTCAGCTTTTATAAAAATGTTTAAACGTTGCTAATATTACTGTATAATCTAACAGGTAATTTTTCAAGGAGAAGAGAGAAATGTTTTGTTATAAATGCGGACATGAAATACCTGAAGGATCTAATAGCTGCGAAAACTGCAATAGTCCTGCAAAAAAACGCCGGAGAGTTCAAACAAGAATGGTTCTCGGGATTATTATTTTTTTTATAGGTATATTTACCGGTATTTTCACTGAGCGCATTTTGTTGACAGAAAACAGTTCTTTACTCCCAAATGATAAATTTTCCGAAATCAAAAAAACGGAGACAGAAATACTTGTAGATTTCGGAAACAATCCCACTGATGTAAAAGAAGAAGCGCCTCAGGTTGAGCAAAAAACTGAAACTATTGTACCTGTTGCTCTCGAAACTGCTAAGACCCCTGAAGATAAGCCTATTGTCCCTGTGATTGAGCCGGCAGCCGAACCGGTTTTTGAACCGGCGATTGCCCCTGCCATTGAGCCGGCAATTGAATCTGTTATTGTTCCGGCGATTGAGCCTGTAAAATCAGAGCAATCAGCAGAAGCTGACATTGCCTATTTCCCTAATGAAAATGAAGCTAAAGAAATTGAAACTGCAATAAATGTAAAACTGCCAAGGCAAAAGTTTGCAAAATCAGCGATAATCGAAGAAAGTAAGGGGAATAATTATCACGGCATACCGGATGCCGCATCAAAAGAAGTTATTTTTGCCTCAAACAGAGACAAAGTTAACGGTAAGTTAACTTATCAATGTTATGCTAAAAAAGATGGCGAAAAAGAAGCTGTCAAATTGTTTGATTGGCCCGGAAACGTCTGGACGCCTGAGCCGGTTCCTTTTGCTGACAAAATAGTATTTTCTTCTGACAGTTCATCTCCTGAACACATATTTTTGATTGATCGAAATACTCAAAAAGCAATGGCCTTAACAAAAGGAAAAAGTAAAAATATGATGCCCGCTGTCTCGCCTGACGGCAAAAAAATTGCTTTCGTCTCAAACCAAAAGGGCAGAAATAGTATTTGGGTTATGAACATCGACGGAAGCGAACAATCAATTGTGACATCAGGCGCATATGATGACAGAGAGCCTCGATGGGCCGATGGCGGCAAAGCAATTGTGTTCACGCGAATTGTTGAAAACCTCAAAAAATCTCATATTCTTAAGGTTTCTTACCCCGAAAAAAATATTACAAAACTTGTTGCAACCGAGAGAAGAAATTGGCTTGCAGATGTTTCGCCCGACGGAAACTATCTGGCATATACAAGATCTGAGGGACAAAACGGAAGTAAAAATTCAATTGTTTTACGGGAACTTGAAAATGGAAGTGAAGAAATTTTAAAATTAGACCATGCTTCGGAAAATCTTCGGCCAATTTGGGCTGCCGATTCTATGAGCTTTGTTTTTCACAGTATTAAAAAATCCGGAAGATCACTGCATCGGGCTATATTTATACGGGAGAAAAACTGATTGAATCAAACATACGGCCTTATTTTTTTCTTGTTTTTATTTGCACCGATTTTTGTCTTTTATGAGATCTTTAAAAAACATTGGGCTGATAAAACTTTGAAAAAAACATTTTGGATTGCTGTGCCTGCAGGAGTAGGTGCAGTCTTTTTGACAAGATTCGCGTATCTCTTGGTCGAATTTTTTCTTGGATATGATTTAAGAAGCTTTTTGTCAGGAAACCATTCTTGGCAATACCTTTTGATGGCAAGCATATGCGTGGTGGGTTTGATTGAGGAATTTATAAAAACTGCCGTAGGAATGGTTGTTGCGACATTAGTAGATTCAGAAAGAGGATCAACGGTTATTTTTATCAGCTTAGTCGGTTGCGCATTAGGATTTTCTCTCATAGAAAACTTTCACTACTATACTAATTTCGGGGCTTCGGTTGTTGTTCCAAGAGTTTTGATAAGCGCTACCGCACATTTGTTTTTTGCGGCAGTATGCTCGGTTATAATAGCAAAACCTAATGCCAAAAAAAGATCTGATTGTAAAATATCACTTAGAATCATTGCGGGAATACTTGTGGCATCTGTTATACACGGACTTTTTAATTTCATGGTTTTTTATTACGAAATTGTTGCTTTAAACGGAATAATGCTGAGCATTATGTTTGTTTTTTTGCTGGGAATATATGAAGCTTGGATATCTGTTATGAAAATGGATGAGCAAAAAGTGCTTTGCTTGACAGGGTGCCCCGGATGCGGATCTATTGCATTTCATCACTCTAGGTTTTGTAGCTTGTGCGGATCTAGAGTAAATGTCTTAAGAAAAACCGGCATGATCGTTGAAGAAAAGAAAGACAATTAGAGCTCAAACAAAGTTCAGTCAATGCTTATAATTTGATCTCTTTGAATCCCCCATACATCGTTTGAAGTCGGGAAATCTTGTCGCAGGCGATAATCATATGGCTCGCCATTATAATCTTTCATGAGTAAAACAGCCGCTTGAGTGCTGTCTATACTTGGAGTGCACCCGACATAAGCATTTTCCGAGGAAAAATCCTGAATGTTATTGGGGCCGAACTCCGGTGTCGTATAACTATATTGATACTCAATTCCAATTTTTCCGCTTCCAAAAACACTTCTTTTTGCCATTATAAGATTTTTTCTAATCAAAGGCAGGTCTTTCACAATTTGAATGGCATATGGAGAATCGTAGGTGTTATTTTCTATAACTGCATTTCCTGATTTAATGAGCATAGCAGTCGCTGTCGGAGATACAAAAAGATTGTTGTTAAAGCTGATTATCCCTCCGGATTCATTTGAAGAAATACCATGCTGTGTATACTCAAGAAAATTGCACCCAGAAATACTTATGCCGTTATTTGCCTCAGAATTCAACGCGATCTCAGGATGCATGAAGGTACTCTCTGAAATGCTAATGTCAGTGTTGTTTAATAACTCTGCTCCAACAGAACATCGTTTTGTTCTTAGGTTATTCACGGATATATTTGTGCTGCTTTGACACACAAATGCTTTGTTGCAGTTCTGTATCTCGATTCCGGAATAAACCCCTGAATCGGAGTTTTTGATTTTTAAACCTTCAGTGGCATCGCTTATGGTTATGTTTTCTAAAATATTTTCCTTGGTTCTGGAATTATCTATTATTATTCCTTGCCAAGATGATTTATTCGGATTAGGAGTATTAGAAGCAAATATAACTTTGGCCGGGCCGGAAGAGGTAATAATTGAACCGCTTACGGTTATTTCTATTTTATCGGGATTGATTCCGGTATTTACAGCATCTGTTGTGTCTATTAAAACTTTTACACCGTCGTCAATTCTGAGTATACCAAATTCAGTAACGGTAATATCTCCCTTTAAAATATAGGGACTATTTGCAACAGTCCATCTTATCTCGCTTATAACTCTGCCGGGTATTACTATGCCCTCTGAATTAGAGTTGAAACCACTTTCATTTCCCGCTTGATCTATTGAAGTGACCCGATAATAATACTTTTTACCCGGAATAACAGTGCTGTCTGTATACCTCTCTTGCCCTTTGGGTATTATTCTGTTTTCAAGACTTTGGTAAGAACCGTTTTTGTATTCACTTCTATAAATTTTGTAGCCTTTTAAATCGCTGTCGAAAACCGGAGACCAAAAGACAACTGCCTTGCCGGGTTCACCGTTTAGGGCTGTGTCAACTCCGTTGGGAGTGGTGGGCGGACTGTTGTCTTCTAAAACGCTTATAGTTGAAAATGTCTTTGTTACCGAAGTTTCCGCCGGCTGATTTTGTCTGCTTGATACTATTCTAAAGTAATAAAGCTTTTCCGGAGACAAATTTGGCAATTTAACACTGTGTGTTGTTGAGTAAAGTTGATCGCTTTCTTTTACTGCAGAGCCAAATGATTGTGTCTCTCCATATTCAACCATCCCATAAGTGTAGTCTGTTGTTTTCCAACTTATCACAGCATGGCTTGAAGATACGCTATCAACGACGATGTCACTATAGTCAAAACTTTTAGATTCGATAAAAACATCATCAGAACTTGAGGTCATACCGGAATAAATTGAAACAGAAAATGATCTGTTTTTATAACCTTCTCTCTCCACAACAAAACTTTGGGTACCAAATGAAATATTATTTATAAAATATTCGCCGTTTTCGTCTGTGTATGCAAAAATAGAAGAATCTGCACTCCAACGCACTGTTGCGCCTTCAAGAGGAATTCCCGAAATTGTTAAGACTTTTCCCTGTAAAGAGCCTTCCCGAGGCATTACGTTTGTGTTGTTGCAGCCTATAACACCTAAAGAGACTAATACAACAATTAAAATGAGTAATTGCGATGTAATTAATTCTTTAAGTCTTGTTATGCTTAGATTCATTGTTCTTCCTGTTAAAGCCTATTATAGGCTTCTCGTGCAAATTTTTCGATTTGGGTGTTCGCCGGAGCATTCTCTTGAGATCGTTTATAACAAGCTTTTGCTTCTCTTAACATTTGATTGCTTTCATATGCTTGTCCAAGGTGAAAGCAAGCATAGGAGTCGGTAGGTGACAGATTAACAACCCTAACAAGAGCATCTATTGCCGAGTCTATTTCTTGTTTGTCTAAATAAGCAACGCCAAGATGATAAAGCGTGTAAGTATCTTCAGGATTAATCTCAACCGCACGTTGCAAGGATTCGATAGCCTCTTCTAGCTGTCCCTGTTCATATAGAGACATTCCCAGGTGAGAATGAGAATAAGCATCATCCGAATCTAGTTCGATTGCTTGCGTAAATGCCTTTATTGCTTGTGCTACTCTGCCTGAGTTTCTGTATAATATACCTAAACTATACTGAGAAAAAGCATCTTCGGGATTGAGCTCTATAGCTCGTTTAAAGGCATTTTCGGCTAGTGCTTTTTGTCCGATAGTCCTGTAAATGCTTCCGAGCAAATAATGTGAATAAAACTTGTCTTCATCAAGTCTTATGCTCATCATTATGCAATTTAAGGCATTATCTGTTTGTCCTAAATTTTTATAAACTGAAGCCAACGCTGTCAAGACTGCTGAGTTTTCATCGTCTAATTTTAACAGTTCCTCAAAAGTTTCTGCCGCTTCATCCATCATTCCGTTATTTTTGTAAATTAAACCAAGTAAATAACGACTTTCGTTATCTGAAGGGTTAAGACGAATAGTTCTTTTTATGGAACTTATTGCTTCCTCAAGACGACCTTGATTTAGATAGGTTTTTCCTAAATGATAAAATGCTTCTTGAAACTCAGGATCTAATTCTATGGTTTTGTTCCAGGCTTTTATTGCCATGTCGGCTTTACCAACGTTTTTGTAGGCAATCCCAAGCTGCATATGAGCATGTGAAAAATCAGGATCAAGAGCAACTGCTTTTTCCCACTCTCTGATCGCTTCGTCAACCATGCCTTTTTCACGGTAAGCAAGACCTAGTCGATAATGGGCACCGGCATTGTCCGGATTTATAGTAACAGAACGTTTCCAACGACTTAAGTTTTGATCATCAACCCCTTTGATGCGATATATAACTTCCAAGTTATAATTTGCAAAAGTATCATAAGGATTCAAAGCGATTACTTTGCGATATTCGATGATTGCTTCATCATACATTTCTTTGTTTTTATACGCTGAAGCAAGTTTATAGTGTGCTTCTGCATTGTTCGGATTGGCTGCGATCTCCGCTCTGAATTTTTCGATCATCAGGTCAAGCTCAGTTTTGTTTTTTATTATTGAACCGGGCTTTATGAAATGATCAGATGAGGATTTTTGTCTCAACTCACTTGCCTTTTTAAAGTGCGTTACGGCTAAATCATACTGTCCCTTAATATCATATATTTCACCGAGAGCCTCATGAGCTCTTGCTAATTTCGGGTCAAGAAAAAGCCCTCTTTTTAATGCCCCTGACGCTTCGTTAAGCATACCCTTATCTTTGTAGGCCAAACCCATGTTAAAATGAAGTTCTGCGTCATTGGGATTCAATTGGCTTTCGATTTTATACTCTTCTAAGGCTTTGCCGGTGTCGCCTTTTTTTCGATAAACTGTACCAATATACATGTGAATTTTGGGATACTTAGGTGATGACTTCAAGGTTCTTTTGAATTCGGCTAAGGCCGCATCGTCCATGTTTAATCTTAAGAAGGTTTGTCCCAAATATACGGAAGCTTCGGATAAAGATGGATTGATGGCTAAAACTCTTTTAAACGAATCTATCGCATCTTCGTTGTTTTGAGCATAAAAATGACAAATGCCTAAGTTTAAAAATGAAAAAGCATTGTCAGGGTTTAGTTTTATAGAGTCAAGAAGATACTTTAGAGCTTCGTCATAATTCTCTAGGGCAATTTGACAACGACCCAGCTGACACAAAGAATAGGCATCTTTAGGATTAAGCAATATTGCCTTTTTAAACTCTACAATTGCCTTTTTGGGTTTGCCCATTTCAAGATATACGGCACCAAGACTAAAGTGGGCGTATGCGTAGTCTCGGTTAAGATCGATGGCATTTCTTAGCCTGACAACCGATTCGTCATACAGCTTTTTTAATTTATAGATTAAACCTAATTGTAAATGAGCAAACGCAAAATCAGGTTTTAGGGAAATTGCTTTCTTAAATCTGATGATGGCTTCATCATACATTCCTTTAAGTTTATAAATAACTCCTAAATTTGCATACGGGTATGCATAACTCTGGTTAAACATTATAGCCTTTTTAAATTCTACGATAGCTTCGTTTAAAAGCCCCTTGTTGCGATAGGCCAAACCTATGAAATTGTGGGCGTATGAATCTTTTGGATTGATAGTTATGGCATCTTTAAATACATTTATGGCTCTGTCTGTTTCGCCTGACAGTTCAAGCGCTCGGGCAAGTTGATAATATGCAAAAAAATCACGGGGATTAGCCGCAATGCGTTTTTTACAGTCTCTGATTATTTGCTCATATTTTTTTTCAAGCATTTTTTGCCTCCGCTATTAAATCCATTCCAAACTTTTAAACAAAACAGGAGTTTTTCCCTGAGCAAATTCTGAAATATCGTCTTTCATTGCCGGATAAATTGTCTTGTTAATAATTTCATCTGCGCCAAAGAAATCATAACCCTCGACTCGCTTGTCTTCTCCAACCTGAATTCTGCTGAAATCAGGATTTATGCCTTCAAATACCAAAAACTGTATGTGTCTTTGATCTACTTTAGAAATGCTTTCACGAATAAAAAGTAATCTATAGCTTTCACAGCTTATCTTAAGCTCTTCTTGCAACTCTCTGGCTGCAGTGAATTCTGCTTTTTCTAAAAAATCTTGTCCGCCTCCGGGAAGTAACCAGTAGCGCTTTTGGTCCTTTAAATGCCTAACAAAACATATTTTGCCGTCGTCTCGTTTCATTATTACGGTAACACGAATTCTTGCGTGATTGTCTATAGTTTTAGTCTGTTTCATTTCTAACTAATCGGCAGATATTTATAAAAATATGAGCCTTATGATTTTCTTCTTATATTTTAATCTTCTCATTGGCATCATTAAAAAATTATGCTACAATTGAAATATGGAAGACAGGTGCCCTTTATGCCTCAAAATACAAAAATTTGACATACACAAAAAAAGCTATTTAAAATTTCAAAATAGCGAGAGGCTGGTATGCGAAAAATGCGCCAAAGAAATTGAAGAAAACTCAAGGCCTACTTGGCAAATTATTTCAAACAGAGTATTTCAAAAAAGCTTAAAAAATGTATAAAAATAGAACAAACAGCAACAAAGAAATTGAACTCTTTTGCAAGCTGATTGGTAATGACTGCGGTTTGTCATTTAACCCTTCTAACTACCTTTTTGTTGAAAATCGCATCGAATCTTTAAGGTGCCGATATGGTTGTTTTTCTCTCAATGATGTTATACAAAAGGCAAAATCTGATCTTTCAATTAAATATGATCTAATTAACCTGCTTACCATAAACGAAACTTGGTTTTTTCGGCACCAACACCATTTTGAAATATTGAAGACAAAAGTTTTCCCTGAAATTATTAAAAGAAAGCTTATGAATGGGGACAAAAATATTAAAATTTGGTCAGCCGGCTGCGCAAACGGAGCGGAAGCTTATTCTATATTGATGACTTTGCTAGACTACTTAGGTGCTGATAATGATTTCAATATAAAAATTATTGGCAGCGACATTTCTGTAGACTCTATAAAAGAAGCTCAAAATGCTCTATACGAAAGCAGAGCTTTAAAAAATGTCGATTGTAACAATAGGTTAAAATACTTTATCCATGAAGAATACGGAAAATATAGAATTAAGCCTCATTTATTAAACTATGTTACCTTTGAAATGCTAAATATTGTAAAATCCTGGCCCCCAAGAGATTTCGACCTAATATTTTGCAGAAATACAATGATTTATTTTACTCCCGAGATAAAATCGCAACTTATACATAAATTCGCCAATTCATTAAATAAATACGGTTATTTGTTTACAAGCGCTAACGAAACAATCAATGAAAATAATGAAGCCCTTCAAAGAGTTTATACAAATAATGAAATCATTTATCAAAAAAAGTCATCTGAGATGGCCAAAAAACTTATTTTGTTTAAAGATTCAAATAATATGAACCGTGCAATAAACCTAATGCGAAATTTCGGTTGTCACTTTGATTTTTTGTTCAATAACCCCGATGTTAAAAGATGTAATGCTCTTAAATCATTATATGTCCCTGAAAATGAAACTGAATTCGTTTATAAACTTCTGAGTGAATCCGGAATAGCTTATAAACCCGAAGAAATGTTTAATTAAAAGTTGTTATAATCTGCTTCGGTAGCAGAGGTGTCAGCCCAAGAAAGAACAACAAAGCCCGCTAATTCATATTTGCTGTTGTCTAAGCCCAAAGTTGGTAAACTGTCGTCGTAAATTTTGCGCCGAGTGGGCGGAATGTAATCGTGATCGTCTTTGGTTATGCGATGTACGTCATAGAGCCTCATGTTTACTTCGCTGCCAAACATCCTGTGTATAAAATGACTGGTAAAAGAGTGTTTCAAACCTATCTCTTTATTGGGATCATATAATCCGATTTTATTATAATATTTTTGTACATCAGGCCCGGCATAAAAAGTGTTGTTCAATTTCCCGCACGAAATAAACATGCCGTTACAGGTAACTTCAGGAAAATATAGATAATCGCCCGGAGTATCTTTTATGTCGTTTTCATTGGCTTCGCTGTTTAAAGGTATGTTCAGCTTCTGCTTAAGAGTATTTAATAAAGTGTATACCCCATAATCACTGCTTTTGGCAGAAGCGCTTAAGGCACCGCGTTCACCGGATGACTCATAGTTCGTAGCATAACTTTCCCATAACTCTCTGGTCATTTTATCAAAAGTGGCAAAGTCAAATTCTCCGTCATTTTCTTCATATATCTTTTTAAAAGATTCTTTTATAGAAGCTTCAGAAGATTCTGAATCAAGTTTGAACAAGGTGAAAAATGAGTCGATTTTTTCTGAAAAATCTTCAACTGTAGTGGAGCTGGCTTTGAGTGAACT
This sequence comes from bacterium ADurb.Bin157, assembly GCA_002070375.1. Taxonomy (GTDB): domain Bacteria; phylum Muiribacteriota; class Ozemobacteria; order Ozemobacterales; family Ozemobacteraceae; genus MWDD01. Next base: position 98,220 of record MWDD01000003.1, on the reverse strand, counting down.
TCGATTTTTTTCAAGACAATTTGCTTTAGCAAGCGCTTCATTTTCAGTAATATGTTCTGCTAATTTATATTTCAAAACAGGAAAAAGTTCGTTCTCAAAACAGTCGACCGGACTCCTATAATCATATACAATTCTTTCTCGGGCAATGACAGTTGCGGCAAAATGATGCTTGAAATCAGAATTAACGTCGTTTTTTAATAGATTTTGACAGTCCTTGTTGTAGGTGTGATCTTTTAAAGCATTCCCTTCGTAATCTTGAGGAAAACAATAAAATTCATCGATGTTATCTCTGTCGCCCCTCTGATTAAAATCGCCTGCGACAAATATGTTTTTAGCACTTACTATGCTAACATTCGAAGTGGGATTTCCTTTAATAACAATGTCTTTGTCCGAATAAATAACACCATTTGCAGGAACTTCAACATTACCGTTTCTGATATTGCTCCCAAAATCTAGGTAAGCAGCATTTAAATAGTTCTTGCCATCGCCGGTCCAGCCTTTTGGCATCCTATATTTAACTACATATTCAGAGTTTGAGCTATCAGAAATAAATAGTCCTCCTGTTTTTTTTGAGACAGCCTTATATTGTTCGAAAGCCGGATTTCTGGGGGTGATGCTAATTCCGTCTGTTTTATCTTTTATCCAGGGTTTTAAAGTTTCAGGAATCGAGGGTAGGGTTTCTGATAACTCTAAAGGAAATGCGCCAAAAGGCTCTAAAGACTTATCTTCATACTTGCCGTTGGTGGGAAAAGTGGTGTTTTTAGGTATGGTAAAACTTGTTAATTGTGATGTGTTCTTTGCGAAAAACTTAGCCTTAATAGGACTGTAAAAATATATGCCGCCGTTTCCGCTTATGATTGCGTTCATTTCTGTAAGTTCTTGATCAGTTCCGGGGGATGTATAATTATGTTTTGACATTAAAATTCTGCCTATCTCTATACCTTTATGTCCGTAAAGGTGACCAACAGAGAAAATGTTTTTATTGGTTATACCACCGCTCCCGGTTCTGCCAAATACTAAGGAAAGTATGCCGCCGTCATACATTAAAAATTCACGCGCAGGATAGCGACGGTTCAGATAAGCCTCAACACGTCTGATAGTATTCTCAAACCTTCCTAGGGCTTCTACTTTTAAATAGCTTCTGCTCTCATCGATGGCTTTTGTGTCAATATTGTCTTTATAAGGTATCAACCCTATTCTGACTTTGAAATCTCCGTCACCGAGTCGACCTGAATAAGTCCCTTTGCTCGAGGAAAATACCTCGAAATTATGATTTGTGTCCGAAACTAAGGTTGTTTCACGATTTAGCTCTTTTTTCCAAGATAAATCACTGCCTAATTCATGAGTCGCGAAATTTGAATTGTTGTAAAGCTCTCCGATTATAAACTCTAATCCGGCTTCCGCTATTCCAAGAGCCTTTACGCGCCTGCTTTCATTTACAACAGTTTGAGTTCGGTGAGATGTAAAAATATGTACGGTAATTACAACAATAATTAAGACCAGACCTAAACCTATTGCAGTTATTATTGCGGAACCTTTTTGATTTTTTAGTATTCCGGACATGTTCCCCGCTCCTTTACAGAGATGGTAATAGAATTTGTGTAGGGGCTATCTTGTCTAGATAACTCTATGTTCATATAAACGTTCCCTTGTCTCGAAACATCCGGGTCTTTTATACGATAAAAAACACATCGCTTGATGCCCTTTAATACAGGAAAAATTGTCATTTCACCTGTTATGGGTTTTTTATTTGTGTCATATGGAACTGATTCTTTATATAAAGTCCAACCTTCATTTTCAGAATCATCTTTTTCAAGAAAATATTTAACTGAGTCTTTTGTGTAATTTACTTCTCCATTGGATAAACTAGATGGATCAATAGTAAAATCGTAGTTTATTTTGTCAAATTCAAGTCTGTTGTTCGATGATTCTGTTTTTAAATCATTGATTTCAGATTCATTTATTGATTCGGGAAACTTTGTTGATACTAAATTTGCTTCTCGTATTTCGTCCGTTATTTTCATTAATACTCTTTCAATCTCATCATTGATCGTGTGATTTGATATAACTTCATATGCATTTTGGCTTCCTGAACTAAAAACATTCCAAGAAGCAAACAAAATTAAAGAAAATATCAATAAGCCTATGATTAATTCTATAAGGGTAAATCCTTTAATTTTCATTGTTATTCTCTTTGCGCTATTGCTGTTGATACGTTTAAAAAATGATCTCTTCCGTCTTTCCCTTGGTATTTAAGTTCCAACCTGAAAAGGTAAACTGATGGGTAAGAGTCATCATTTGTTAATGAGTTCTTTACCGGATCAATAGAAGTGTTTTCTTGAACTACTTTATAGGTTATTCCATTTAACGTGGTTTGGCTTAATTCAGGAGTGTTAAGCAGTTTCCATTCAAATGTTTTTTCTTCATTTAAGTTGTCGGATTTATATTGATCGGCTTCAATCATATTAAACGAATAAGAGCGACATATTTCTTGCAACTTTTGCGCAACAAGAGCGGCTTGGGCGTGATCTCTTGTGGTTGAGACTGTCTGAGTCTTTCCAATTATTACATTCAGGGAGGGTAAAAGAATAAGAGCCAGCAACAAAACTCCTATCATTACTTCAACCATTGACATGCCGTTTCTATTCATATGTTTATTCCGGATAAATTAAAAACTGTTGACGTTTATTTAAAAAGTCGGTTTGCTCAATTTTAACTGAATCACAAATCGTTTCAATTGATTGACCTTTTAAGATGCCTTCTCGCATTGCTTCATTCCCTACAAGTATATCAAGAGCTTCGGAAACTGTATGGTTTTTTAAAGGTATTTGCTGCGGATATAGATCATACAATGTTTTTAAAAATGCGACACAACATTTAAATGGATCGAATTTTGATTTATCGGTTATTATAAGCTCTACTCCGTTTATTTTTTTGTTGGCAAATAACCCATAGTATGGGGTTTGAGTCGTTGGAATTACTGAGAGGCCCGGTAAATTTAATTTTGTTATTAAATCTGATAATATTTCTCCGTCAATCCAAGGTGCCAGAATATATCTAAATGGCCTTGTAGTGCCTACTCCCGTTGAAAAAACGCCCATTTCGCCCAGTATGCCGGTAACAGCGTAGTAAATGGGGGTGTCACCTTCGTTCACGTGGTCAAATGGTGGTATCCAATGCAGACCGGTTTCTTTATATGAAAACTGTCTATTGTATTTTTCCATTCCTATTACTGTTAAATTACTGCCTATACCAAATATTTTATTAAAATACAGAGCTAACTCACCTATTGTCATTCCGTAAATGAGTGGGATAGGATAAACGCCAAATCTGCTTCTCAAAGATAACTTTAATACAAAACCGGAAACGATTTTTCCTCCAATTGGATTAGGCCGATCCAATAAAATTACCGGTACATCGGAATTCTTTGCTAATTCTAGCAATTGAGCCATTATGGTTAAATATTTGAAATACCTTATCCCGATATCTTGAATATCAATTACCAAGGCATCAATGCCGCTTAATGAAATATTTGTAGGTTTAACAGAGGGATCTGAATAGATGACTACTTTTGAGTTTGTTAAAACGTCATATTCGTCCCCGTCATCGCCTTTCATTGTTTCACGAAAAAAAACATCTCCGGTAACTATCAACTTAATATTGGTGGCTTTGCTCAACCTATCTATAGTGTGCGTTAAGTTAATGTCAAGAGAACTTTTTGAGGTTAATAATGCTATGGTTTTTCCTATGATTATTTCAGGGTGCTGAGTTGCTAATACATCTATTCCGGGCTTCACTTGACTATATAAGTGAGCTGTAATAAATGTAAAACACAGAATGTGTAAAAATATATATTTTGTAATATAAAATGTCCTCATACACTTGATTCTACTCTAGATTTATAGAGCTTTCAATAGAATTGCTAAGATATATTCTGTGTAATGGCAAAATTTATAAATTGCCTCATTTAGCCCAATATTGTATAATTGTCCATTCTAATTGGGAGTGTTTGATTTGACTCCATTCGAAATAGGTTTACTTGCAGGATTAATCTGGGCAATAGTTTTAATCGTTTGGGCCTTGGTTTCAATGACAAGTGGAGAGGCAAGTCAATGGCTTGTTCTCGTGGCTTATATTTATGAGGGATTTGATTTTTCGACCGGAGGCCTGTTGAAAGGGGCCGCTTGGGCCTTTGCTGATGGATTTGTTTCAGCTTATGTCATTTCTTATGTAATTCAACTTTTAATTTGAACTAATCTTAAAAATTGAGTGAGGCATATATCTCTAGTCGGCGCTCGGTGAAGTAGTTCCTTGATCTCTCGCTTAAACTCATGAAAACATTGCCGTTAGTAAATTTATAGTTGCAAAATAAAGATGCGCCGGGACCTTTGTCCTCCATAACCACAGGAACGCCAAACTTATATCTGTTTACGATATAATTTCCCTCAACTCCCCACCACCAATTGACTCCTTGGTTTTTCTCCCAGGATAACGAAAATTCATTGCCTCTAAAATCTGATGGAGCCCAGTAACTTAACAAATCTCCCCGCTTATCAAATTGCTTTTCATAGCTTGACTGCCAAAAGCTTAAGCTGGCGGTTAAAAATGGCAAATGATTTCTATGAAGAGAATAAATTACTGAAGTGTCGTATCTTCGCCTTGAGTTACCGTCAGAAATATCTGCTAAAGTCACGCCTTGCATTATTTTTGTGCGATGATGGATGTTCCCATATAGAGTTACTGCTTGACTGTTCTCTTCATAATTGTTTTTTATTGTGAAGATGTTTTCTTTGAATATGTTTTTGCTTGACCTGAGAGCCAATTTTAAACTTTCGCTGCCTGCAAGGCACTGCAAAGAGAACCCATTTGTGCTTTTTCCGCTTCTTATGGTTTCCGGGCTGTAGGTTAATGCTAAGATGTTATTTGAATCGGCAGCATAATTTATCGTCGCAGAATACACATTTGAGTTGATGTGTTCTGTTTTATCCTCATGTGACCACATTTCAGCTCTATACTTCACTTCAAGTTTTTTGAAATTTTCTGAAGGAAAAGTTGCTTCAATAGAGGACATAACTTCCTGAAAGCCCCTGCTGTCCTCCCTTATATACATTCCGGCCGTTCCCGAGGTGTTTAGCTTTGCTTTATATGCATCTAGTTTTTCTCTTTCGTAGTCTGAAAGGGGGTGATAACGATGCAGAGTTTCAAGTTTTTCTCGTGATTTGTCAAAGTCTCCAAGATGATAATGCACCATTACTAAACCATGGTTCGCTTGAAGATTATTCGGAGAAAGTTGTAATGCCATTTCAAAAAATCGCTTGGCTTCGTGTAATCTGCCCTGAGAAAGCCTTAGTTCTGCCAATTCTATGTAGGCATCGAGCTTTGATGGTTCTCGCGTGAGTTTTTCGAGCGCAAGGTCTCTTTGTATGTCTTGAAGCTTTTTTAATTCTTTGGTTACATTATCGGTTGCTTCACCTTGTGGATAAATCAAATCAAAAGGTTGACAGAACAACGGTTTGCATAAAAAAACAAAAACTATTAATAGATATGTATGTCGTAATACTCTTTGCATAAGTTCTTATCGGCAAAGATCGGGAAAATTGATATAAAAAAAGACCGTTTTGTAACGGCCTTTTTAATAATGATATTTATTTGTTATTCCCTGTCGAATTCTCTTTCGGGAGCACCCTGTTCTTTCATTTGTTTGACGCGTTCTTCAACTCTTTTCTTGATTTCTTCAAGTTTTTCTTTCGGAACGTTCATAGCGATCTGAACGCTTTTCCCTGATGAGGTTACTTTGATGGTATTCAATATTTCTGCAGCTTCGGGAGCCTGAGCGGTAAACATTTTTGCCATCGCAAGAAAACCATTGAGAGCTGTGGAAACACTGTCTAAATTTTCTTTCTTATCAACTTCGCCATTAAAATTTAATACTATGTTATCTGCATTGGTAAAATCAAAAAAGAAATAATCAATTGCTGCTAAAGCGGCCGCTTGAGGATTTTTCTTCATTTTTTCTTTTAACTCCGCAGGCATCAGGCCGGCACCGGATAATGTTGCGTTATAATTCAAGTTTTTAAGAATAGAAGCAAAATCTTTTCTGGAAGAAACGTTTTTGGCTTTTTTCTCTGCTATTTCTAATACAGAAGTAATGCTGATCTTTGAACCGATTGCAAGAGTGTTTTTGTCTAAAAACACGCCATAACCGTCATCCGGATTTTTTGGTATTACTGCATCGAATTTTCCAAGCTTGCCGATTTCGACGTCCTTAGCTGCATTAGGATCCTTTTTGATTGCACTGAGAATTTTTTCAGGATTAAAATTCCCGCTTACGATAGCACCGGCCATTTGCTTTCCGGTTGATTCAGCTGTTTTCCCTGAAGTGAAAACTAAAGCGGAGTGCAAGTCTTTGAAAAGATCAATCCCTGTGTTTGCTACGAATTCATCGAAAGTCTTTTTCTGCTGGGGATTAGATTTTAAATTCTCCTCAAGGGATTTTTTTACATTTGGGTTCGATATCAATTGTTTTATGTTAATCGAAAACACAAAATCTGAATCCTGTGGAATGTGTTTTAATACATCTACTTGAGCATCAACTGACGATATCGCCAGAACTACCATTAAAGCTACGAGAAGAGCTAGTTTTTTAAACATGTTTTGTCTCCATAATTGCGTCTCGGTATAAGAATTAACACCAAAACCATCATATAATTTGTTATTAATAAAGTCAAATGTTTTGCTACTAAAAATACTGCTTTTATATTTGTTATAAATATCCTTAAGGCAATCATATTGAAAAATGATCAAGATATGTGGTAGGATTTCTCGCTTGAATTTTTATGGGAGCTGCTAAATGGAAATAAATAGTATTAAGAAACTTTATCGAGTGGTCGCAGAAAACGGATACTCGGAATTTGAACTTAAAATTGGAAAAAACAATAAACTTAAATTTGTTCTCGACAACGCAATTGAGAAGTCAGATAAACACACTGATGACAATAAGAACCAAAACGAGATGAATTCCAAAGTGCTTCCCACTGATAAAAATACAAACTTCGAAGTCTTTTCTGACAAAGTCGGAGTTTACGTTGCCCCCGATAAAACAATTAATGTGGGGGATAGAATTAAAAAAGAAGATAACTTTGGTTTTGTAAAGGGGATAAGCTTTAAAGACCCAATTAAGTTTCCGAAAAACGGAATAATTAAAGAAGTTTGCGTTTCAGACGGTGAAATTGTCGACTACGGCAAATTACTTTGCATTTTGCAGATCGGAGACTGACAATGTTTTCTAAAATACTTATCGCAAATCGAGGAGAGATCGCTGTTAGAGTAATCAGAACATGCAGAAGGATGGGGATAAAAACCGTCGCTGTTTATTCTGAAGCCGATAAAAATGCATTGCATGTGAAAATGGCAGATGAAGCTTATTGCATCGGACCTGCAAGGCCCGACCTCTCTTATCTCAATGTTCAAAACATTTTGTCAGTTGCAAAGGCTGCCGGAGCAGAAGCTATTCACCCGGGATACGGGTTTTTGTCCGAAAATCCTGCTTTTGCCGATGTCGTGGAAAAATGTGGTTTTGTCTTTATCGGACCTGATTCAAAAGCAATAGAAAGAATGGGCCAAAAATCAGTTGCAAGAGATCTTATGGACAGAGCCGGAGTCCCGGTAATGCCGGGATCTCAGAATAATCTCGAAAGTTCGGCAGAGGCTTTGAAAACTGCCGAAAATATCGGCTTCCCTGTCCTGGTTAAAGCTACGGCCGGCGGCGGCGGTAAAGGAATGCGCCTCGTTGAGAAAAAAGAAGATTTTATTAAGCTTTTTGAAATGGCTCAGGCTGAAGCTGAAACCTCATTCGGCGATAACAGAGTTTACGTTGAAAAATACATGATAAATCCAAGACATATTGAAATCCAAATTATTGCCGATAAATTTGGAAAAGTTGTGGCTTTAGGGGAAAGAGAATGTTCAATTCAAAGAAGACATCAAAAGCTTCTTGAAGAGTCTCCGTCGGTTGCTATTTCTCCGGAACTAAGAAAGAAAATGTCTGAAGCTGCTATTTTAGCTGCTAAAGCGGTTGATTATTATAGCGCGGGAACTATAGAGTTTTTACTTGACGAAGCCGGTAATTTCTTTTTTATGGAAATGAACACGCGCTTACAGGTTGAGCATCCGGTAACTGAATTGATAAGCGGTTACGATTTGGTTGAACTGCAACTTAGAGTCGCTGCCGGCGAACATCTGCCTGATATGGATGAAATTATTCAACCCAAAGGCTGGGCTATTGAATGTCGAATAAATGCTGAAGATCCGTTTAATTCGTTTGTGCCTTCCCCGGGTAATATCGAACAATATTTTGTCCCCGGCGGACCATGGGTGAGAGTAGACTCTGCTTGCTATCCGGGATATAAAATTACCCCGAATTATGATTCAATGATTGCTAAGCTAATAGTTTGGGCCAATACCAGAGAAGAAGCAATAGACAGAATGTCGGCTGCATTACTTGAATTTGAAATTTCAGGAGTAGAAACGACAATACCGTTTCAATACTATGTGATGTCACATCCTGAGTTTCGTTCCGGAAAATTTTCGACGGCTTTTGTAGATAAAAATATGAAAGCATTTTTGAATGATTATACAGAAAAATGAATCTATTTGAACTAAATACTCCATTTCCCGCGAAAGTTTTAAGCATTTCGGATTTCACAGCTTATCTTAAGGGGCTGGTTGAAAAAGACACATTGCTTTCGGGAGTTTGGCTGCAAGGCGAAGTCTCTAATTTGGTAGTTGCATCTTCGGGGCATTGCTATTTTACCTTGAAGGACGATCAGGCTGTTGTTAAAGCTGCTTTGTGGGCAACCAACAGACGAAAAATAGGTGTCAATTTTAAAAACGGTGATTTTTTGATGGTCTTTGGAAATATCTCCGTTTATCCACAGCGCGGCGAGTATCAAATTATTGTCAATAACCTGAGGCAGGCAGGGGTAGGCGCTCTTTATGAGGCTTATGAAAAGCTTAAAATTAAACTGCAAAATGAAGGCCTCTTCGATGAAAGTCGAAAAATGAAATTACCTTTGATTCCAAAAGGGGTGGGGGTTGTTACATCGCCAAGAGGAGCAGTAATACAAGATATTTTTAGAGTAATTAGAAGAAGATTTATTAATATGCCTATTTATCTTGTTCCTGTGAAAGTTCAGGGCAACGGAGCTTCAGATGAAATTGCATCAGGAATCGAACGTTTAAATTCTGATCCGAGAGTCGATGTAATAATAATTGGACGTGGCGGTGGATCAATTGAAGATTTATGGTCATTTAATGAAGAAGTAGTAGCAAGAGCAATAGAAAAGTCGACTAAACCTATTGTCTCTGCTGTAGGCCATGAAACTGATGTCACAATAGCAGATCTTGTTGCTGACAGACGTGCTGCGACACCATCTGTAGCCGGCGAAATCGTTGTGCCTGTAAAAATTGAACTAAAAGAATATATTGCTAGGCAACAAAAAAGGTTGGCAAAAGCTTTACGCAATATTTTAAGCTATCAAAAGCAATCGTTGAGAAGGTTAGCTGAATGCCGGTTCCTCGTGAAACCTTCACTGATAGTTGCGGAAAAACATGTGAAAGTCATGAATGTAGCTAAAGAACTTGATTCGACCTTTCAAATGTATATTCAAAGAATAAGGCATCGTTGTGAATTATTAAAATTTAATTTAAAAGCTTTAGATCCTAATGGCCCCTTAAAACGAGGATATGTGTTAGTAACCTCAAAAGAAGGATCAGTGCTGAATTCTGTTGATAAAGTTTCAGAAAGCCAAAAACTTGACTTGCATTTTGTTGATGGAATAGCTGAAGTGACAGTTGGCAAAATAGCCAAAGGAGAAAAATAATGGTAAATATTTCTGTTCAGGAATTAACAGAATTAGCGGCAATGAGTCATGAACAAATAGACGCTCTTGATTATGAAACTGCTATGCAAAAGCTAGAAAAAGTTGTTTGTGCTCTTGAGCAAGAAGGTACGCCACTTGAAGTCGGTTTAAAACTCTATGCGGTGGGCACCGCTCTTAATAAAAAATGTAGTGGAATCTTAGATTCTGCTGAAGAAAAAATGGTGCAGCTCTTGGGATCTGTTGTTAATCCTTCTGAACAACCTTTTGACCCTGAAAAGGATGGGAAATGAATTCAGAAAATATAGCGCATTATTTGTCTGATATATCAGCAAAAGTCAACGAGTATATTGAAAATAATCTTTTAGTCAGTAAGGGTGAGTTGTCGCAAAATCTTTGCGAGGCAGTAAGATACAGTGCGTTAGCGGGTGGAAAAAGGATAAGGCCGGCTTTATGTATAATTACTGCCCAAGTTTTTGGCTTTTCTTCCGAAGCAGTTATGCGCGCTGCTTGTGCTTTCGAATTTATACATACTTATTCTTTGATACATGATGATTTGCCTGCAATGGATAATGACGATTATAGAAGGGGCAAACTCACTAATCACAAAATTTATGGGGAAGCCACAGCTATATTGGCCGGTGATGCCCTACTTACACTAGCTTTCGAATGGTTGTCTGATTTGACCAACTATGGGATCTCAAGCGATAAGGCTATAAGAATAATTTCTATTGCTGCAAAAGCATCCGGAAGTATGGGGATGATTGGCGGCCAAATGCTTGATCTGGAAAGTGAAAATAATAAAATTGATTTGATTGCTATTGAAAAAATCCATAAGGCTAAAACAGGAGCTTTAATAATTGCTCCAACTTTAACTGGCGCTATATTAGCAGGCGCAACTGATGAAGAAATTGATGTTTTAAGAGATTATTCAGAGAAAATTGGTTTGTTATTTCAAATTGCAGATGATATCTTGGACGTAGAAGGCGATGCGCAAAAAATGGGAAAAGCAATTGGTAAAGATAAAGTTTTGGGGAAGGCAACTTTTCCGGCAATACTCGGAATAAAGGATTCTCATATATATGCGCAAAAAATTAGAGAACAGGCTTTAAATATACTATCTAAGCTAACGCTTCAGACAGATAAGCTTGAGCAACTTGCCGGTTTTTTTATTTCAAGAAAAAATTGATTTAAGAGAAAATAATGAAAAACACAATAATTATTAGTTCTCCTGCTAAAATTAATATCGGACTCTGGGTTAAAAATAAACGCCCTGATAATTATCATGAAATTGCGACAGTAATGCAAACTATTTCACTTGCAGATACTTTGACTCTTAAAGAAACTTCTGAGCCCGGGATTAAGATATTTTGCGATAACAAAGACGTGCCGACGGATTCCTCAAATTTAATTTATAAAGCTGCAGAAAGCTTCTTTAAATTACATAAACTTGAGCCAAATTTGTGGGTTAAACTTGAAAAGAAAATTCCTGTGGCAGCAGGATTGGCCGGAGGTAGCAGTAATGCCGCTGCCACATTGCTCGGTTTATCTAAATTGTATGAAAAATCAGTGATTTTACATGAAATCATGGATTTAGCTTCAACAATTGGTTCAGATGTCCCTTTCGTTTTATATGGAGGGCTTGCCTTAGCTCACGGGAGGGGTGAAAAGCTGTTTTTTCATGAGCCACCGAAAACTCCTTACGTTGTTGTTATAGTAATGCCTAATAATCTCAAAGTTTCTACTAAGTGGGCTTATGATAATTTCGTACATTCTGCAAATGAATCAAAGGCAAGAGCTTTCGATAAAATTTTGTCGGCCTATCAGTCCGGAGATATAGCTTCTCTTAAAAAGCTCGTCTTTAATGATTTGGAATCTGTTACTCTAAAAAACTATCCCGAGATAGCACGGATTAAGGAAATACTCTCCTCGGGTAATAATGGGTTAGTTTTAATGTCTGGGAGCGGACCTGCTATATTCGGATTGTTTAAAGAGAAAAGAGAGGCTTTAATGGCTGTTAAAGGCCTTCATGGGCTCCCGGTAGATGTTTATATAGAGCATACAACCAAGAAAAATTTATAATATGATTAAAAATATTGCTTTGCTAGGCTCCACCGGTTCTATAGGCCAAAACACTTTAGAAATAGTAAGAAAATACCCAAATCGACTTAAGATAAAAGCTCTTACCGCCGGTAATAATTGGCAGCTTTTAGCACAACAGGCTTTGGAATTCAACCCGGAATATGTTGCCTTAGCTTCGACTAAAAATGAGGCAGACCTTAAAGCGGCTCTTGCTAACACGAATATTAAAATTGGCACAGGGGAAAACGCCTTAATAGAGGCAGTGAGCCTTAACAATGTCGATACTGTTTTAGCAGCTATAGTTGGATTTGCTGGGCTAAAACCTGTAATGGAAGCTATTGCATTAAAACGACGAATTTGCTTAGCCAATAAAGAAACTCTTGTTGTAGCCGGCAGTATATTTATGAAGGCGATTAAAGAGAATAAGGTTGATTTATTACCTGTCGATAGCGAGCATTCTGCGATTTTTCAATGTTTAAGCGGATTAAATAATCCTAATTTGAGTAAAATTATTATAACCGCTTCAGGGGGGCCATTTAAAGACTTCCCTACTGAAAAACTTAAAGATGTAACGGTTGAAATGGCTCTGAAACATCCCAATTGGAATATGGGAGGCAAAATTACTATAGATTCAGCTACTCTTATGAACAAAGGGTTAGAAGTAATTGAAGCTCATTGGTTGTTTGGAGCAGACTACGAAGACATTGACATAGTAATTCACCCGCAATCTCTTATACATAGTTTAATAGAATATTCCGACGGGTCGGTAATAGCGCAATTGGGTTGGCCTGACATGAAGCTGCCAATCCAATGCGCTCTGAGTTGGCCTGAACGATGGGAGCCGCCACTCAAAGCTTTTAATTTATTACACGCAAAAAATATGACTTTTTTTGAGCCTAGATTTGAAGATTTTCCATGCTTAAAGTTAGCCATAAAAGCAGGAAAAGAAGGCGGCATAATGCCCTGTGTTTTAAACGCCGCTAATGAAGTCGCCGTTGAGGCTTTTTTGAATAACATAATTACTTTTATAGAAATACCACAATTGATAGAAACTACATTGCACGGTTTTAATAATGCCGAAGTGAAATCGATTGACCGGCTTATTGAGATTGATTATAAAGCAAGAATTTTTGCGAAATCCATGATCAAGGCGGAGAAAAAAAGTGCCGTATAGAATTGGAATCGGGCATGATATACATAAACTTGTAGAAGAACGAGATCTATGGCTGGGGGGCGTGAAAATCCCTTTCGATAAAGGCCTCCTCGGACATTCGGATGCAGACGCTCTTATACATGCAATCATGGACGCAATGCTAGGAGCACTTGCGCTGGGAGACATCGGTGAACATTTTCCGGATAACGATCTCTCATATAAAAATATTAGGTCTACAGAACTACTAAAAATTGTTAACCGGATTATTGATGATAAAGGCTATTCTATTAGTAATATTGATTGTGTTATTCATTGTGAACGCCCCAAAATTTTACCTTACAAGGACTCTATCAGAGAAATTTTATCTGAAATTTTAATGTTAGATAAAAACAGAATTTCTGTTAAAGCGGGAACAAATGAAGGCATGGATTCTGTTGGTGCTGCCTTGGCAATATCTTGTGATGCTGTTGTTTTACTTTGTAAAAAGTAACAAGTATATTTGCCTTATTTAAGCTTTCAATTCAACTTTTTTTCATCTGCTTAATTTTACTTCGCAAAATGCCGATATAGTTTGCAGATTATAATAAATGTTGTTAAGGAGCGCAAACAATGAGGCATAAAATTAGATTTGCCGGATTCGTGTCCCTGTTTTTGTTAAACCTATCAATGATTTCGGCAGAACCGGTTATAAGGGGTTTTTTTATAGAAAAACTTCCTGAAAAAGCCACTTCCAAAGAGCTTTCACCTGATAAAGGAATCGTATTAGCACATATTTTTAACTGCGAAAACACAAATATGGATTCCGGGAGCTATCAGGTCGGGGTAGAGATTAACGATAAAAACGGCAAAAAAAAGGCTTACATTGTTTCACCCTCCGAAACAATAACCGCAGGCTCTCTTAAAACTTTTAGACTGGCAGTTCCTGTTGCAGATATTGATAAAAATGCCGGAAAATTTCGCGTCTTTGGTAAAGTTAAAGGGCAGACTCATTGGTCAGAAAGTTACTCTTTTATGCAGGGCGTACAAATTGAAGGTGATAAAAAAATAACTACACTATATGTTGAAGCTCCGCCAATTGAAAATTACAATAAAATGCCTATAAGCAAAGTTGAAAACCACAAGTCTGAGAATATCGCAAAAGTTCAAAAAAATGTACCCACTAAACAAATAGCGCAAAATGAAGCGAAAAAAGCTTTGGAGAAAACTTTGCCCAATACTACCGCAGTAGCTGCGGAGAAGCCCGTAAAAACTGCCACGGCCGTAGTAAGCCAGATCATTAACAACGAAAAGCCAAAACTGAATGAATTGAAAAATGAACTGAAAGTTAAAGAGAAAAAGCCCGATAATAAAGACCTCTTAAAAGAAGATATCATTGTTAATAAGCCCAGAGATATAGACCCTAATGAATTTAAAAAGTTAAAAACTATAGATGAAGAATTAATCATATATGTTATTAAGGAAGGCGATACACTTAAGTCAATTGCGAGTAAATACTATGGCTCAGCTACTAAAGAACGTGTTATTGCGGATCTGAATTTTATTGAAAAGACATCTTCAATAAAAGTAGGGGAAGAAATTATTGTGGATGTCAGACCTTTAAACAAATCTAAACACGGCTAAGCACTGGAGAAAAGACATGGTAACCGCATCATTGAAAAAAAGAGCTGAAAAAGCTCCCTTAATTAAAGTAGAATCAAAAAATGATCTTAGTTTCACATTTCAAATAAAAGGAAAAGCTTTTCAACAGGGCTATCTCTTCTTGAATCCACAGATGAAAGAGTTGTTCCCTTTTAACGGAGAACTCTGTTCCGTAACATTTATAGATGATGATAATTTTAGTCACTCCGCAATTTATCATAAAATGCGTGGCTATATGGTTTGTCTGACATTTAATGAATGGTGGGAAAAAAATAAAGTTAAAGACGGAAGTATCGTTACAATAGAATTATTAGATTCAGAAAAAAAAGTTTACAACCTTAAACTAGTGAATAAAGAACCTAAAGAAGACAAAAGAGATGAGGAAAAGATAGAGTTTAGATTTTCGCCCTCTTTGGATTCTTGTATCAGTTACGACAGTAGCAATCTTGAAGTGTTAAGAAGAATTGTTAAGAATGAATATTCGCCTATTGCTGAAACAAACATGGTTCAAATGGGAGTTAATGTCGCTTGCGGATATTGTTCAGAAGATTTGCTTTCCTTAAAATCATGTTTTGGTGTCAGTACATATTTTCACCAAGTGCAAACAGCTAAAACTGTTATTGAAAAACTTAACGGAAGAGCTTTGCTTGCTGACGAAGTCGGGCTTGGTAAAACGATTGAAGCCGGGCTTATTTTGAAAGAATATTTACTTAGAGGCATGGCTAAAAAGATACTTATTTTGACGCCGGCTTCTTTGATAACCCAATGGCAAGAAGAGCTTAAAACAAAGTTTGATCTAACTTTTAAGAATCATTTAGAAATTAATGATTGGGATGATTCAGACCTTATAATTGCATCTCTTGACACTGCAAAAAGTACAAAAAATCAAGAGTTTGTTAAAAAAATTAAATATGATCTATTAATTGTAGATGAAGCTCATAAACTTAAAAATAGAAAAACTAAGAATTGGAAGTTTGTAAACGCCATTAACACCAAATATTTGTTGATGCTTACCGCTACTCCAATACAAAATGATATGATTGAGCTATTTAATCTTATTTCAATATTGAAGCCGGGACACTTGTCGACGGTGCAAAAATTTAAAGATGATTTTTTGACTGAAAAAGATAAACGTTTGCCAAAAAACTCTTTAAAGCTTAAAGAAATGCTTTCTGAGATAATGATTAGGCACAGAAGAGCAGATACATTAATAAAGTTCCCACAGAGATTTGTGCATACTTACAGTATAGAGCTTAATGATGACGAAGCCGAACTTTACAATGAGTTAACTGATTTTATAAGAAAAAAATACTATACTCTGCCCACACATAAAAATCCAAGAGGTATAAACAGACTTACTTTAATTTTATTGCAAAAGCTTATGGGGAGCTCAACGCATGCTCTTGCAAATGCCTTGGATAAAATGATTGCAAGCAACTATTATAAAGACGATTTTGACGTTTCACTTAAAAAAATGCTTGATATGGCTAATAATGTTAAGGAATCAAAAAAAGGCCAAGTGTTGATGGAAATTGTTAATAGTTTAAATGAAAAAGTAATCATTTTTACTCAATTTAGAGGTACCCAAGATTATATTGTTAAAATGCTTCAATCTAAAGGTTACTCAGTTGCTGTTTTTAATGGGCAAATGTCTCAATCAGAAAAAGATAAATGTATCGAGGATTTTAGAAATGAAAAGCAGATTCTTGTTTCAACTGAGTCCGGCGGTGAAGGCAGAAACTTACAGTTTTGTAAATATTTGATTAATTTTGATTTGCCTTGGAATCCAATGAGAATAGAACAAAGAATAGGACGTATTCATAGATTGGGCCAAAATGATGACGTGCATATTATAAATCTCAGTGCTAAAGATACCATAGAATCTTATGTCCTTGAACTACTTGATAAAAAAATAAATCTTTTCAGACTAATTATTGGTGAGTTAGAAATGATACTTGGTAATATGCAGTCGAAGAGAACTCTTGAGCAAATTATAATTGATATTGTTACTATGTCTCCAAATAGGGAAACAATGAAACGCAAATTCAAAACACTCGGAACTAAACTAGAAAAGGCATTAGAAACACATTCTGAGATTACTCGAGCCCAGGAGGAAGTTTTTAATGGAGAATAAAATTAGATCCATTGTATTTTCTTTTTTTGATATGGCAAAAATACCATATAAAGAGATTCGAAAAGGAGTGTGGGTTGCTAATATTCCTGAAACTGAAGAAAACTTCTTCGGTAATGTTTCGCTACTCGAGTTTACATTCCAAAGAGACTTGGCTGAGGAGCATAGAAATGTTGAATTAGTTTGTGAAGGTTCTTTTTTATTAAGAAAAATTATAGAAAGAATGTCGGTGTTGCCAAGAGTAAGTCGAGTGTTTTCAAAAAGAATTCCGGAAACTCCTCCGCAATCTCTTACTGTTGTGACCGACAGTTCATACTATCGCTCAAAAGTTGTATTTAATTATAAGGTTACTTTTCACTGTGAGCAAAATAAGGATAAATTATATTCTGTTCTTGCAGATACTGCATTTGGTGTAATAAATATTAATGACAACCTTTTTGAAGTTGATATGAATGAATTCTCTGAAACTCCGGACTCTAATCTGAAAATTGAGGATTCGGGGTATGATATACTTAAATTGTATATGGAAGCTTGTCAGAGGCTTGAAGATGAAATACTTACAGATATTAAGGATTTACGATGCAGGAATGAAGAAAAATATAATCAAAGTATAAAGGTTTTTGATGATTATCTTGATGAACAAAAGAATGAACTCTTAAAGAAAAAAGAAAATGTAAGTTTCCATTTATACTTCTTTCAAAAAGAAGAAGAAATTGATAAAATGTTAGCTAACCTTGAAGAAGAAAGAAAAAGAAAAACCGCTGAACTACAAGATAAATACAAAGTTAAAGTTAGTGTTACCTTGATAAATGCTGTGGTTCTATGCATACCTACTATAGGTGCGGCTTCTTCTAAGGCTAAAAGGACAATATCTTCTAAATTATAACTTCAAAGGATTTCTAAATATGTTCATGAAGCACGTTATGGTTTTTTTTATATTGCTTGGAATAATTGGCTATTTCTTTGCCGACCATATTTTTTATTGGCAAGGAGACTTTATGGTGAGGATGCAATATGACACCGCTGCTTATGAAGCATATGAAAGAATTGTCAAATATTATCCCGAAAGCAAATTTGTTGAAGATTCAAGAAAAAAAATGGCCGCCTTAAGAGCTAAAGGCGGCGACCTTAATAAAGCTTTGTCCAGAAAAGAGCAAGAATTAAAAAAAGAGCAGGAATCGCGACAAAAGACTGAGTCATTCCGCTAAACATTATGATTGAGCATTGGAAAGTATCAGGAAGTGATTTTAAAAACTATATAAGAAAAATATTCTATAGATCAAGAACTATTCCTGCTCGTCTCTATGAGTTTTTAATGTTGCTAACAATAATTATTAATTTTATACTAATTATTCTTGACAGCATATCTGAATATCATGAGCTATATGGCGATACTTTTTTTACTCTTGACTGGAGCTTTACTTTTTTATATTTGTTAGACTACATTTCTCGAATTTATGCTGCTAATGATCGATTTAAGTATGCTTTTAGTTTTTTCGGCATAATTGATTTTTTATCGATATTACCAAATTTTGCAAGTCTCTTAATTCCTAAAACTCACTTTTTTTCTGTTATAAGATTATTTAGGCTGTTAAGAATTTTTAGATTACTTAAGCTGGTATATTTTCTAAAAGAAGCTAATCTTTTGATAAAATCTCTTAAAGATAGCAGCAAAAGAATTATGGTTTTCATTTTTGCTGTTTTTATTATTGTTATTTTTATCGGAAGCATAATGTATGTTATTGAGGGTGAGGAAAACGGATTTTATAATATTCCGATAAGTATATATTGGGCCGTTGTAACATTAACAACTGTCGGTTATGGAGATCTATCACCAAAAACATGTCTTGGACAAACATTCTCAATGATAATAATGATGCTGGGGTTTGGAATTATAGCTATTCCTACAGGTATAATTTCATCTGAAATGATCACACAAAAAGTAAATAAAAATATAACCAATAAATTAGTTTGCCCAAATTGTAAAAAAAGTATGCATGAAAAAAGTGCAAAATATTGTAAATATTGTGGTTCAATCTTGAAAAAGAAGAAAAAAAATAATACGTTAGGCTAGAACTATCGATAGTATTTAAAAGGAAATATAATGATTAAAAAATCTGTGAAATTTATCCTGACGCTAGTTTTGTTATTATTCGCCGTAGCGGGTTTTGCTGAAAAATTGTGTCCTGAATGCAGTAAACTGTTTGACGATAGCATTAATTTCTGTCCGAATGACGGAGCCAGATTAATTGACCCTGTAAATCCCGAAACAACAAGAGTTTTTTTTAAGGTTACGCAACCAACAGCAGTCATTTCTGTTAGCGGCGCAGAACTAAAAAATGGCATAATTGAAATGGTCAAAGATAAGGACTATAATGTTTCAATTTCAGCAGGAGGCTATCAAACAACTAATGTAATTATGAAAAAGTCTTTGCAGAATAATTTGGAGCTGACTTTAAATTTAAATGAGCTTACTCCTGAAGCTGCAAGAATCGCAAAGCTTTCTGTTCTCGCAGGAAATAGAGATGCAGATATGGTTGAAATTAAACCGGGCACCTATATGATTGGTAGTGATCGTGGAAATCATGACGAAAAACCAATACGAAAATTTGAAACACAAGGTTTTTGGATAGATAAATATGAAGTTACTTGTGCTCAATATCAAAGATTCCTTGAAGCGATAAGAAAAGAAGGACACAAATGGTGTAATGAAAATGAGCCGCATAATAAAGATCATACTCCCTATCATACATATGCTTGGGCTCTAAAATTCAGTTGGATAGGTGGGCAGCCCCCAAGAGACATGGGAGACTATCCCGTTGTATTAGTTGATTGGTATGATGCATATGCATACGCAAAATGGGCCGGGAAAAGACTTCCCACTGAAGAGGAATGGGAATTAGCGGCAAGAGGAAGCGATAGCCGAGAGTATCCGTGGGGAAATACTTTCTCTGCTGATAGGTGCAACGTAAGCGATAAGCCTCTTGCTGTTGGTCTTTTTAAAAACGGAGTATCTCCTTGGGGAGCATATGATATGGCGGGAAACGTCAGTGAATGGACAGCTACGGCTTATGAGCCAAGACCTTTTGACTCCTATGTTTTCTTAGGTAAATTCGGTCAGCCAATTATTAAGGGTGGATCGTGGGATGATACTTCGAAGTCTTGCCGCTCATCTGCAAGAGATACGAGGCGATCGCCTGCTTACAGAAGCACCACAGTTGGATTCAGATGTGTTTCTGACAAGGAACCTTGGCTATTAAAACCATAATTTTGCTAAAACAAAAGACTTGTCTTTATCAGGCAAGTCTTTTGTTTTATTAAGCCGATCTGTTTGTTTAATTCCCGTGTATTTGTTTGAATTTCTCTTTTACGCTTTGAACCGCTTTTATACGCTGTTTCGTCAGAATTGTGCGATTTGGGTCTCTTAATGTGTTGGTGCCACAGTGAATTTCACCCATTGATGTGTGATATGGGGTGTCGTCAATAAAATGAACTTTATTACCTTGAGCTTTAAGTCTCGCTTCAATTATTTTATCAAAGCTTGGAATATGAGTAGCAGGAACAATCAAATGATCTCTAACAATAAGCATATTAACTACGCCGGGTAAGAAAGCATGACAGCCTCTTGGGTTAGTCGTTCCCGAGCCCTCAAATAGAGAAGGCCAAGCAACTTCTTCAAAGTTTCTGTCTTCGCCTGTTTTTTCTCTGATGAATGCTTTGAGTTTGCCTACGCTTTCTTCAATGATTTCATTTATTCGGTAATTCAAAGCAATAAAATTGCCTTCTGCGGTGCCTTTGCCGGCATCAGGATTTTTCATCTGCGCATTTAATACAGACTTTAACCTCAAGAGAAAATTGCGGTCATATGAGCTTACTTTCGCCAGCTCAGAATCCGGACAGTTTTTAATTAAATCAAGAGCAAGAGCGGTATCTGCTCTTACGATAGAATACCCTCCGGGCGCTGATGGTGTGGGGATAAAACTTAGATATTCATCAATGTGCCCAACTTGCAACCAACTAACTTTTCCAACATATATTCTGTCTTTGTAGCCGTTATCTTCAAAAAACTTTTTACAAGCGGCAGTTATGGTATCACCAACAACCATAATATCGTCAAAAGGTGTTACTTCGAGATTTCCGCCGTAATCACCGTGGTCACCAGCGTTAGATGGATTCTTATAATAAACTAAATCCCACATTTCTGATAATATTTTAGGAAGTTTGGCAAGTCCCCTGCCTCGATTTGAGTCAAAAACAGCAGGAACTGCTTTACCATCGGGTCCAATTGATGAACACAATTCCATGCAGTCTTGCATCCAGATGTCACTAGAATTAAACTTTGGATTTACTTCAACATAGCGCTCGGCATCACTTTGGCTTATGCCAAGTGAAGATATTGGATTGCCACCACTAGATACAATATGTAACTTAACTAAATCTCTGCCACTTAAATTATCGCTTTCGTTGATTTCTTTTATTACGTTAAATAAATCTTTTACGAACTTACCGTTTCCGTAACCCGAAACAACAAGAACTTTTTGTGGTACATGATTGTTGTTAACAAATTTTAAACGCATCATTTGCGATGCATTTGGAGCTGCGAAAGCTTCTCCGCTGGGTGTGACCAAAAGAGCCGTCCCTAACAGCATAACACAAAGAGTTTTACTAAGATACTTCATTCTGCCTCCTCGTTTGATAAAAACGTATCATTATTATACACAATTAATAAAAAAAATGGAATGGTACATACTAAAAAACTAAATAATAGCCTTGGGTAAATTTTCTTCTTCGGTAATTTTTAAAAAAATGTCTTCTAAGTTATTGTTTGGCATACTGGCCTTTGTTTGCAATTCTTCTAGGGTTCCAATGGCGGCGATTTCACCGGATCGGATAATTGCAATGCGATCACATAAATCTTCAGCGACTGAAAGCGTGTGAGTGGTTAGAAAAATAGTTTTTCCTTCCAAAGTCATATCTTTAAAGAATTGTTTTGCAAGTTTGACACTTTTTGGGTCGAGACCAACTGTTGGCTCGTCTACAACTAAAATGTCCGGTTTGTGCAAATTTGCGGCGCTCATTGCAACTTTTTGCTTCATTCCGTGAGAAAAACTCTCAATTAGATCGTTGCGTTTATTCCATAAATCGAATAATTTTAATAACTTCTCGCCAATTGAGGTTATTTCAGATTGTTTTACATTGTATAAGCCACCCATAAAATCAAAATATTCCAACGGACTGAGCTTTTCATAAAGATACGGCCTGTCAGGAACATATCCAAGCATTCTTTTGGCGCTCTCAGGCTCCTTTTCAAGACTGAAGCCGCCTATTGAAACTGTGCCGCCGGTAGCTTTAATTATTCCTGTTAATATCCTGATTAAAGTGGTTTTGCCTGCTCCATTTGGTCCTAAAAATCCAAAAAGTTCTCCTTTGAATATCTCTAGATTTATTGGCTTTAAAGCTGCAAAATCTCCGTATTTTTTTTGAATGTTGGTAAATCTAATTATCGGTTCAGTCCGGTTCATATGCGTTTATTGCATTTAATCCTTTTTTAAATGGAATGTATATCCAAGAGGCCGTACAAACAAATATTATTATAATATTTATCCAAAATAAACTTGGGGATGCATACCCCAAATCTAAATTGTTTTTGAAAAAAGTCGTGCGATACATAGGGTAAAGTTCAAGTATTATGAGATTAATGATGTAAAGTCCTGATAAAATCATAAATATAAAGCCGCCGTATGAACCGGATATTTTTAATGCCGAATCAGCTGAAAAATTAGCGAAAACAGTTCCTACACCTATTGCTAAAGAAGTTACGACAAAAGTTATCATAATTACGTTAAAATAGCTTAACCACAACATGTAAGAATGAGAAACTTCAAACAAAGTGTTTGTAATTGTACAGAGGATCAAGCTTAATATAAGCATGGGGAACAGATACAAGGTAAATTTTATGAACATAATTCTCTGTGGTGAAATTGGAGAAGACTTGACTGACCAAAAAGCTCGTCCCTCCATACTTATTGATGGATATACAAAACGCATTGAAATAGCAGATATAATGAATCCGATAAAAGGTCCGTTTAAAAATACTAATGCATTGTTTGTGCTTTTACTATAAAAGGATGGTATGTCTTTTAAAGGTAATATCGATAAATTATATGCATAAACCAAGATTATTGCACCCATCATAAAAATCTGAGAAAAAACAGCCGGATCCCGCAAGAAAGTTGTGATCTCTTTTTCGGCAATAACTTTAAAATCTCTTTTGAAATATTTAAGTGGCCAAATTAATATTTTTCTAAGCCGCTCCATTCCTAATATTTGATTGTCTAAGGCTTCAAGTGAAAACTGCCAGGCGGACCTATAATATTTTGATGCCAAAATATTAAGTGCCAATAAGCCAAATACTAATATTATTATTAACGGGAATATATTGCTGAATGCAGCTTTTAAATTGCCATTAAAAAGGTGCATGCTGCTTTGATGTATTAGAACAGATGGCGAGTATGCTGAAAGTGGAAGCTGAATCGAAAGAAGGTAGTCAGAAACTTTTTCGAAATGCTTTGTATTTAGTAGTTTCTCTGCTTCAAGTGATCTAATAAAAAATACCAACCCCGTTAAAACTAAGATCGATAAAAATTGAAATACTTTTCGCATTTGTCTAACAGGAAAAAATGAACTTAATAAAACAGCAGTGCCTGCTCCACATATATTTGGAAGCAAAACAAATAGGCACAAAAAAAGAATGAAAAGTAGATAACTTAACGCTTCTGCTCTCATTGCGGTAGCAAAAGCAAAAAATACCGGAGCAAAAAATATCATGGTCATCCAAGAACTGTCAATTGTCATCAAGATAAAACGAGAACGGAAAATAGTTATGATTTTAGTTGGGGATGCCATTAATATTGATAATTCTTCATCAAGAAAAAGAAATGACAGTGCTGATATTATACTACTAAATAAAAGCATAAAAAATAAAGCCATAAAAAGCATTTCAAGTAGTTTGGATAAGATAAAGTAGCCTATAACCGGCCCAAGAGTCGGACCAAGTGTTTCACCTTTGCCAACATAGGTTAAAAATTCTAATAAGCCAAAGTAAATTGCTATGCTGATAAATATCGCACAAAAAAATAAAAGTGTCCGCAACCTAGTGCTCTTTGTCGCAATAGATCGCTTTGCTTTTATCTGATTAGGTTTTAATAATGATATGAAATTCAAGTTTTACCAGGGCATAGGGTGCCAGTCCGGTCCTGAAGGAACGGGCTTTATGTATTCACAAATGCCTTCTTTGCATTTTAATAAGCCTTTGTTTTCTGCTGTCTCTAATATTTTTGTGCATTTTTCGTTTAATATATTGTTATGAAGACGTTTAATATCTTTGCCTGAAGCCAGATCATGAAAAACATCTTGTCCAATAATTAAGTGCTTTGCTTGCCACAGTAAACTTTGTTCAATTTGGGCTATTACAGTTTTATGGTCAAATGCCATTTTTGGAAGCTTATTTAGAGGAAACCAGGCAACCTCAGCAGCATCATCTCCGGACTTCGGTTTTGTGTTTGTGTCTCTTATAAGACAGCCGAAAACAAAGGTAACCGTTCTTCCTCTGGGATCTCTTCCGGGTTCAGCACATCCAAATAAGGGTTTTAGTGGGAGATCGTAAAGGCCGGTTTCCTCAGATAGCTCTCTTGAGGCACCAAAAAGCGGAGTTTCATCCATCTCCATAAATCCGCCGGGTAATGCCCAAAAGCCTGAAAAAGGGGGATTGCCTCTTTTTATAAGAAGTATTTCCGGATATTCAAGAGCAGGAGTTCTTAAAACAGCTGCATCGAGAGTTACTGAAGGTCGAGGATATTCGTATTCGTAAACCATATTTAATCCAAATGATGCTTTAACATTCTTGAGAAGATTGATTCGGTTATAAGCCCAATAAGGCTATCGTTGGAAACCTTTATAGTTGGTAACATGCGTAGTTCAGAGTCAACTGATTCAATAGGAGATGAATTGTTGACAAGGTTTAAATTGCTATTGACACTGTTTTTGTTTAGGTAATCAAAAAGAGTTTGATTGTTAGAAATATCAATGTTATCTGTGAAAACAGCCTTAAATATGCATGAGATATACTGTTCTAAGAATTTTGAGTTGCTTGAATTAATATAATTGTTTGCTACGCTAGAATCATAGTAAACAGTTGGTCTTTTTATTATTATATCTAATTCTCTGCCATACATTGCAAGTTTTTGCCAACGACTTTCACTCCATAATTCCCGATAAGTCGTGAGAGAAGAGCCGGCGGTAGAAAGTCCTATGGGGGATAGTTTGCCACTGCAATTTTTCATTTTTTTTCTAAGTAGCTCCCAAGAAAGATAAGAATACGGACAGTGAAAGCTGAAGAAAAACTCGGCATCTGGTTTTATATAATCAATAATCATAGTGATATGATAACAGCGAAAGTATACAAATTCAATAGGCTAAATTACTCATCAGATTCAATATTAAAGAAAGGAAATACTATATCTTCCGATAGCTTGTGCCTAATTCTTTCAATAAGCTGTAATGGGCGTCCATAAAGAAGTTTAGATTTGCCGTTAAGTCTTATTTCTGTATATTGACTAAAGTCAACAGTAGGTATTTTTCTAAATTCACTATCGCCGAAAACCATTTTGCCCTTATGAACAACCATTCTGAAGTCTTCTTGCTTAAGATTTAAAAATATGTCAAAAGGATCGTATTCTTGGTTATCTTCAAAAACAATGAGATTTGCAACTTTTCCTGAAGCTATTGAGCCAACTTCTTTATCTATTCCTAATATTTTCGCTGCATTAATTGTGGTCATTTCAACAAGTGTTTTAGCAGTTATTTTATTAGCCAGATAGTCTTTTGAGTAGTTAAGGGCTGTTTTAAATTCTGAATGAAGTGTTGTTGAACCTGTGTCAGAACTGTCAGTACCAATAGCCACAGGAATGCCCAGATCAGAGATTAGTTTTATGTTTGGTTGACGCCCGTATAATCGAGCATTTGAGTTTGGTAGCCAAATCAATGAGGCTTTTTTTGCAGATATAAGTTTTATGTCTGCTTCTTCAAGGTATACTCCGTTGACAAGTATTGTGTTTGAATTTAATGCGCCTAATCTGTTTAGGCTTTCTATTTCCTCATGGAGCTCTTTAGTATTACCTTCGCATACATGCACTATAAAAGGCAAAATACCGTTTGTTTTTTTATAATGTTCTTGTAGATTGCCACACCATTCAAGACGGTTTTCCGACACTGAATGAGCCACGTATATGTGATCCATTAAACTTATTAGATTATGCCCAACAAAGGTACCAGAAACTTCGGGAGGAAAATGATCTACTACGGTTGTAATTCCGGAAATAATGTTTTTGTACATTCCGACTGTGTATAAATCTGCTACCGAAAGTCGTTGCATACGTTTATATTCATCTGTTGAATGAACAGACGTGTGCCATTCATGCCAATTAGAAACAGGGTTCTTGCCGAGTTCTTTCCAGCAAGTATCGATTAGATGATCGTGAGAATTAATTAATCCCGGAAATATTAAATGCCCTTCAAGTTCAATTTCACTGTCAAAAGGCTTGTTTGGTATGTGTTCTAAATCATAAACACCGTAGATGTTTTCGTCTTGGATAAGGATGTTGCCCTTTTTTATTGAGAAGTCGGGCAACAAAACCCTCGCATTTCTAAGAAGTTTAAACATTTTATCTTGTGTCCTGCCAGACGCTTATGCCTAATAATAAGGAGTTATATTTTGTGTCATTGCTGTCGGCTCGAGAAGTTAATACGACCGGACAACGTGCCCCGTATAGCATGCCACCCATAGATGCTTTTACATAGTATTGAAGAGATTTGTATAATGCATTCCCTGTGTCAATTCGTGGAACAACGAATATGTCTGCATTGCCCTGAATTTTTCCTTTGTATTTTTTAATTCTTACCGATTCTTCGTTAAGAGCTAAATCAAAAGACATTGGACCTTCAACAACCATGTCTTTTCGTGTAGAAACCATACTTAATACGGCCTCTGCAAGTTTCGTCGATGGAATTTTGTCTGAAATTTTTTCATTCGCGCTTAAAAGTGCAACATTTGGCGAGCGTTTTTCAAATGCACAAAAGGCTTCTCGGGCATTTTCAATCTCCATTAAAAGCGTTTCTGCATCAGGAGATATGCACATGGCTGCATCCGTTAAAATTTTTACGCCGGGTTTATCGGGTAGCTCAAAAAAACAAAGATGAGATAACAACGGATTCTTCTTTATGCCCGTTTGCGAATTTAATACTGCCTTTAGAATGGTTGAAGTAGAAACAAGACCCTTCATTAAAATGTTGCTTCTACCCTCTTTAACTTCTTCAACTGCTTTTGCACAAGCTGATTGTTCATCTCTGATATCTATTATTGAGACATCCGGTGAATCCGAAATCTCTCCGTACATCAATCGTATTTTTTCTGGATTTCCAATTAAAGTCGCTTTTAATATGCCGGAGTTGATTCCACGGCATACGGCATAAGCACAGGCTTCGTCATTTGCAAGGGGTATAGATACTCGGCACTTAGTTTTTGTGTCTATTTTTTTCTCAAGTTGCGCAAAGAAACTTTCACTCATTACTTATCTCCGATAATTACTTATAGTCCATGGCTTTTTCTTCGCCGCGAAGAACACGAAGGCCGCCTAATGCTAATGCTGAAAGTTCGTCTTCGCCGGGAACACAGTGTATTGGTGCAAAACACTTTACGTAACTGGATATCTCATCAACAAGTGGTTTGCAATGTGCACCACCTCCTGTAATGATTATTCTGCTAACCTTACCCTTTAATACTGAAACGCAGGACCCGATTGATTTTGCCACTTGATAAGCCATAGCTTTTAAAATCTCAATATAAGCTTTATCTCCTTTGAAAACTCTTTCTTCTAGCTCTATGAGATTGCTTGTGCCTAAATAACTGACCATCCCGCCTTTTCCTACTAGCATTTTTTTTATTTGCGACTTAGTGTATTTTCCTGAAAAGCAAAGATCTACAAGTGGAGTCGGAGGAATATCGCCTGCTCGCTCCGGAGAAAACGGACCCTCAATTAATCCATTGGTATTATCAATGCAACGACCGTTTTCTATAGAAGCAACAGTAATTCCGCCACCAAGATGTACAGCCACGAAATTCTCTTTATGCAGATCTAAACTTAAATCTTTGCACGATTGTCTAAGAACAGCTCTTATGTTCAATGCATGCCAAACGCAGGTTCTTGGTATCTCTTTTAAACCGGAATATCTTGCGATGTCATTCCACTCATCAACTATCACCGGATCAACTATAAAGGAAGGGGCACCGTATTCCTTTGTAAAGGTGTCGGCTATAAGGGCCCCAAGATTACTTGCGTGTTCTCCGTAAGCACCTGAACGCAAATCTTCCTTTAGGGCTTCATTAACTTTATATGTGCCTCCTGCCAAGGGCTTGACAAGACCTCCGCGACCAACTACAGCAGACAGTTCTGATGGCGCTACATTCATCTCATTGACAAAATCAATTATCGCTGCACGCCTAAAATCAACCTGATCAATTATATTTGGATACTTGTCGAGTTCCTCTGTTGAATGCAATATTTTTTTGGCACCAATAAGTTTTTCATTCTCAAATAACCCAATTTTTGTTGACGTTGAACCCGGATTTATTACTAAAATCTTTGCAATAGAAGACATGTGTATATTCCTTTCGGTGTGTACAGCTTTTGAAAATCTTAACACCTGATTATAAGTCTGTCAATTTTTTTGCCTTCAAAGAGTCAAATTACGGCCAATAGTGCTTATTTTGCATCTGAACGCTTATAAATGAAAAAATTCTTGCGAAATTCTCGAAATTTATTGGTTTCCGCACTAAAACCACTGATTATTTGAGATGGCAATAGATTTCTCTCTAACCCTATTCTTAATTCTGAAGTGCCTGATAAATAATCAATGAATGGTTTTGTTAAACGTGGATTAGTTATGAATTCTATTTTGTTAGGATGGCTTTGCATTAGTGCATATAATGCAGAAACTCCAATATAAACCGAATTGTCGATAAAATCATCATTAGTGGTTAATTGTATTCCTTTGCATAAAATGCCTGAGTATTTGCTAAAGGTTGGAATAAATTCAACCTTTGAAATAGTTATATTCGGCGGCAAAAGTGTTCGTAAAATTTCATACCATTTACTATTGTTTACCCAAGGAGCGCCTAGGTTTCTAAAAGGTGAGAGGGTGCCGCGTCCTTCTGAAACGTTTGTGCCTTCAAAAAGGCAGGTGCCTGGATAGAATTTTGTTGTTTCGATGTCGGTCATACTTGGTGAGGGCTTAAACCATGGAAACTTAGTATCTTTGAACGACATTGGGCAAGAATAATTTTGACATTTATAAACTTTTACTTCGGTTTTTATATTTGCATGATTACGCCAAAATAATGCTAATTCGCCGGCTGTCAAACCGTAGCGCAAAGGAACCGGCAAATGGCCGACAAAAGAAGATAGGTCTTGATTTAGCATGGGGGATTCTACATTAATTCCGCCAAGAAGCTCGGGTCTGTCTAGGATAGCAACGGGAACATCGTTTCTGGAGGCAGAATCTATTATGTTTCGTAATGTTGATATATATGTATAAAATCTAACGCCAACATCTTGTATGTCATAAACTACTAAATCTATTCCCTTGAACATGTTATCAGAGGGGATTTTGCTCTCATTATACAAGCTTATTATTTCTGCTCCGGAAGATTTTTCAATTGAATTTGAGACATATTCTCCGTCTGGGGCATCAGATAGAAAGCCATGTTCGGGAGTGAAAATTTTCTTTATTATAAAACGCTTGTCATTTAATAATCTTTGGACTAAATGAATGCCATTTTTATCTCGCCCTGTATTGTTTGTTACGGCAGCAATCTTAAGTGGGTAAGATTTAAAGTCTGATTCGAAAAATGTTTCCAGTCCCGGCTTAAACATCTGTATTCCTATTTTTTTAGGTAAGAAATAGTGTCGGCTATTAAGTAAATTGAACCACATACTAACGTTTTATGTTTATTGTCTGTTCCACATTCGATTATGGCAGATTCAATATTGGGCATCCAACGCCAATTAGTAGCTAGCCTTGAGTTGGTGAATTCTTCTTCAGTAAATGCTCGAGAGGATTTGGGCGAAACAAAAAATAAAGAATTACCAAACTTAGACAATTTTTGAGCCATTTCTTCAGCAGGCTTGTCTTTTAAGGCTCCAAAAATTATATTAATAGGACAAATGGATGGATTGTCATGCAAATACTTGGCTAAAGCATCAACGCCTTCAGAATTATGTGCGCAATCTAGCAATAGAGCGGAGTGCTCTCCAAACCATTGTAATCGACCTGTCCATTCTGTGTTTTCAATACCTTTTTTTATGCTTTCATTTGGAATTTCAAATCCGTTAATTTTGAGCTGTTCAACTAATTCTAGCGACAAAGATAAGTTTTCAAGTTGATGGTGGCCCGGTAATTTAAAAAATATAGGTTCATCGGAAAATGAAAGTGTAAGAAGATATCCGTTGGGATTGCTTTCCACTAGCTGATATCCCTCGTTTGAGTTTCTGCATATTAATTTCCCGTTTAAGCCTTTTATGTGATTATCAAAAAGCTCTAAAATCTTAGGATCTTTTTCAGAGGTGATTAGCGTTCTGTTTCTTCTTGCAATTCCCAACTTTTCTTTTGCTATATCAGATTTATCGGTTCCTAAAAATTCTTGATGGTCGGTTCCTATATTGGTGATTACTGAGACCTCAGGACTGCAGGCATTTGTAGAGTCGAATCTTCCGCCTAAGCCAACTTCAAGTAATGCAAGGTCGATTTCACATTCTCTGTATGCCCAGAAAGCTAGGGCAGTAATAACCTCGAAAAATGCGGGTGAGCCAATAGAAGGTTCTTTGTCCATTATTTTACAAATTTCTTTTATTTTTTTTACGCCCTCTATCCATAAAGAATCCGAGATAAATTTGTTATTAACTTTAATTCTTTCTTTTATGTCAACTAAGTGGGGAGAAGTATATAAACCAATTTGATAATTATCACATTCTTGTAAAATAGAATTGGTTATTGCGCTTACAGAGCCCTTTCCATTTGTGCCGCCGATTAGTATGCAGGCATAATCATTTTGTGGATTACCCAATTCTTCAAGGAGATACTTGATTTTCGATAGGGAGTAAGGGCCTTTGCGGGTTCCGCGATTTAAAATCCAATTTGTTGCTTCAAATATTTTCATTGACGGATTCTAACATTTGCGAATGCTTCGCGCAAGAGATTATGTTTATTTCACTTTGAAAGCAATGTTTAATCTTTATGTTTTTATGTGTTATAATTCTTAGATTATTTTAAATGAATCTTTTAAGATAAGTAACAATATGGATAGGATTCAATATGAAATTTTTTAGCAGAAAAAAAACCGGAAGTTTGACAGTTTGATCTAAAAATATCTATTAAGAGTCGCATCGGCGGCTATTTTTTTTGTCAAATTTTAAAGAAAGTTCTTGCGTAATGTTGCGTTATGTGTTATAATGAGGGTGTTTTCGGGGGGAACGCAGATGAGACTTCAAGTTATAAAATCAAAGAACGCTACTTCGTTTTATGTATACAAAACTGTATATAAAGATGGAAAACAAAAGACCGTCATTGTTGAAAAATTAGGAACATACGCTTCTCTTTTAGAAAAATTAAATGGGATTGATCCGTATGAGTGGGCAAAACAACGTGTTGAAGAATTGAACAAAAAAGAGCAGGAAGAAAAGCCGTCAGAGATTCAGTTCACTCTTTCGCCAAGCAAGAAGATGAAGGCGGGCGAAAAGCGTCTTTTTAACGGTGGTTTTTTGTTTTTAAGTCATATTTACAAACAGCTTGGACTAAGAAAAATATGCAAACAAATTAGCAAAAGCTATAGATTTAAATATAATCTGGATAGCATCCTTTCGAGGCTTATCTATAGCAGGATTATTTATCCTGATTCAAAGCTTGCAACCTATGAGCTTTCCAAAAAGTTTATAGAGCAGCCTGATTTTGATTTACAGCACATCTACAGAGCGCTTGACGTTCTTTCGAATGAATCTGATTTACTTCAGTCTACAGTTTATGAAAACAGTCTTAAAATAGTTCACAGAGATACAAGAGTTCTGTTCTATGACTGTACAAATTTTTATTTCGAGATGGAACGTGAAGCAGGTCTCAAGCAATATGGGTATTCGAAAGAGCACAGACCCAATCCTATCGTTCAAATGGGTTTATTCATGGATGGCAATGGAATTCCACTCTCATTCTGTATTAATCCGGGCAATACCAATGAGCAGGTAACCATGAAACCTCTCGAAAAGAAAATTATAAGTGATTTTGGTCTTTCCAAATTCATAGTATGCACAGATGGTGGTCTGGCTTCCGAAGACAACAGAAGATTCAATAGTAATGAGAATAGAGCCTTTATAGCAACTCAGTCCATAAAGAAATTAAAAGGTTATCTCCAAACTTGGTGTCTTGATAACGATGGATGGAATCTGCAGGGGAGTTCAAAAACTTACAACCTGGCAGAGATCGATGAAGAGAAATACCACGATGCTACCTTCTACAAAGAAAGATGGATTAAGGAAAACGGCTTCGAACAGAAGCTGATAGTTACTTATTCCATAAAATATCGGAATTATATGCAGACTCTGAGGGAACGTCAGATAAACAGAGCGGAGAGGCTTATTAAAACTGGTTCAGACAAGCTAAAAAAGTCTTCTCCGACAGACTGCAAAAGATTTATATCTCAAATAAACTGCACATCAACCGGAGAAATAGCGGAAAAATCTACATATTCCTTGAATTATAATGCAATAGAAAGAGAAGCAAAATATGACGGATTCTATGCGGTGTGCACAAATATTCAGGATGAAACAACTGAGATAATCAAGATAAATAAAAAACGCTGGGAGATAGAAGAATGCTTCAGAATAATGAAGACAGAATTTAAGTCTAGACCCGTATTTTTATCTGATGATAATCGAATTAAAGCGCATTTTCTTACATGTTATCTAGCTTTACTAATTTTCAGATTACTCGAGAAGAAACTGGACAACCAGTTTACTTGTGAACAAATCATAGATGCACTTAGAGAGTATAATTTCCTTGAAATAGCTAATAAGGGCTATATACCAACCTATGAAAACTCCGAGCTCTACAGCAAACTGCATGAAGTATTCGGCTTCTGCAATGACGCTGAAATAACCACTTATGAGCAAATAAATAAAATCATAAAAAAATAATACACCACATAAAACATTACGTGAATCATCCAAAATTTTAAACAACGCAAGCCTGCTATCAATAAGCACTTGCGTTGATTTTTTAGCCGCAAAGTGTCAAAGATGGGATTCTAACATTTGCGAATGCTTCGCGCAAGAGATTATGTTTATTTCACTTTGAAAGCAATGTTTAATCTTTCTGTTTTTATGTGTTATAATTCTTAGATTATTTTAAATGAATCTTTTAAGATAAGTAACAATATGAATAGGATTCAATATGAAATTTTTTAGCAGAAAAAAAACTCAAAAACTTATTGTTGATAACGAAGTTTACGATGAAAATGATTATGAAACAATAACTCAAAAAGTTATTGGTTGGTTGTGGTTTTTCTTTAAATTAGGCATCGTGATTACTATTATTTCGGGTATTTTGCTTACAGGAATTATATTTGGATTGGTAAGAAGTTTTAGTGAAAAAATTCCTATTATAGCTGATGATTCCTATCGTCCAAATTTGACAAGCGTCGTTTACGATTCAAAAGGGCGACTAGTTGCAAAACTACATGCTGAAGAAAACAGAAGTCGTATTTTATCGAGTCAAGAGATTCCTAATATCATGAAAGGTGCAGTGGTTGCAATAGAAGACGAAAGGTTTTACAACCATTATGGAATTGATGTTGTTGGTATAATGAGGGCTATGGTTACGAATGTTAAAGCCGGAAGAATCGTGCAGGGTGCTTCAACTCTAACCCAACAACTTGTTAAAAATGCTTTTTTATCTAGCGAAAAAACACTTAAGCGCAAAATAATTGAAGCAATGATGGCGTTTCAAATAGAAAGAAAATATTCTAAGGATGAAATTCTTACGTTATACCTTAATGAAATATATTTTGGTCACGGAGTCTATGGTTTGGCAGCGGCAGCAGAACTATATTTTGGAAAAATTCCGGCTGACCTGACAATTGCAGAGTGTGCTGTTCTTGCCGGAATTCCTAAAAGTCCCGTTGCATATTCTCCAATAAGGAACCCTAAAAGAAATGCCGAAAGAAAAGCGTTGGTGCTTTCTAAAATGGCTGAACTTGGATTTATTACGCCTCTACAATATGAAGATGCAAAAAATGAAGATTTTAACCTAAAGTCCCTGTCGGAACAAGAAACAAAAGCTCCCTATTTTACGGCTTATGTCAGAGACCAATTATTAGAAAAATATGGTCCGAATTTACTTTACAACGGTGGGTTAAAAATTTATACAACAATAGACCTTGAATTTCAGAAATATGCAGAAGACGCTATGGCTTCTGCTTCAATATTTGCTGAATATCCTATTGAAAAACATCCGGATTTGAACGGTTCGCTAATATGTCTCGACCCTAAAAACGGTCATATTAAAGCTATGTACGGTGGCAGAGATTTTCAGACCTCTCAGTTTAATAGGGTCACACAGGCCCTCAGACAGCCGGGGTCATCGTTTAAGCCATTTGTGTATGCATGCGCGCTTGAAGAAGGTATTCTTCCTTCAGATATGATTCTTGACGAACCGATTTCTTACACAAATCCATGGACAAAACAGGTTTGGTCTCCACGAAATTACGATCTAAAGTTCCACGGCGAAGTAACAATTATGAAAGCCGTTTGTAAAAGCTATAATATCCCTGCCGTTAAACTTATTGATAAGTTAACGCCGGCAAAGGTTATAAGAGTCGCTAAGCGTATGGGAGTTATGTCGCATATGCAACCTAATCTTTCGTTGGCTCTTGGATCCGGTCAGTTTACTCCGCTTGAAATGGCTTCTGCTTACGGAGTAATAGCAAATGGAGGTATTTATTGCCACCCGTTGTCAATATTAAAAGTTGTGGATCGAGATAATAACGTTTTAGAAGAAAACCTGCCCAAAGCAAGAGAAGTCATGAAGGGAATTGACGCTGCGATGATGTGCGATCTGCTGAAAAATGTTGTTGAAAGAGGCTCAGGTGCCAGAGCTAAAATTCGTGGTCGGATTATCGGCGGAAAAACCGGAACAACAAATAATTATGTTGATGCTTGGTTTAATGGAATAACACCGGAGTTAGTCACTATTGTTCAGTTTGGCTTTGATATGCCTAAGACTCTTGGTAAGGGTAAAGCGGGTGGATCTGTTTGTGGGCCGGTTTGGAAGAGTTTTATGGAAAAAGTTTTGGCAAAATATCCTAATAGTGATTTTCCTGTCCCTGAAGGCGCAGTGAGATGTAAGGTATGTATGACTTCCGGTAAGTTGGCTTCAACAGATTGTCCTGCTATTGAAGTTGTAACTCAGGTTTTTCCCATCGAGTCTCAGCCACTCATTGAGTGTCGGCATGCACAATATAAAATTCAGGCTTTGAAGCCTGTCGCAAGTGAAGATTATGATGAAGTTGATCTTAATTCGACAGGAGAAGGATTTATGCCGGAACTTGATTTTTTCAGTGACAGTTATCAAAACGGAAATATAGCTAAGCCTGTAACTAATCCGGGATTTATTCCTGCAAAAGTTTGGTATCCAGGTAACCCTGAATTTGTGCCTTCTAAGTCTCTTACGCAACCGGTATCCCCAATAAATACAAACACAACTATTAATAAAAATGAAATTCGTGAACCGGGCGTATTTGTAGAACCTAATATTAATAAAGATTCTGCTCCAAAAATAGAGTTCCAAGATGATTATTTTTAAACTTTATATCTAATACTGCCGATTATCTATTAAATATTTCTAAGGGTTTTTTATGGGAAATTTGAATTGCCCCAAATGTGATAATGCAAGCCTTGATGCAAACGGAGTTTGTGTTAATTGCGGATATGTGCTACGCTTGATTTGCCCCAAATGTGCTCACACCAATTCTGTAAAAGCACGTTTTTGTGGATTTTGCGGTACCGGAACGTCTGTTTCTATTCGTATCAAAAAAGAAATCAGAAGTAGAGTTTCATATGTCGCAAGAATGAGAATTAAGCACTTTGCAACCGGACTTGCTTTTGGCACATTGCTTGCGTTGTTTGCTTTTGGAGCAATGCCATAAAAATACCCCCTTTTACCGGTTGTCCCAAAAAGGGGGTGCATAGCATTTTTTAGATCATGGTTTTTTATTGCTTTTTTTGGGGGGTGGAGGATCAATTTCTTGATCTTCAATTATGTCAACTAGCGGTACCCTATGTTTTTCGTCAGAATCAGGTTCGCCTTCAAAAAATTGAGGAGCCTGCTTAGGACGTGGCCTGTCTTCTTGTCTTTGTGAATCATATGTTCTGGAGTATGCTGAGTAGGGTCTGCGCATTGGTTTCTTCTCGGGAGCAAGAGGAAGAGGTGTTATATAAATAATAGACGATTTATATATAACTTCAACACTATCCTTAAATGACAATGTAACTGAAAATTGATCATAAGCTTTGAGTTTTCCGCGTAAAACATTTCCTGTTTCCAGTATGACTTCTACTTTTTGATGCTTTTTTCTAATTTGAGATAAAAATTGGTTCTGAACCTGAGATTTGTATTGAGACATTATGATCTCCTAATAATTACATGCCAACATATTACATGTTATAACTCAAAAAAACAAGCTAAAACTAATTCATGCCGGCAATAGCCTTGGTTTTTGTCTGTAAGTCTTGAAGAAGAGCGTCAATTTTACTGGCTTCTTGAGCGGAGTCTTCCGCAAGTCTCTTCATTGCAGCTGCTACAACCGAAAACGCCCTGCCGGCTTCTCCGACTCTTGCTGCTTCAATTGAGGCGTTTAAAGAAAGCAAGTTGCTTTTTCGTGCAATTTTCGTTATCACTCTTATCACGTCTTCCATTTGCTTTGTAGAAGTTTCTAGTTCTTTTAGATGGGTATTGGTAACTCTTAGTCGTTCGGTTGTTAGCTTAAGAATTTGAAATGAAATTTCTGGCATTTCACCTAAAAGAGTTCTAAAATCGTCTTTGGTGATAATCAAGAAGGTTGTTTCTTGTATGGTTGCAACTGAAGCAGATCTTGGTTGTTCGTCAATGATTGCCATGTCTCCGATCAGTGCTCCTTTGCCAAGTGTCACAAGAATAGAGTCAACCCCTGAACTGTTGCGTTTCAGTATATTAACTTTACCTGTTTTAACAATATAAAGTGCATCCCCTTTGTCGCCTTCTTTAAAAACTAGGCTCTTTGGTGGATGAGTTTGCTCTATTGTAATTGCTGACAAGTCAAGTAGGGCCTTGTCAGACAAACTTCTGAAAAGAGGAACTTGTCTTAAAAATTGTATTTTATCCAGTCCTGACATTGTTATTCCCTGTTAATTATGGGTAATCCTAGCATCCCATATTCTTTCTTGTCAATTATATTGCGCAAAAAATAATTTAAAAATTTTTATTACTTCGTGAGGTGAACGCTCCGTACATAGTTCGTGTCTAACTTTTGCAGCATTAGGATGGTTTTTTAAATAACCGAATAAATGAACTCTAAATAAAGGAACTCCTGCCGGACCATGTTCCATTAGCATATCTAGTAAATGATGTTTTATAATTTTATACCTAACTTCAGGTGATTCATAAAAAACATGGCCTAAGAGCTCAGTATAAAGCCAAGGCTTACCAATGCAACCTCTGCCTATCATGAATCCGTCACAATTAGTTCTTTCCCTCAAGAGTTTGATGTCTTCGACCGAGGTAATGTCGCCATTTGCAAAAAAAGGAACCGTTTTACATATTTCTTTTATTCCCTCTAAGTGGTTCCATTGAGCTTTTCCGGTGTACATTGCTTCTCTGGTCCTCCCATGTATGGTAATTGCCTGTGCTCCGGCATCTAATACGGTTTTTGTGAAGTCTTTAACATTTATGCTGTTTTCTGTCCAGCCTAATCTGTATTTTACTGTAACAGGAACCTTCACTGCCGCAGAAACTTTTTTGATTATTTCTGATGCCAATTTTGGATCATTCATGAGAGCTGATCCTGCTCCAATTTTTACAACTTTCGAAACAGGGCACCCCATATTTATGTCTATAATATCGCAAATGTTTAAGTTATCAATGATTGAGGCTGCTTCAGCCATAACTGATGGATCAGACCCAAAAATTTGAACAGCATATGGTCGGCTTTGTGCTTGAAATCTTACCATGTCGATTGTTTGCCGACTTTTCATTGTTATTGCTTTGGCGCTAGCAAGTTCTGATACCGAATACCCTGCACCAAGTCTTGAGCAAAGCAATCTAAAAGAACCATCAGTTACTCCTGCCATTGGAGCCAAAACCAGATTGTTTGGCAGTTTTACATTTCCTATTTTGAGTTCATGTATCAGTCTGTTTTCTGAAATATTTAAGTTTCTGATACGGTTTTCTTCGGAAAATTTACTTGAAGGTTTATCGAGCCATGAAAGCACCTTGTTAAGATCTGAACTATTAGCTTTGTTATCCACAGTAAATTATCTATTCGGTTTTTTCTGCAAAGCTGTCGTCATAAACCAGTGAGCAGTTTCTGCCGCTGTCTTTGCAAGCATAAAGAGCTATGTCGGCTTTTTTAATTAAAATGCTTTTTACGCTGGCATGGTCGGGGAATGTTGCTACACCAAGAGAAATTGTAACCTTGAGTGCTTTTTCTTGTCCCGGAAAATCAAAGGATTCAACAGTTTTTCTGAGTCGCTCTGCTACAAGATGGGCACCTTTTACATCTGTTTCAGGAAGTATTATTGCGAATTCTTCTCCGCCATATCTTGCAGGAATATCAACTGTTTCGCGAACGGTTTGTTTAATTAGCTTTGCAACCTCTATTAGAACTATGTCACCTTGTTGGTGTCCATATGTATCATTAAACTTTTTAAAGTGGTCAATATCGAACAATACAAGAGAACAGGTTGTGTGATAACGTTTAGCTCGTATCATTTCTTCTTCGAGTCTTGCTTGGAAATATCTGTGAATAAAGAGTTTTGTCAGTCCGTCAGTTATAGCTAGTTCGTAAAGCCGAGCATGCTCAACCGCCATAGCCGCTTGTTGGGCTAATGCTTCAAGTAATCTTTGATCTTCTTCAGAAAATTTTTCGCCGGAAAGTTTATTAACACAGTTTATTACGCCGGTTACACTATCTTTTACTTTTAAAGGCACAGAAATCAGACTATTGATGGTTTTTTCATATTCGTTTGTCAATTCGAAGCTTTTAAAAAGAGGGTCTCGGTGCCCTTCATTTACTATTATGCTGTTACCGGTTTTTAATACTGTTCCGGCGACTCCTTCGCCAACTCGAATTTTTACAACTTTATCCGGGATTATAATTTTTTGGCCGCCTTTGAAATTTTGCACAATCTTAGTTTCAATCTCATCAACTGAACCGTCTGTTTGTAACATTATTGAACAGCGCTCTGCCTCAATTGCTTTCCCGGCCATTTCCAAAATTTGCTTTATGAGCTTATCGGTATCACTTTGAAAATTCATCGCTTGACTTGCTTTAAACAAAGTTTCTATTTCAAATATTTTTCTGTCAAGAGCTTTGTTTTTGGTTTCAAGTGTTTCAAGCATATTATTAAAGCTATCAGCAAGAGTTCCAACTTCATCTTTTGACAAAGTGGGTATGCGGTAGCTCAAATCTCCCCGCTCTATGGCTTTGGTTCCCTCAACGAGTCTGTCTAGCCCTTTGGTGATAAATTTAGCTAAAACTACAGATATTATTATGCCGGCAAGTAAGCCAACTAAGGCAATTACAATATTCCTTTGCAAACTTATCGCTTTATTTTCCGCCAGACTATCATAACTATAACGTAGAATGACAGATCCAAATTTCGAAGTTCCGACTCTTATGCTTGAAATATAATCGACAAATTTACCGTCTTTGGTTGGGATTTGTGCGAATTTATCAATAGAATCAAGCCTCTTAATTATTTCTTCGGAGGCCTTTTGCCCCAGCTTACTGTCAGTGGCATCCTCTCGGGACCTGTGTGCTAAATATATGCCGTCAATGTCGAGAATCGATATCTCCTGTACATCCTGTCCCCCTGCTATGATGCGCTCGGTGTAAGGCACAAATGCGTCATATTGTTGACTTATAATGGGGTCTTGACATGCAATTGCAAGTGTGGAAGATAATAGCTGCCCGGACTGGTTCATTGAAGCAGTCAACAAATCGCTTTCTCGGTAAGAGGTGTTGATTGAGTTTAACAGTATTATGAGTCCGACAAGCAAAGCTATGCCAACTATAAACTTTATTTTAATCGAGAATTTTATCTCTGAGTCTGTTTCTTTCACAAGTTGTTCCAATGTTTATTTGTTTTCAAGCATTATACTAACTTTTTCAACATAATCATAGTCTCTTGGATCCACCGGAGCGAATCCTTGGACGTCGGTTAGGTGTTCTAAAACTTTTCTGCCCTCAGCTGTTTTTATATTTAAATCTAACAAAGCCTGCTTGATTTTTTCTATTAAATCTGCGGGAAGGGTCTTTCTTACGACTATCGGTTCATTACAAATATCTTGTGTTCGTCCTATTATGGTAAGCTCATTTACTTTTGAAGGATCTTTTAATGTGTTTCTTGCATCATCATAACAAGCGCATGCATCATATTTGCCCAGTAAAACACTGTAAACTGCTGCATCATGCTTGCCCAGATATGCTACCTCGCTAAAATCTTTATCAGGGTCAATGTTCGCTTCAAGCAACATAGCTTTTGGGAAAATATAGGCAGAAGCTGATTCTTTTTCAACCCAAGCGAATTTTTTACCTTTAAGATCTTTTAAGCTTCTTATTCCGCTATCCTGGCGAGCAATGATTATCCCGCGATAGGATGTGGAACCAAATCTTATCGGTTTTACAAGCAACTCTACATCAGGTTTCTTTCTTGCGTCTACTGAAGTCATAGTTGCCAACCAAGCGATATCTATCTTGTCAGCAACAAGCTGGTTTAATATGCTTGAATAGTCGGGGGCTGTTTGGAGGGTTACTCGTTTTACTCCCAATTTCTTAGTCAAATATTCAAGAAAAGCTTCATGTTTTCTAACCATTTCTGAAGGGTTGGTAAAGGGAATTCTTCCTAATTTTAAAACAGTTCCGCTATATGAAGAAACAGATGAAGCGGCATCTTCAGTCTTATTTTCTGCCGGCCTTAGACTTGCTTTCGGGTCAGATTTTTTTTCTGTAGTTCCACCGCCGCATCCTAGCGCAAACAGTGTGGCTGTGAGCGTTAATAATATAAACGATTTTCTTATTGTTAGAGTCATTTGGTTTCCTCCCGATTTGGGTAAATAATCTTAACATAAAACGGATTTGTTTATCTACTTTTTTATCTGTTTAATGGGAATATCAAGCCGAATAGTTGCTTCTGAAGAGTTAATTTCAAAGGTACCTGTTAAATTTGTCAGATCGTTTAAAAAGCTAAAATTGGGTAACGGAGGAATGCCTTTATTCTGCAAAAGAGGTGATTGAAGTAATTTTTGCAATTGGGTGTTGAAGTTTTCAAAATTAATTCTTACATATTTTTTATATTGTCCAAGTGTGTTTTTGGTTTTAATGTTTCTTGTGTTTTTAATAGTGCTTACATGATTCATTTCTTTAATTAAATTGTCATAGTCGGTTGCGATAACTAAAAGATTGTCAATCAATCCGGTGAAAACCCCAAAATTAGGGAACATGAAGAAGCTCAGTTTTACAGTAGTGAATTTATCTTCTTTAATCTCAGTAAAAAGCCCTGTTTGAACGCATAGCTGCTTTAGTTTTGGTAAAATAGTCTTTAATGATTTTATATCAGGAACCGGAGCGACAAGTCTTATGTCGGGAAGTCCTGATGTTCCG
Organism: bacterium ADurb.Bin157; assembly: GCA_002070375.1. Taxonomy (GTDB): domain Bacteria; phylum Muiribacteriota; class Ozemobacteria; order Ozemobacterales; family Ozemobacteraceae; genus MWDD01. Next base: position 56,320 of record MWDD01000003.1, on the reverse strand, counting down.
CTTGGCTCCAAATTTATGTATATAATACTTTCTTTGGCCATATTTGTCAGAATATCGTCTTTTAGACTTAATCCTGCGGAAGATAGCGCAGACTCGATTAGTGTGGTCTGAGGTATTTTCATTAGCTCTTCGTAACTTTTCTTAACATCATTGTTTCCGTGATGCTGTACTATGTAGGCAAGAGCTGAGGTATTTACGTAGTCAGAAATGCTTATGTTGGTTTTATCGTCCGGTAATTCATTGTTTTTTGAGACAAGCTTCATTTTTGAAAAAAAACCATTGTTAGATGCTGAAAAAATACCGACGAAATAGTCTGAATTTTCAATGAAAGGTAGGAGGCGCGAACGAATTTGTTCCCTTTCGCTTTCGCCGAGCTTTAGTTTATGTCTAGGTTCATTCTCAGGTGCTTCATTGAGAGCACTCTCTACAAGATCGCTTATTTGTTTGCTTTCAAATGCTATTTTTACAATTACAGCTTCTTTCTCATCTGTGTTTTCGTTAATTAATGAGTTAAAATCTTGTTCAAATTTAGCTATTAGTTCTTTTGCTGATTTTATTTGCTTTTCTGAAAGATTGTCGTCTGTAATTGGTTTCAGAAAATCTTTTTGATTTAGTTTTTCTAAATCAAAAAGAGATGCTGAGAATTGACTTCCCGATTCCAAACTCTGACTTTTGTTAATTGCTCTGCCAAAGCGCCTTAATATTTCATAAGGATTGTTGCCCGGTTCTTCCAAAAAATTACCTTTTCTTTCAACTTCGTAAGCGATAATTACTGGCAAGTTTTCAGCATCAACTGCGGCAAGATTTTTCGGTAAGAATGATAAAATCAATGCCAGAATAACAAACACAGTATTCGGATATCTAGACATTATATTATTAGTGCTCCTGTGAATTTATAACAACTTTATTGTATCACCCAATTTTTACATAGACAAGTCTTAAATATTACTATTGATATTTGACGATAAAGTTATTAGAATTAAAGTATGAGAAGACGAAGAGGATTTATTTTATATGTAGTTTTGACCGTGCTGTTCGCTTTGGCAATTCTTGCCTTTGCTCTTAATTCATTTAAGTCCGGCGCGGTAGTGCAGCTTTCCAGAAATATAGATCAAAACAGGCTTGCTTTGCTTGCTCAATCTGCTAATGCCGAAGTCGTTGCTAGATTAAGAACGCAAGCAAATACGGCTGATAGTGACATTGCAAAAGCGTTTCGTAAAATTTTTGAATTATACAGTACAACAGGTGCTGAATCTCTTCAAAATTATGTGATTTTTGACGACTTTATCCCCGAAAAGACTTTGGAAATTGCTCAAGAGGCCGGTTATCCTCTCGATATTAAGTGTAAGGCTGTTCTTAATGTTAACAGAAAGGCTCCTTTTAAGTCGATTTCAGCTTATAATGCTTATGTTGATCTATATGCTCAGGCAAACAGAGACGGAAGTGGAGAAAAGATTACCATAGAAGTGCATGAAAGACGTGAGGTAAGAATTTCAGACTTAAGACACTATCTAGATAAATACGTTCTTTTTGTTAAAAACTATTCCCCTGATTTGAATAACCCTCATAGAAGAATTGTCATTGAAGGAATCGCTAATTCAGGACCTAATATTTCCAGAGTGTACTTGGGAAACAATCTTTACCCGGATGCAGCCGATCCTCAAAAAAATATTTGGCTCGACATTAATTATGATGATCATAGTAATAAAGACGGGTTTAAAGAAATTTTTAAAATTTCAGAACTTCAACAATTTTCAGATAAGGCTGAAAAAGTTCTTTTCTACTCAGGCGAGAAAGTCTTTAAGGATTTTACCAATATAACTGTTGATCAATTTTTTCAAGTTGCTTCTGTTAAGCACGTTTATGAAAATCTGGTTAACGATGCCTCTAACGCGGCAAATGAGATCGCAACTAAGCCTGATAAAAATCTTGTTGGTTCTGATCTAAATGCCCATTGCATAAATGGCATGAATAAACTTAAATCTAAAGGCGCAGATTCTTCTAATTCAGCCGCCTATTCTATTTGTGAAGATTTTGTTAAAAACGTAAAGTCAAATTATTCGGATTATTCTCAATGCAAAGGGTTTGTGCAAATTTTAAATAACTGCATAATGAACTGGAAATACAGATATGGTTACCTAGATGCAGAAAATGTTTGGAAAATTTACGACAAAGAGCGTCCGAATATTCCCGACCCTCAGAATTGGGTGAATGCTCAGTCTTATAGGGGGTTAAGTGAAGTTTCTGATGAGTTTAATAAAAGAGGCCCATATGTAAACGCATTTTTAAAAGAAAAAGATGGTAGGGTTTATAATCCCGAGAGATACAGAGTCGGAAGGATGCTTTCATTGTTTGGTGAAGACAATAAAACAAATGTTTTGGTTGAAGGCCCTGTATTTATGAGGTTTTTTAAAATTGCATTCTTGGATGAATTTACAGATATTATTGAAATTGGAGCTAAATCAGACGGTTCGGGCGAAATGTTAAAAAAGCAGATTAACCCTGAGCCTGTTCCTATGCCGACGGTAAGGCTTGATGAAGATAAATCTTTTTTGAACACGAAACTAGGAAGTGATTTGTCGCCTAGCACTTATTATAATGATTACTATATGATGAGTTGTGCAATAGACACGCTTTCTGTAAACGCTCTTATCGGTACAAATGTGAATTTTTATGACGGAGACGGTAAAAGCAAAGCTTTAAATCCAATCACAACTCCCGCTCCTACTTTTTCAAACGCATTACAAAAAACCGGTGCTAATGTTCCTGCGAGTAGTTTTTCAAGACTTATTGATTTACAGACTGTTACTTATAATTATCCCGAATCTTCTGACTTTTTAAAGTCAAGGGTGGCAGAATATGATGGAAAGAAAACCTTATTCATAGATGGGATAATGTTTATTGAATCAGGGGACTTAGATTTATCCGACATTCATTATTTTTATGGTAAAGGCCTAATATATCTCAGAGGAGGAGATTGTAAAATCGGTAACATGCAAAGATGCAGAAATGAGATACAAACCGGAGACTCTCTGCGAATATATCTCCAACATGGTGATTTTAGGTTGACTGCTGAAGATCCGATTCTTATTGAAGCTTCATTGGGAGCTTTTACTTATCCCATGGGCTCAGATCTGTCTTCTCAGGGTAGTCTTGTTTTTAATGGACAAAGTCAAGTGAAAATATTGGGAAATCTTTTGGTTGATTATTTATATACTCAAGATGCCGGTAGTTACGGTTTAAAGAAAGATGGAAAACTAATTGTGCAGCATGATCCTTTTATATATGAACCTGCCGCTAAAATCGGGGGTAAGCAACAGGATCCTTATCATGTTTCTATCGGTCCGGTTAGAACTTCTTTTGCAATTAATGCCGGAGGAAAGTCATTTTAATGGATAAAAGAAGATGGATAATAGTTTTTTCGGTCTTTTTATGTATGACTTTTGCTCTTAGTCTTCTTAAGAGCTTTTATAGACCGGCTGAAAATATTAAAAAAGTTGTTGTGAACGAGGTCAAAAAACAAAACTATTCTTCAAAAATTAAGAATGATGATAAAAAAAGAGATTTACTTCCGGCTAGAATTAAAGATTACGGTGAAATTCAATATCCTGAACCTGCTCCTCATACTTTTGCTGTAGAAAATTCAGTGGCAATCGAGCGGAACGAAGCTGAAATGAAGTATAGGGGAAAAATATTAAAATGACTTTTTCAAAAAATAAGCGTTTAAACAAGCGAATTGCTATGACTTTCGCAGAAATTATGGTCGCAGTTGCTATTGTTGCAGGTGCAGCCTTTCCTATATATTATTTGACAAATTCTTCAAGAAAAGAAACCACAAGAGCTATAAATTATCTTCGTGCCGTTGAATTGGCTAATGAAGTTTTGGAATGGGCGAGTGTTTCAAAATATGAAGAATTGACAGAGGCTAACATGGCTGCATTTACAGGATTAATGACAAACGTTGCGGGAGACTCAATTAGTAGTATTGTTTTACCCACAACTATTCCTTCAAACGACATTTGGAAAAACGATAATTTATTAGTTGATTCGCTTTTTTATTCTGAACAATATGCCTACCTTTACTTTTATCGAGATGTAAAAGTTGAAGAAGTTGCTGATGTTGATTACATTAAGCCCAACATGGTTAAGAAGGTTTCTGTTACGGTTAGCTGGTCTGAAGCGAATAGACCTCAAAACTTAAATAATCCAAGTGATAGAAACCGTAAGTTAAGTTTGTCTGTATTGATTTTAAATGATAAGACTCTGACATTCTGAGCAAAAGGAATTGTAATGCTTTCTGACTTGTGTGAAAAAAAGACTGCTAAAAGAGCGTTTACTCTTGTTGAGATAAGCATAAGCTTATTGATTGCAATAGCCCTCTTTTTTTCTGTCTACAACTTTTTGTCAAATACCAGACAACAGTATATGTATGGGACAGTTAATTTGCAAAATCTTCAAGAAGCAAGACTAGCTATAAATTCGCTCAGAAGAGATTTTTCATGTGCTTGCCCCAAAATAAAGTATCCACCTACAGCAACAGAAATTGGGGCGTCTGCCGATGTTATGCAAACAGCTTTTGAAAATTTGCAGTCATTGCGAAAGCAAATATTTATGACTCCCTCTTATACCTATAATGATAGAGGAGAGCTTATTCAAATCCAACCTTCAGATTTATGTTTTCATAAGTTTGTATTTGGGACTTCGGGTGAAAAACCGAAAGTTGAGCTTGTAAGATATAATTTCGACGCATCGGCAAAAACTTTGGTGAGGTTAGGCGAAGACGGCAGTGTTTTAAAGTTCACCGGGTTTGAAAATGTTTTATTTGAACTTTATGCTCATGATTTAAATCCAGCTGTTCCAATATTATGGGTCAGTTTTAAAATTCATGAAGGTGAAAATATTTATGGCACAGATTCTATTGGCTCAGCATTAGAATTGACGACCTCTATAACGAGCCCGTACATCAATAGTACACTTAAAAATACATACTGGCGTTATGAAATAGGACATGAATAAAAAAAATGAAACATTATGCGATATGAAAGCGTAAGTTTCTTAGATGTATATTTGCAGGAGGAGTAATTATGAAAAAAAGTTACAGGTCTGTTATTTCTGTTTTGCTTGTTGTGGTTATGCTTTTTAACACTATGATATTACAGACAGCCGTTTATGCGCAAGATGCTGATGATGCCGAGGCCGGCGCCGAATTGATTTCTGCTCAAGCCGAAACACAGCAGGCTACTGATGAAGTTAGCAATGTTAAAAGTCAACTTGATAGTACCAAAAAGATTGAAACAAAATGGTATATGAGCAGTAGCACTAAAAATAAAATCAGAAATGCCAATCAAAATTTGAATAGTGCAAAAACTAAAGTTAATGCTGCTAATGATCAGGTCGGTGCTGCTAATACGAATGTTCAGGCTCAAAGCATAGGAGACGCAATTGCAAAAGGCGGAGAAAACACTCTGAGTGGTTTGGCTAAAATTGCTGCCGCAGCACAAAGCGCCTTAATAAAGCTTGGTAAACTTTTGCAAAGCATAGGTTCTTTGCTTAAAAGTGTTGGTGCGTTGCTAAAGTCAATCGGTTCTGTTTTAAGTGGAATTCCCTGGACTGCAGCAATTGGTGCAGCTTTAACAAAAGTCGGCGGAGTGTTAACTAAGATTGGTTATGCTCTTGATGCGGCAGGAAAAGCGATTGAAGCAATCGGTAATACAGCATCTCTTGCTGACCAAAAATTTGGTGATTTGCTTGGAACAGTTGTTGATGCGGCTAAACAAGGTTGGCAAGCAGGAACTGAAGCTAATGCACAAACTGATGCTACTGCAATAAATGCTGATACGATCAAGGGTATAGGAGATGCCGGTAATTCAATTGGTTCAATGATTAAGGGTATCTTCCAGCAGGATACAGCTACAGACTGGTAATTTAATTGTAAATTCTTTTGCGCCTGTGCGCAACTTAGAGTGACCGACAAGATTATTGTCGGTCACTTTTTTTTACAGATATTTAAGGTTAATAAAGAAGGCAATGTTTCCGATTGATTCATAAAACCGGAGACTTAACCATGATTAAGAAAATTTTAGCGTTTTTCCTGCCGATGTTGTTTTTTATTTTTTCAACCCCCTATATCTATAGTGGTGATCCACCTTCTTCACGAATGGAAGTTAAAAACTCTGAGAGATATTTTCTGAGACTCAGAAGTATGCGTATTAAAGAACCTAATAATGCAGAGCTAAGTTATGAATTAGGGAACTACCACTTTAGTCTTAAAAGCTATGACGAAGCTATAAAAGAGTACAGAAGAACTTTAAAAATTAAACCGGAGCATGATTATGCTAAGTGGTTTTTAAGTAAAGCTTTAATGGCTAAAGGTTACAACGAAGAGGCTTTTTGGTTGGTAAGAGATTTAATTATAAAACATAAAAATCGCCCTGAATTATATGAGTATGCGGGCGAAATACTTATAAAATTGGATCAAATAAATACTGCAAAGGAATATTTTGCAAAATCTGAAGAGCTATTATATAACAAAAAAGATGGCGAAATATCTGTTAAATCTCTTACGAAGCCAAATATGGGAGGCTGGGAAAAATATTTCTTTTAGTTATCGTTTTTTTGATATTCCTTATGTACCGCCTTCATCCAGTCTGCACCGAATATAGAAGTTAATGTGTCCTCAAAAGCAATCAATAACGGTGGGGGGTTGTCGACAGAAACACAAAAATCATTAAAGTAGCAATTTATGAGCCAACCGGTTGGAACTTGCTTAATCATTAGAGGAAAAAGGGTGCACCAAAGAGGCTTATAATTTAATATTGGCTGTTGTGTGTCAAGGGCCTGTTTGTGGAGTGTACACATAACTATGCCTGATTCTGTTGTGTAAGAGAGAGGGCAGGGGGTGTTTTTGCCGCCTTCGATAATATGTAAATTGCCACGAAAGGTTTCAGTTATCCCTGATTTTAACAATTTCATGTTACGCTTACTTATCAAGTGATCTATTTCAGAAAGATGTTTCTTTATGCTATTTTCTTCCTCTTGCGTTATTGGTGCCCCTAAATCACCGTATTGGCAACATTTGCCTTTACATCTTTCTATGTCACAAGCAAATTTGGCATTCCAAACGCTATCCGAAATTACAACATTTCCAATTTGTTTCATACTATTGCTCACAAATCTTATAATACGTCAACTCCCCACTGCAATGAGGGCAAAGTTCGCTGTCTCTTGTAGGAGCGGCAAAGGATTCATTACAGGTTGAACAAATATTTGCCTCATATATATCGGGCTTAGACAAATCAAGGCCCATAATCTTTTCACTTCCGATAATTTCGTCAAAAACGCCCAAAAACTCTTTAACAACCTGTTCGCCCGAAGCTTTCCTCGCTTCTTTATCAGTGCGCACAGCCGGGTCTCTACGACGCATAAAAAACTTATGCAGTTCAGGCGTTTTTTCTAAACTGATTTTATTGATATCGACAAAAACACGAACACCTTTTCCGGTATCTCTGTCAAATAAACTAAAAGCATATTTGCCTATTTTGTCAACCATTCTAAGATCGCCGTTTCCTATTGTGCAACCGCATAGGTATTGAACAACATCAGGTAAACAAGCCCTGCTTTCGACAAAAGCTATTTGTTTTTTAACGCTTCCGAGTAACTCAACGGCTTTATGCACCATAGCGACTCCAATTACGATCCCCGGCGCTCGTCTTCCATGAAATGCGTATACTCGCTCTACAATACTTAAAAATTCTGAAGTGTTCATTGATATCTCCTAATCATCTTCAGGACGCAAAATTGCCATGAAAGCAGATTGCGGTATTTCTACATTTCCAACCATTTTCATGCGTTTTTTTCCTTCTTTCTGTTTCTCTAACAATTTGCGTTTTCGGCTAATATCGCCGCCATAACACTTAGCTGTTACGTCTTTTCTTAGCGGAGCAATGTTCTCGCGGGCAATTATCTTTGCTCCTATTGCAGCTTGCAGTGGAATTTGGAATTGATGTCGGGGAATAAGCTTTCGAAGCTTTGAAATTACTATTCTCCCTCTTGCTTCGGCGCGTTCTCGGTGACTTAAGAAGGATAAAGCATCGACTTTTTCACCGTTTACCAATACATCTACTCGGACAATATTGCCGGCTCTATTTCCTATATGATCATAATCTAACGAGGCATAACCTCGTGTTCTGCTTTTTAATTTATCATAAAAATCTACGATTATTTCCGATAGAGGCAAATCAAAAGAAATCGAAACGCGAGATTCTGTTATAAATTCCATCTTCTGAAGAACACCCCTTCTGTCTTGAGCCAATTCCATTATCGTTCCAATATAATCTTTTGGCATAAAAATAGTTGCATGCACAAAGGGTTCGCGTATTTCTGATATTTTTGTTATATCCGGCAATTTAGATGGAGAATCAATTTCAAAAGCGGTTTGATCATTCATTACAACTTCATAGACAACGTTTGGAGCAGTGGTCACCAGATCAAGATCATATTCGCGTTCGAGCCTTTCCTGAATAATTTCCATGTGAAGCAAGCCCAAAAAACCACATCTGAAACCAAAACCCAATGCTAATGAATTCTCAGGAAAAAATGAAAGGCTTGAGTCGTTGAGGGTCAATTTTTCAAGTGCATTCCTCAAATCATTGAAAGCATTCGTTTCAACCGGGTAAAGTCCGCAAAAAACCATCTGCTTAGCTTTTTGGAACCCATCTATAGCTTCAACATCAGAAAATTTTTCTAAGACTACGGTATCACCTATATTCACATAACCCATTTCTTTTATCGTAGCATGAAAAAATCCAACTTTTCCTGTCTCTAACTCATTTGTTATAAGTTGCTTCGGAGTAAAAACACCCGCTTCGATAACTTCAAATGTCTGATCGGTATTTTTAAACTTAATTTTGTCCCCGCTTTTAATTCTTCCGTCAATAATTCGGCAATATACTATTACTCCACGATAAGAATCATAGACCGCATCAAACACTAGACCTCTCAAGGGCTTTTCGCTGTTTCCCTTTGGGGCAGGAATACGTTGTATAATTGCCTCCAGCAATTCAGGTATCCCTTTTCCTTCTTTAGCAGAAACTAATATTGCATTTGAGCAGTCGATGCCTATCAAATTTTCAATTTCTTCTTTTACTTTATCGGGATCGGCTGCGGGAAGATCTATCTTGTTTATGACAGGTATAATTTCAAGATCATGAGCGATTGCTAAGGTTGCGTTAGCCATTGTTTGAGCTTCTACGCCTTGACTAGCGTCAACTACCAGTAATGCACCTTCGCAGGCAGCAATAGAACGCGATACTTCATAAGAAAAATCTACGTGCCCGGGAGTGTCAATTAGATTAAAACAATATTCATCTCCATCTTGAGCTTTATAAATCATTCTGACTGCCTGAGCTTTTATTGTGATTCCTCGCTCTCGTTCAAGATCCATGCTGTCAAGCAGTTGTTCCTTCATTTCTCTTTTGCTTACAGTAGAAGTTTGTTCTATTAATCTGTCGGCTAAAGTCGATTTTCCGTGGTCAATGTGAGCAATAATGCAAAAATTTCTGATTCTGTTTTGTGGCATTTGATGTGAGAGCCTTCCCTAATCTTTTTTATTCAACAATCTTAAAACTAATACTTTGCCTATCCACAAGCAAAATAATCCTACAATAATTCCTACAACTACTAAAACAGCGATAGCAATAGTTTCTTGGTTTGATGCCCAAAAAACAGCGTCAAGTTTTTCTTTAATGCTGCCATCTTCGGGTCTGTATTTTAATACTCTACGATAGTTTTCTTCTGCTTTTATATAGTCTCCCTTGTCAAAAGCCTCATTGCCAAAGTAATATAAAGCATTAACCATAAGATCTCGTGCCTGTTCATTATTTGGCTGAAGATATAACACTTTCGAAATTCTTGTGATGGCATTTGTCCAATCGTCTTTTAGCGCAAATTGTTTCGCTTCTCTTAAGGTCAATGTAGCTTGCCCCGGTTTAAAAAAATGAAGTCGATTATTGCCTTGATCAGCAATAACAAGATTTTCATCGGTTGTTAAAGCAATACCCCTAGGAACATAAATTCTTCCGGGCGCACTTCCTCGTTTTCCGTAGTGAGCATTAAATTTACCTGTTCTGGTAATTTCTGTAATTCTATGGTTGAGGGTGTCAGAAACCAAAATGCTTCCATCAACTCCGTTGCAAATAAAAGAGGGATTATTCATTTCTCCGTCATTACTACCTTTGATTCCGCCGTAACGCCATAAAACAGCACCTTCGTAAGGCTCCCAACAAACAACTTGGTTGTAGGTTGGGTAGGTAACGATTAAGCGGTTATCGTTTGTCCAATGCACGCCACGGGGCGCAATAGAAGATATGTTGTTCTTCGCATCTTGTTCCTGATACCTCAACTCTTTAAGACAATTTCCATTAACATCGAGAATCTGAACTCTTTTATTTCGAAACTCCGATACGGCAATATGCCCGGCTGAGGAAATGTCTATATCCATTGGGTAATATAGCTCACCGGGTTGTTTCCCTGATTTCCCTATCGAACCTACTACGTTACCTGACTTAAAATCAATTATCAGAATAATATCGTCCTTCATCATTGACACATAAAGATTTCCGATGTTGTCCAGCGCAATTCCTAATGGCTCTCTAAAAGAATTTTGAAGTTTATTTAGTCGATTTTCTTCGCTCTCTCGTGCTTTTCGTTCTGAATTGCTTTCATTTGCAGGCGGGGAAAAGCGTATAGTAGCTTCTGTGACTTTCGCAGGCAAAAATCTTGCAAAGTCGCCTTTGGCATCAAAAACCTGAATGCGGTTGTTATTCTGATCTGCAACAAGGATTTGCCCGTCGCGAGTAATTACTACATCTTCCGGAGAATTAAACTCAAGCGGCCCCTTCCCCTCAAACCCGCGTGTAGTAAACTCTGAAAAGTCCATGCTACACTTTCCGGTGACAGAAATAAGTGTTAGAATAAACAAAGAAAGTAGGATAAGATAATCTTGCTTCTTCAAAGACCTACTTCCTCCCGCCGATTAAAAGTTAAATATCTGTCTTTACTTAATCTTTCTTGTTTTCTTATACCATTTTCTATAATTATTCTAAAAGCTTCAATGCTGTATCCATCAACTCCGGGATGTAAAACCTTAACTTTGCCCGGTGGCAAAGAAGCATTTACGGTTTTTTGGGTTTTATAAGCATGCTTAATTTCATTTCTTGTTTCTAAAATTATTTTTTCAAATGGTTGACGTTCAGCATATATTTCAATGTTTACTGCACCATTTCCGGCCTTTGCATAAATTAAAATAGGAGTTTTAAGCGAATTAATAAATTTAAAATCTTTGTAACCCCAGGCTACTGCTGCATCTAAACCCCTGTCTGCATATTCAATTCCGTCATAAATTGAATGATTATGGCGCTCTGTGATTTTTACTCCACTCAATAATGCAGCTCTGTAAAGTGTTGTGCTCACCTGACATATTCCACCGCCTATACCCGGTATAACTCTGCCGGATTGAATTACGCCGGCGTCTTTAAATCCATTAGCTTTTGTTCTGCTGCCTACAACTTTATTAAAGCTAAAATGTTCTCCCGGTTTTACAATAACTCCATCTATCTTTTTTGCTGCTATCTCAAGGTTAACATTCCTGTTTTCATCGTCAATGTGCTCCTTGTGCAGAGTTGAAAAAGATGCTATTTGGGTCTTGAAACCTAAATCTTGCATTATTTTTGAGACTCCTCCTCTTTCATCTTTTACTTCGGTGTGCACCTTAACAGATAATGTGTGTGAGCCAAGACTATTCTTTATGCTTTCTTCTAAAGCTGCTAAAGTTTTATCTTTGTTTATTCCTATGATTGGGTCCCCGCTGATAATCCTATCCAATTCGCTTTTATTTTTAGATTTTAAAATAGCAGCTTGTTTTAAAGAATTTTTTTGCGGTACACTTAGGTCGTCTATTAGCGATTTAGCTATGTCGCCATCGGCAACAATTTTAACAGGAGAATTATTCTGTTTTGTTACTTCGTATAATTGGGCTACTTTAGTTTCAAGCTCATCGTTGCCATATATAAAAGTTATCTGAACATCTTGTTTTTCAACAACTGTTTCAACAATTGTCTTAAGCTCTTTAACGGAGCGCTCAACAGTGGGAATCGGTTCTTCAGGCAACGACGTTTCTAGCGGCTTTAAATTTTGAAAATATGTTATGCCTAAAAATACTGCAATAAGCATAACTAAAGTCACAAAAAACACTTTTCCTGAAAAAAAATTCATTAAAATCTCCTATTATTCTGTTTCGGCTTTTAAAGAGCGTTTCATTAAATTAGACGCTGCTATTTGGGGAGAATTATCTCCAAATAAAATACTGTTTAACTCTTCGGTAATAGGTAATTGAATGTTTAATTTTTTTCCCCACTCGAAGGCTATTCTGGTTGCTTCAACCCCTTCAACAACCATTTTTGTTGATTGAATAAAGTCTCTGACTTTTATCCCGTTTGCAATAGCTTCACCAAGTCTGTGATTCCTTGAAAGCGGTGAATTGGCAGTTGTAACAAGATCGCCCAGTCCGGCTAGTCCATAGAAAGTTGAGACAGAGCCGCCCAGTGCTGTTCCTAATTTAACTAACTCATGAAGGCTGCGAGTTAAATAGGCGGCTTTTGCATTGTCTCCAAGCTTAAGACCGTCAACTATACCCGCACCGATTGCAAAAATATTTTTTAGTGTTCCGCCAAGCTCAACGCCTGTTCTGTCTGTTTGACTGTATATTCTGAAGTAATCAGTGGATAAACATTTTTGGTAAATCTCAGAAAGCTTTTCGTTTGGAGCAGCTATGACAGATGCACCTATCTTTTGTTTTGCTACTTCATCGGCAATGTTCGGGCCCGAAAGACAGGCTATTAAATCGTCTGAAGAGCCTTGTTTCACACCGAGGATGTCACATATTATCTCAGAAATCCTTCTGCCGCTACCCTTTTCAAAACCTTTAGCAACATTTAACAGGCCTTTAAGCTTTTTTAATTGCGCTTTCTCCGGCTCAAGTACGGAACCTATAAATCCGGAAGGAATTGAAAGTAAGCCATATTCTGATGCCTCAATAGCTTCGCTTAGGTTGCCTGTGCACACGAGATTTTCGTTGATTGTTAAATGCGAAACAAAGAATGGATTCTTTTTATCTTTGTTTATGCCGGCAACAACCTCAGGTTCTCTGGCCCATAATATAACTTCGTTGCCGTTATTTGCTAAAATATTAGCCAAAGTGGTTCCCCAAGACCCTGCTCCGATTACGACAAATTTCATTCAACTACCTCCTTTGTTTTGCCAAACCAACTAAGTTTTGATTCTTCACCTTTTATAACCCTTAAAATATTAGCTTTGTGTTTGTAAATAACAAAAGCCGCAACAAGAGAGGCAAAAACAGTCAAGTATATATTGTAAGAACCAAGTTCATTGTAATAACCGATAAAGCAAGGTAAAGAAGCGGCAGCAACAACAGAACTCACAGAAACCATCCTTGTTATAAATAATGCTAAAACAAACACAAAGAGACTTGATAATGCAGAATTTATTGCTAAAGCTAAGAATACACCTAACCCGGTCGCGACACCTTTCCCGCCTTTAAATTTGACCCAAAAAGAAAATGTGTGTCCAAAAAGAGCAAAAAATCCAGATACAAAGACCGCTGCAGGAGAATTAAATAGTTTTGCTGTTAGTAGAATTGCACTCATTCCTTTTAATACATCAATTGCTAAGGTAGCCGCAAATGGTATAATACCAAGGGTGCGGTAAATATTTGTCGAACCCATATTTTTACTGCCATGCTGAAAAATATTTATGCCATAGAATATTTTTGCGATCAAAAATGCAGAAGGAAAAGCACCAAGCAGATAGCCTATTGCGGAGGCATATAAATAAATCATTTGCCATGCCCCGCTAAGATCTTGACCGGCCAACCTTCAAATTTTTCTTCTTGGCGAATGTGATTTAATAAATAACGCTGATACGAAAAATGTAAACCTTTCGGCTCAGAGCACCTGACTCTGAAAACAACAGGAGGGCCGTCAAGTTGCTCAATCGACTTAATTCGAAGCTCTTTGCCTTTGAAGGGGGGCGGCGGTTGAATCGTCAGCGCGTCGAATAAAATGTTTTTAAGTATTTCAGGAGCAATTCTTCGCTTGCCTGACGCTTGAACTTGGTCGATCAAAGAAAAAAGTTTTTCAACATGTAAGCCTGTTTTGGCAGATGCAGAAATAACCGGAGCAAAAGCCAGTAAAGGAAATTCGTCACGCGTTTCCTTTAAAAGGTTGGCCCAAAAGTGTTCATCGCGACTTGCTGTGTCCCATTTATTCCAGACAATTATGCAGCCTGCGCCGCTATCGATAATTCGTCCTGCTATTCGCTTATCTTGGTGAGTAATTCCTCCCTTAGATGCATCCATAACTAAAATAGCCAAGTCTGTGTTTTTTATTGCACCAAGAGTTCTGAATACTGAATACTGTTCTACATCGTCTTTTTCACGATCAGGGCGTCTGAGACCTGCAGTGTCTATAAAATTATAAGTTTTGCCTTTATACTCATGTTTATACAAGATAGTGTCTCGAGTTGTGCCTTCCACATTATCAACTATCGATCTGTCTTGCCCTATTAATTTATTAAATAACATTGATTTGCCAACGTTTGGTTTTCCAACAATTGCAATTCTTTCCAGTTTTTTGTCGTCATTCTCTTCTTGATCATCAGCCGGTTGCGGAATTTGTCTGACAATATCGTCAAGAAGGTCAGCAACCCCATGACCATGAACCGCTGAAATCGGATATATGGGATCTATTCCTAATTCATAGAACTCTGCTAAGTGAATTTCATCTGAAATCTTGGTGTTGTCAAGCTTATTAACTGCAAAAAACATTGCATGCGAAGACCAATATCTGCGCAAGAAGTTTAATATCTGTTTATCATCCGGTACTAAGCCTGCTTTGCCATCGCAAAGAAAAATAATCGCATCTGCTTCTTTTAAAGCAAATTCAACTTGTTTTTTTATTGAAAGCATCAGCGGTTTTGTGTCATCAGGTTCGAGCCCGCCTGTATCAACGATGTTAAAACGCTTGCCGTTCCAAATGGATTCCGCATAATTGCGGTCGCGAGTAACACCCGGTGTCGGGTCTACTATTGCGTGTCTATAACCGACTATTCGGTTCAAGAGTGAAGATTTGCCGACATTGGGACGCCCGATAATTGCAATTGTTGGTAATGAATCCATTGTAACCTCCAAGGTTTAGGAAAGAGATTGTAGCATTATTTTAATATTTAGTCAAAATCTTGTCTAATTGAAACCGACAAGGTATAATGCAGAAATTATGATAATTACAGTTACCCCAAACGCACTTCTTGAATACCAACTAGAGTCTGAAATTTCTTTTGCAGGCGGGCACAGACTGAATGAAATCCCTTTTACAGTCGGTGGAAAAGGGATAAATGTGGCGAGGATGTTGAGAAACCTTGGGCGCCCGGCTCTTGCCATGACTTTTGTTGGTGGTAGTAACGGCGAAAAGATTAAAGAGAAGTTGAAACAACAGGGGGTTTTAGCTCACTTTATTGAAACAGAAGCTGAGACAAGAGTTGGAATCAGCCTTATTGAAAATAATGGCGAAAAGCATCGTTGGTGGATAGAAGAAGGAAAGTCCTTACAAGAATCAGAAATTCAAAAAATGATTAGATTGCTTCAAAAAGAAAGCAAAAGTGCTGCTTTTATTGCATTTTCAGGTTCTGTCCCCGGGCGTAAAGACCAAGACTTATATTGGCGTTTAATTGAGAGTATTCGTAATTCAAATGCTGAGATATATGTCGACGCAAGAGAAAAAGCTTTGGTCGATGCATGTAAAATAGGTGGTTTCTTTTTGAAACACAACAGAGAAGAAACAATTAAAACTTTTAGTAAAGATCCATTTGATTCGAATTCTTGTGCCGATTATTTCAGGCTGTTAGAAAAATTTAAAATTTGGGGGGCATTAATTACCGACGGTAAAAACAACGCTCTCTTATGGGATGGCAAAGCAGCATATATTTTTGAGCCGGCCAATGTTAAAGAGATTTCTTCTGTCGGTTGTGGGGACGCGACATTAGCAGGCTTTATTTATGCCAGAAAGCTCGGAATGAGTTTGGTTGAGTCTGCTGTAGTGGCCTTGGCATCCGGAGCCGCCGACGCCGGGCATGCAGGTCCTTGCGAGGCAGATTGGGCAGAAGTTCAAGAATTAATGCCTAAAATAAAGGCAAGTAGAATAATTTAATAAAACATCAATTTTTGATTCTGAATAAATAAGTCTTTTCTCTCTTATTGCGTGATAAGTCTTGAATTAAAAGTTGAAGTTTGTAATTACCGTTTTCAAAGTTTGAAGTATCTAAAATGTTGTCATTAGAATACTCTTCTTTTGAAGTTCCGCTGTTGAGATTTATCAAAAAAATGCGCGGACCGTTGCTTCCGTTAGCTCTTACGCGGTTTGTTCCTAGACCATTTATTCTTAGGCTGTCTTCGTATATAATTTTGCTAAGTTGGGTTCTGTCACCTTTAAATGGCAATCTGTCAAAGTTGAAAACAGTTCTTTCAGGAATTACTATTTCATCTTTTCCTTGGTTGTTTATTTTTACAAATGACCATTTGACACTGTGCAAGCCATGAAGATAACGAGAAGAATTCATTCTGTCATTGGCCAATATATAGAGTTTAACTTTATCCGAAAGCAATTTTTCATTATCGGTTGAATATGCATATGCACGATTTGTGTTAACGTTTAAAACGTATAATTCTTTGCACACAGGCGGGTAATAATCTTTATCTATTTGTAAGTAATCTGCCGGGTTTATATAATTTCCTTCTTCATCTTCAATTTCAATATGAATGTGATCATAATTTTCTTTTTCGGGTAATACAGGTTGTATCCAAGCTGCAACTCTTCCAATAAGTGTACCCGATGCTATTTTTGAATTGTTTTCGGCTGCGTTATAAATTGCGTCAGGAATTGAAACCGGCTCAATATGCCTAAACATCCAAGTCAATTTTTTTGTTTCATCTTTTATGGCAACCTCAAGATATCTTGTGTTTGAAACAGTGCCCTTTTTGAAGGGTTTGCGAAAATATGTGAACGAAGGCGGATCAAGCAGGGCATTTATGGTATAATCATTAACTTCAACAGTTCCTGATATTGGGGCATAAACATTGGTTCCGGCGGGAGCAACTAAATCAAGACCCCCGTGAAAGTAGGCTATATTGTGATAATTTTGATAATCATAAAAATGTGCCCCAACTTTTATGGGGACATTTTTGTTATAGATTCTCAAGTTTTGCCCTCTTGCAAAGCTTAAGGATAAGGATAAGAAAATTAAAACGAAAGTCATTAGTCTTTTATTCATACACTGATTCTAATCTATTTATATAATTTAAGGCAATAGTTAGGAAGAAATAATCTTTTTTGACAGAAATTATGTGCCGTTAGATTCGTTTTAAACCAAATGTCCATGATTTCATCAAGATTTGTGCTTTTGTAATGCCTTATCAAAACCTTCTTTCCCTGAAAAATAGCTGCCTTGTAATTCAAACAACCATTGCTGAAAAAAAACAATAATACTTATATGCATCATATTATAATCCTTTCTTTAAAAAATATGTATGAAATTTGCCAACTATATTTTAAGCATTTCTCATGCCATATTAAATGTTCAATTTTTAATCAATTTGCTTTATGCTTTTGCAAAGATTACCGATACTTGACACTGATGATTTGATTTGTTATTTTGAACCGCAGTTTATAAAAAAAAGGGGCAAACCGTGATAGCTTGCAAGATACTTATTCCGCTTCAAGATCTTGATTTGAAAATAGATTCTGTGAGAGCGCAGATTGAGGAAAAGAAACAAAAGTTTGCTCGAATGCAAAGCGATATTCAAGAAGAGGCAAAGCTAAATGAAAAGAAGAATGCTTTGCTGAAGAAAATTCAGGTTAGAAAAAGACAGTTCGAGTCTGATTTAAATGTAAACACAGATAAATTAACAACAATCGAACTCAAAATGAAAAATGCCGGAGTGCTTCCATCTGTATACGAGGCTCTTCAAAGAGAATCCGATATTCTAAAAAAACAAGTTGACGAGCTAGAAACAAAAATTATTCAAGACATGGAAAAATTAGAATTATTAACGGCCGACCTTGATAAAAATGAAAAAATCGCTATCGGAAGAAATGAGCATCTTTTGCTTGTAAAACAAAGAATTCAAGACGAAATTAAAGGCTTGGCCGAAGAAGTTGACTTATTAAAAACACAAAGGGCTCAAGAATCCCTAAATGTTGATGCACCTTTACTCGAAAAATATGAAGAACTCAGGCGCAAAAAAAACGGTGAAATTATTTTCGGCGTAGATATATTGGCTTGCCCAAAATGTGGAATGGGTTTCTCTGCCGGCTTTCAAAATTTGCTTAAATCTCATGATGAAGGTGAGCTTTGTCCCAACTGCGGAGTTTTTATATACTGGACCGGAACTCGCGAATAAATATGAAAATAAAAAAAAGGGAAATATTGATTTTTTTTAATATTGTAATTTTTACAATGTTTTCACTTTCTTGTGTTTGTGGGCAGCTGCCTCTGGCCTCTCCTTCACAACCTATAGTAAATACTGTCTCTCAAATAATAAAATATGTTGACGATTCTGCGGGCCTTTTATTACCTGAAACTGCTACAGCTATCGCCTCTGATTGTATTGAAATTGAAACCGTAACCAACATAAGAGTCTTAGTCAAAACTCTTAGAGTCAAAAATTTGAATAATTCTCAAGCAATTGTTGATACGTTCTTTTCTGAATGGATCAGAAATATAAACTTGGACAAAAGGGGAATATTGTTGTTTGCTCTTTTGCCTGAAGGGGCTGTACAAGGAAAAGTTCATCTGCGTGTTGGAATTGGCTTAAAATATCTGATTACAAAAGAAATGGGTGAAAAAATCCTCAATCAAGTTATTCTGCCTAACAATCTCAATAACAAAGATGGAGCCGGATTTCTGGAGGGAGTTGTTGCCATAAGAAGGATGCTTCTGGATGAATTAAAGAGAGAAGGGGCTGCCGTCTCAATAGATGGACCCCAAGTCTTTGATTTACAGAAGTTTTTATGGGCTTCAAAAGAAGTGTTGTTGACTATTTTAATTGGCTTATTCTTGTTTTATATTATATTTTTTGTTGAGAGATGCCCGAGGTGTAATTCCTCTTTAAAGGTATCTTCTGAAGTTCTTAAAGAACCGGGAAATAAAACTCTTGGTTTACAAAGAAAAATATATTCTTGCGAACGATGCGGCTTTTCCAGACGCAAAAAAGAGCCTATTTATCCTTCGGGTAAAACGGGCTTACTGATGCGGATTACAGGAGCAAGACGCAATGTGAGAATTGAGTGAAAACTGCAGAACAATCGGTCAATCGCGTCTATAACTAGATGAGGAAAGTCCGGGCTCCACAGGGCAGGGTGCTGGATAACGTCCAGGCCTTAAGAAAGAAATTTCCTAAGGACGGAAAGTGCAACAGAAAGTAAACCGCCTATGGCTTCGGCCAGGTAAGGGTGAAAAAGTGTGGTAAAAGCACACTAAGACGCCGGTGACGGCGTTCTTCGGTAAACCCCACTCGGAGCAAGACCAAACAGAGGGATGAAGTGGCCCGCGTCGCTATACCTCGGGTAGGTCGCTGGAGGTCAAAGGTAACTTTGATCCAAGATAGATGATTGACGCTCAGAAATGAGTACAGAACCCGGCTTACAGATTGTTCTGCTTTTTTTTCATTTCATAAATTTTTGCTTTTTTTGCGTTTAAAAACCAATTTATGCTCAAAAAACCGACTAAAAGCGATAAGGTTACTGTTAAAGTGCCATTGCTAACAGTGTAGGGAGGGGCCCATGATTCTGGGTCAGGCATTCCTTTTTCTTTTGCATTTTTAATGTACATAATTCTGTTAATAAATAAAAGATCATCATTCTCTTTAATGTTTCCGCCAAGAACATTAAATGCAATGTGCAATCCTGACTCTTTTAACGATTTTTTGGCTTCATCGTTAGTTTCACCGTAAGGATAAGAAAACCAAGTAATTTCTTGGTTAACTAATTTTCCTAATATTTCACGGGCGGTTTTAAGTTCTTTTGTTAAATCGGTTTTTTCTTCTAAGATTTTTGTAACTTCAACATGTCTTTGTCCGTGGAGTCCTATAAAGCAATCATAATTCTCTTTTAAGTCGATGATTGTTGAAAGATCCATGTAGTCAGGTTTTCCTATTAAATCTAAGACGATAAAAAGAGCCGAAGAAATGCCAAATTCAGTTTTAAGAGTTCTGATGGCGTTTGCGCTTTCTGATCTTCCGTCATCAAAAGTGATAATGAATTTTCTCCCTTCTCTCTGATTTGAACCCAATAATAATTCAGATTCAAACTGTTGTGGGGTAATTGCTTTATAATCATGCTTCTGTAGTTTTTTTATTATTGAAAATAATTTGTCTTGCTTTATTGAAAAAAAATCTTTCTCATCATCAGAAACATCATGAAACGCTAATGCCAAGAGAATAGGTGATTTAATTTGTGAATAGCCAAGATAAAAACAAAGAATAGAAATAACTAAAAGGAATGTAGCTATAAGTTTATAGAAACTTGATTTTTTCATTTGATCATTTGACTCTGTCTGAAACGTATTTCGCAAAATATAAATCTTGCGTTAAGCACTTCTCAAGAATTACATTGACTTGCGTGTAATTTTTATTGAAATTATCTATAATTGCAGGAATATCTGAATTTATGTGAGTACCGGGAAGAAGAAACATCGGAAATACTCTAATGGTAGATATGCCTTTTTGTGCTGCTCGTTCGAGAGCTGTTTGCAGTAATGGAGCCTGGCTTTTTAAATAACAAATAGTTAAATCATTGTCTTCTTTTGAAAAGTTACGAATATTATTTTCAAAAACTGACATTTTTTCAAGGGGTTCATTTCCGGAGGTTCCATGAAAAAGCAAAAGCGTTTTTGTCTGCATAAATTACAGTCCCTGTTCTTTAAGATAGTCTTCCATAGTTTTGCCTTCTGCTTCTAGCTTTTTCTTTAGCTTGTCATTTAATTGGAATTCACCTTTTTTCTGTTTTTCAAGTATCTGAGCTTTTATATCTTCTAATACTCTTTCTCGTTCTTCGTCAGTTCCGGCATTTTGTAGCTTGCTACTTGCATCTTCTAACATGTCGTCTATCTTTTTCCTGTCGCTTTCACTGATTTCTTGGGCATTGCTGCCCATAAGGTCTTCAAAGTCTTGTCTTGTGAAATCTCCGGCTTCAATTGTATCTAATAGTTTTTCTTTGTTTGATCGGTTAAGATAATCGAATTTATGAGTAATGATAAATTCTTCGTTTGAGTCTTCAACATAGTCTAAGGCCCTCATGTAAACTTCTGCCGCTTTATCCTTCTTGTTTGATATTTCATATATAAATGCCAACTGGAGCATGGGCTCTTTTTGCCAGTCGGTTCCTTCAAAGGACTTTTGAAGCGCTGACTCATATATACTCGTAATTTCTTCAAGTAATTTGAAATTTTTATATCTAAGCCCGGGGTTAAGGCGGAATGCTTGATAAAGAGTTACGGCAAGTTTAAGTTTTTGTGGACTGGCTTTATTTTTTTCGTAGACTTTGAACTTATTTTCTCCCTCTGTGGACATTCTAGATTGTAAATCTCTAATCTTTTTTTTATAATTTTTCAATTTTGAATTATATTCTTCACCCTTATCTTGAGAAATGCGAGACCTTGATACTATTTCAAGATTGTTTTTAGCCTCTAATAAGTTATTTTGCATATATTGCACTTGCCCTAATATGTATCTGTAAACAGCGTTGTCCGGTTCTAACTTAAGAGCTTCAAGTAAAGAGTTTTCAGCAGATTTCAAATCTTTATTCTTAAAAGAGTTTTCTGCTTTTGAAAAGTGTTTTGCGGCATTAGGATCAATAGGCATTGAAAAGACAATGGCTACACTCATTATTAATAATACTGATAAAAATAAAGAATTAAATCCTTTAGTCATATGTTTCCCCGGTTTGTAAATATAAATATTTCCATACTCTAATATCATGATATCATACAAGTATGCTTAATAACAGAACTAGATTAAATATTCAAATTCTAATTACAATTTTTTGTGTAATTATTCCTATTTTGTCTTCATTTTTTATGACCTCATATTTTGTGAAAAACGCAACGAATAAATTAGTTTCAGATTTTTTTAGGCAAACGAAGCAAGATATGATAAAAATCAAGCATGAAGGCAATGAACTTGTTTTTCTCCAGAAACAATTGAATTTTTCTTATGGCATGTTACAAGAAGAACCGGTTAATTCTAAGAATCTGGGAACAAGACTTGAAGAACTCAATAAAATTGGCTTAAGTTTTTTTAAGTTTCGTTTTTTTGACGCAAAAGCCAACCCTGTTACATTGGCAGAAAAAGATGAAAGTTTGAAAACTGTTACTCATAAGATATTTAGCTCTCTGGTCGAATCTGAGACAAATAGTAATTCAACGCAAATTGTTAAAAATAAGGCTTATTTTTCTGCCTTTTTGGGTTCAATTAATCCGGTTGACTTTTTATTGCGTAAGTCGGAGCTTATTCAAGCAAATATTAAGGGAAAACCCGGGTATTTTTATTGGAATACTTTTTATTCAAGCGATTCTGAAAAGACTTTTTTGGGAGGCATGCTTGCTTGGTGTGAAGAAAAAGATATCCCTTTGAATTTTTCGATGCGCCTTGTGTTAGATAAACAAAATCTGATTGCGCCATCTAATAAGCAATGGGGAATAATTAATCTAACTGACTTAGCCTCCTCTTATCCAAAAACTATAAAAAAGAACATAAATTTAAATTTAAAAAATATTAGAAACTCTGTAGGAAAAATGGCTGAATCCGGAATATCAAAGGCCGTAACTAATAATTACATGATTAATGCCGGCTTTTTGGATGATGACAAACTTATATATTGTATTGCATTAAAAGATGAGAAGGATATTTATGAGTTTAAGCTTTTTTTTCAGATTATTCTATTGACTATTTCGATCTTTTTTCTTAAAGGCTTACTATTTAAGGAGATTAAGGTCGAGATGTCTGAATATACGGTTTTGCTATTTACTTTTCCTGTTTTATTATTCTTGTTATTTGGTTTCTCATATCTAGAGCTAGATAAAGATAGCCGGATGAAACAAATTGTTGAAAATTTATCAGATTCTATTGATGAAGTTGATGATGGCTACAAAATTGCTGTTCTTGCATTAGAAAAAAAATATTTAAAATTGGGTCTTTCAAACGACTTGTTTGAGCTTAATACGAAAGAAATTGCCGATTTGTCAGAGCAATTAAAAAAACAAAAATTCCTGGATAGGCTTTATGTTTTTGATAAGTCGGGTGGATTAAAATATTCATTTCCCTCAAAAGGCAGCGGTGATATTGTTAAGCAATTTTTAAAGCCTGCTGCCATGAAAATTTATTCCGAGCAATTAGATTCAGAATTGAGTTTTGCATCAAAAATTCAACATGCTCTTGTTCAAAATATGACAAAAGCTTATACAGAGGGATTAGAAGAAGGAAAAGATCTGTTAAAGCCCTTTGAAAAATTTCAAAAAATCAGTGAGTTTTGGCTTACAAATAAGAGATATTACGTTTTTTCAACATTTATAGGAGATAAGAAGACGAGAGATCCTTTATTAGCGATAATTTGGACAAGAACAGCAGGCTTCTCTGATGATTATTTACAACAGAAAATTCAATTTACATTAAAAAAAGGTTTAATGAATAACGAAGTAGATTTTATTATGCTAAGCAAAGAAGATTCTGCCATGCCTTATCCGATTGAATATAGTAAGTACAGATTCCCAAAAGATTTGAAACTTAAAATTTTGCAGAATGATTCCAGACAACAGCTCATTACCCAAATCGGCGGTGAAAACTACATGATTCTTGCTTCGCCTTTGAAGGAAATTCCTGAACAAATACTTTTTGCATTAACTCCTATCAAAAAATATGAGGATGAGTATAAGTGTCTTTGGTATGCAATTTTATTGAATGGAATTTCGATGTTTTTGGGCGCTTTCGCCATGTATCTAGTAACTGAAAAAAATTAAACGAATTTAATAGAATAGCTACTTAAACGATAGTATGGTAGAATACGCAACAATTTATTAAATTGGAGATACAAATGAAAATTGGTTTAGCAGGTTTGCCAATGTCAGGCAAAACAAGCATTTTTAATATGGCTACAAGGGCTCAAGCTCAGACTCGAGATTATTTGGTGCAGTCGGATGAAATAAATAACGGCGTGGTCAAAGTTCCCGACGATCGTATTGACTATTTGGCTTCAATATATAAACCCAAAAAAGTAACATACGCTACGGTTGAGTTTACGGATATTCCCGGTATAAGCAGTGAAGACAATAAGTCCGCAAGTAAAACACTTGGAAACATAAGGATATGTGAAGCAATAATGCTTGTGGTAAGACTTTTTGAAAGCAATACTGTTCCTCACATTCATAATAAAATTGACCCTGCGGCAGACCTTGATGAAATTTCTCTTGAGTTTATATTTAGCGACCTTGAGATGGTTATTAATAAAATTGAACGACTTCAAAAAGAAATGAAATCTGTAAAAAAGTCCGAACAAATAAAAGAGCTTGAACTTATGGAGACTTTAAAGAAAAATCTTGAAGACAATAAATTTATTTCAGCTCTCGATTTAAATGAAGAACAGCTTCATTCGTTGAAGGGTTATAGATTTTTAACTCAAAAACCCTTGCTTCTTGTCGGTAATTGTTCTGACGAACAATTTAAAAACGAAAAAGATGAAAAAGTTATTTCGTTTAAGAATGCTTGCACAGAAAGAGGCTGGACTCCAATATTGATTTCTGCTGCCACAGAAATGGAAATTTCTTCACTGTCACCCGAAGAAGAAGCTGTTTTCTTAGAAGAATTTGGTATAACTGAATCAGGGCGAAATCGATTAATTTCTGAAGCATATCGTCTGTTAAATTATATAAGTTTTTTAACATATGGACCTGATGAAGTTCGTGCTTGGCCGATACAGGCAGGAACAAAAGCACAAAGGGCTGCAGGAAAAATTCATTCTGACATAGAGCGTGGATTTATAAGAGCAGAAGTGATACCTTTTGTTGCTTTTAAAGAAAAGGGGAGCGTGGCAAATGTAAAAGCCGCAGGATTAGCGAGGCTTGAAGGAAAAGAATATTTAATGTCAGATGGTGACATGGTTGAATTTAGATTTAATGTTTAGTTTTACGGAGATTTAATGCGATTACAGCAGAAAATAGCAAGAGGCATGCTGGCAGTTCTTGTTGTAGTTGTAGTTTTTATATTCTTGACAAATAAAAGCTATAACGATATTGAGGGCTTTTTAGTAAGAGACCTGCCTATTAATTTTAAAATAGCAAGACAATACGAGCGGTTTGCGGAGTACTGGTCTAGGGTTGGTGAATCTATAAAAGATCATGTAAAGTTTGGGATTGATAAGAATATTTCTTATAATGAAATATCCGAGAATCTCGAAGGATATTTGCTTAGTATCGGTGAACTTATAGTTCTTACAGATGATTTGCCGGCATACACTGAAATAAAGTATAAGTGTATGGGGTATATGAGCCAAATAAAAGCGCTTGAACTTCTTGTTAACAAAAGAAATCGTCTTCAAAGTAAATTTTCTGAGAAACGTGAAATTGCAACTGAAAATGCGAAAACAGAAATTTTAGATCTTTTAGAACAATTTAAAAGCATGATGCAAAGTTGGCGCGAGACATTTTCTTCAGCCGATTTTAAAGAATCTTTAGTTGGCACCTCAAGCTTGATGGATAATATTTCTCGTATTGAAAAGGATTTGATTGTTGCTGATTCGGAAATGTCCGTCTATCTTTCTATTAAAAAAAATTCAGAACATTCAGAAGATACTGATAAAAAGAAAGACGATAATAAAACAACTTTGTCAGCAAATAGAGTTGAACGGCGCTTAAGAGCAATACTTTCCTTGGTTTCAAAAGTTATTTCTCAAAGCCGCTTGCCAATTCATAAAAGGGTTTTAACACAAATTGAAATTAAAATTAAGAGCTTTTATGACGCTTTTATAAAACTTAGGAACGTTATTGAGGTGCCTGAGCTTGATTTTATTGAAACTGAAGATCAAATAAATAAAACACTTACAGACGCAACTTCGGTGAGACAAAATGCTGTCTCTTTGGCTCATGCCAGGTCTGAATTTTTCTGGAGAAAAATCTTCGCAGTCTCTGATCAGCTTATTAACAGAGCCTCTGACAATTACCATGTAATGCTTTCTTTTCTTGGCTTAATCTTGGCGGTTAGCATATATCTTGTGTACGAGTTTCCTCGTTCTGTGAGCCGCCCTCTTGAAAAATTAAACCACGGTGTCAGCGAATTCCAACTTGGTAAAAATTCTTTAACTCTTGAGCAGTCGGGTATTTCTGAAATTGATGAGTTAAGTTTAGCTTTCAACTCAATGGTAAGGAGACTCAATGTTCAAGGTGAAATTAATAGGAGATACCTTGAGTCAATACATAGTCTTACCAGTATATACAGAGACTTGCATGAAATTGAAGATCGTTATGATTATCCGTTTGAGCGTATTGAAAATGCTATAACGTTGGTGCTGCAGCAATTGATTGAGCATTGTCCAAAAATTGATTTGGCCAAGGCTATGGTTATTTATGAAGAGCCTGAAACAGAAAAAAAATACTTTATGAGGATTGGTAATCCTGAATATAGCGAAAACTTCAAAAATAGTGAAGAATCACTTTCGTATTTTAAATCTACCGGATATAATCCTGACGACCCCGATAATTCAGAACCTGAGCTTATGCCTTTAAACAAGGGCCTGACGGGTTATTATTTTGAACAGTTTAATGATATTAGGCTTGGAACAGAATCCGGGCCTGAATTCTTTATTGAGAGTTATCCTTTATTACCAATACCAAAAAATTTTCATGATAATGCAAATGTTTCCCTCGAAAAAGGTGAAAAGCTTTATGAGTCTGGTCTAAAAGGAAGTTTGCTGACTGAAAAGCTAAAAGTTCCTGAAAAAGATCCCAGTATTGTTCAAAATGCAAGAGGACTCCTTTTTGTCTACTTCATGGGGGAAAATGTTAAGCTTTCTTGGCAAGAAATATTTTTTATTCAAATAATTGCTAGCCAAATAGCTTCTATTATAGAAACTGACGCATTGTTGTTAGAACATGATCAGAAAAAAATGCTTGATGATCAACTGAATATGGCAAGAGAAATCCAAGAAAACCTGCTTCCAAGAAGAGTGCCTAATATTGATGGCTTAGAAATAAGCAAAATAAACCAACCGGCGGCTGAGGTTGGGGGAGATTATTATGACTTTTTTGATTTAAAAGACGGCAAAATTAGAGTTGTTATTGCTGATGCTTCAGGAAAAAACGTCCCCGCAGCAATAATTATGACAGTATTTAAAACAACTTTATCAACCATGGATCTGGCTAAGATGTCTGCTGCTGAAGTTTTGTTTCGTGCAAATAATATTATTGCCAAAAATATCACAAATGATCGCTTTATTACTGCAATGTATGCCATAATCGATTCAATTACCGGGCAGGTAGAATTGTCAAGTGCCGGACATAACCCGGCTTTTGTCGTTCCTATGAATGGCAATGCAATACATGCAAAAAATTCAAAAGGGTTGCCTCTTGGGATTGTTGAAGGTTTTGAATATCAAACAATTAGTTTCAATTTGAATGACGGTGATATCCTCTGGATGTACACAGATGGAGTTACTGAAGCGAGAAACGTAAGTGAAGAGGAATTCGGCGAAAAAAAATTAAAGAAATTTTTAGTTTCATATAAAGGTAATAACCCGACAGCAGATTTGCTTTCAAAACTTCAAGAATTTTCAAAGCTCGCAAGACAACATGATGACATTACTGCCGTATCTGTGAAATTTAATAAAAAAAATCAGTAAGATATTCGGTTAATACATTATTAACTTACTGGGTTTCTCTTGAAGCCACACTTGGAGCGGCTGTGACTTGGTTTCTGCCATGTTCTTTTGACCAATATAATGCAACGTCCGCTGCTTTGATAAGAGAATCCATGTCTCCTGCACAATCCGGAAAAACAGAGACACCAAAGCTTGCTGTTTTTTGTATTACAGCTCCGCCGTATTCTATAACTTCTTTTTCTATTGTTTTCCTGATTCTTTCGGCAACGGCTACTGCTCCGACCATGTCTGTTTCAGGTAAAACCAAAGCAAATTCTTCTCCGCCATATCTGACCGGTAAATCATGCGTTCTGACTGCTTTTCTTAATATTCCGGCAACTCTTTTTAAAACCTCATCACCGGTTTGATGACCATAATTGTCGTTTAGAAGTTTAAAATGATCAATGTCAACCATTATAAGCGCCAGATTCCTTTTAAATCTGGTAGCTCTCTTTATTTCGTCGAGTAATCTTTGTTTAAAATATCTGTGCAAATACAGCTTTGTCATTCCGTCAGTAATTGCTTGTTCATATAATTGAGCCTTTTTTACGGCAGCGCCTAATTGAATAGCAAATACTTTAATTAATCTGATGTCGCGTGCAGTGAAACCATTCGCCTCCGCAGCAGCGCATAAATGTACCAAACCAAGAATTTCGCCCTGGTTCACAATAGGAACGACAACAAAATTTTGTCCAAATATATTGCTGTCGATTTCACTTAAAACAAAAGAGGCTTTAGATTCTTCTGTGATTTCAAAAGAATCTTTTTTTTCATGAGCAAGTTGAAAAATTGATGATGAATCTAATTCAACAATAGCCGGAGTTTCTTCTAATGTTCCAATTTGAGCCGTTAGATTAAAGGTTTTGTGTTCTTCGTCATATAGCCAAGCGGTTCCGCGTTCAATAGTTGTTATGCCTGAAATAGCACTCATTGCCATATTCATCAGAGCTTTAATTTGTAGTTCTGATGAGATCATTTGTGAGGCTTGGTATAAGATACTTACTTCTCGCATTTTTTCATCAAGTTGAGCATTGGCAGATCTGAGGTCATTCAGCATCAAATAATTATTTATTGCTACAGATATGTTTCTTGATAAAGTTTTTAAAAAACTGACCTCTTTTTCGGTTAATGCAATTTCTTTCAATTTATGACCAACAATTAAAAGACCGATAAATCGCTCGCGAACTTTTAAAACAGAAACACAGTCTAGGTTATCAGTCTCAAAAGCTTCAAAAAGTGGAGTAAGATGAGGGAAACCTTTTACGCGATAAGTTATTTCTGCCGAATCATTACTAAGCGAATCAGCCTGTTGTTTTGTCATCTCATGTTCAAAAGTTTTGTGTACAAGCTTCCAAGAGCATTGCAGATTAAGTTTTTGCGTTTGCTCGTCAAAAAGAAAAATGCCGCCTTTTCTGATGCCAAGGGTGCCAAGCAAAAGGTGTAATAAAGACTTTAGCTGTGCATCAAAACTGCTCACTCGACATAATTCGTCACCTATGTCGCTAAGGGCTTC
Organism: bacterium ADurb.Bin157; assembly: GCA_002070375.1. Taxonomy (GTDB): domain Bacteria; phylum Muiribacteriota; class Ozemobacteria; order Ozemobacterales; family Ozemobacteraceae; genus MWDD01. Next base: position 26,782 of record MWDD01000003.1, on the reverse strand, counting down.
TAAAACATACTCATAACGTAAAACCTGTTGCTGTATTTTTTCTTCAAAATCAGGTTTTTGCATAGGCAAATCAGACATTACTATTAACCTTTATATTTTAATACGGCTTCCTCTTCCTTGTCAAAGGGCTCTGCAAATTGTAAGAGTCCCATCATTTCGAAGGTCTTTCTGTTTGTCGGTGTTAAATTGGTAAATGCCAAAGCACCTTCAGCTTCTTCAATTGCTTCAATAACACCTATCAAAATTGAAATGCCGATGCTGTTTATAAGGGGCGACTTTTCAAGGTTGATTACGATTTTGTTAATTGATTTTTCTAGATGTTCTGAACACACCTCATCGACTTGTTCTGCGCCAAGGTCGTTGAGATAGCCGTTCGTTCTGATGATTAAAACCTGACCATCAAGTTGATGAGTAAGGGAGAATTCTTCTGACATATTTGATCATCAAACTCCTGTTTTTTCTAAATATACCATGACAATAGCATAAAACTTTAATATTAACAACACTTTACTTTTTATCAATTTTAGATTAAATCGCTTGAGTTTATGCTAATTTTAAATATATCTAACCTATGTGGCAGTATAAAAAACAAATTAAAATAAGATGGCTTTCTTTCTTTATCGGGTTTTTCCTGTTTGTAAGTTTTCTTTATTATTTTGGAAACGGGACCCGCGGTTTTTTTAGTCAAGAAAATTTTAAAAGTGCTGTTGCGGCTATTTCTGTAGCTTTCAATTATTTTCCTCTCTGGGGCTTGGCTATATGTGTGTTTCTAATTTTTGCGGCCGCAATTGTCGGTATACCTTCAATTTTGATTTATGCATTTATATTAGTGGCTTATGATACTACCATTGCATTTTTACTCTCTTTTATTTGTCAGTTTTTTGTTACTTATTTTTCTATGGGGTTGTCTTATAAGTCATATAAAAAAGAAAACTATGAGGATGATTTTCGTGAAAATCTTGAATCTGTTCAGAAAAATTTTTCCTCTTTTGCATTTTGGAGCAGAGTTTACTATGTCTTCCCTCTTAGAACCATTGATTCATACACTCCGATGGTGTATCCGGAAAAAACACCCTTGTTTGCCGTATTACCCTCTGTGGCGTTTGCTATATTTTTGCGGATGTTAATTCCCGTGCTATGGTTGAATGCTTTGTATTCTTGGTTCTCAGACTTTGGTGCTGATCCGGTAGCCCTTGAGCGCAATATTCTTTTTTGGAGCTCTGTTTTAATTGTTTATAGCGTTGTTCCCAGAGCTCCCGAACTTATTATTTGTCCTGAAGAATTTAAAAACATATTATATAAAATTACCCCCTACAGTGTCTCTAGAAAGCAGAGCAAAGCTAAAAGCACTTCGGCCGACAAAAAGCTAAAAGCACCTGAGAGTGAAAGTATTGATGTTGCGGGAACCGAGTCGATCTGAGCTTAATAAAAAAAGGTTGACTACTAGGCGATATTTGTTTAAACCTATTGTATTAAGTTTTAAAGATTACACTCTCGGAGGACACAATGTCGTACGATAAATCTCTCATTAAAGAACTTGAACACCGCGCTGCGAAAATAAGATTACTGTCTTTGCAGACGACTGCTGAAGCCGGATCAGGACATCCTACCTCTTGTTGCTCTTGCGCTGATATACTTTCTGCCTTGTTTTTTAAAGTTATGCGCTATGATCCAAAAAACCCTGCGTCAGATTTAAATGACCGTTTTATTTTGTCTAAAGGACATGCTGCACCCGCTCTTTATGCTGCATGGTCAGAAGCGGGTTATCTTGAAGAAAAAGAACTTTTTACTTTAAGAAAAATGGGGTCGAGAATAGAAGGTCATCCGATGCCCTCTTTGCCTTTTGTCGATATTGCCACAGGATCTCTTGGGCAGGGTTTGGCCGTTGGGGTCGGAATAGCTGTGCAACAAAAAAAGGTTGTGAAAAATAGTTCGCGCACTTTTGTCCTCATGGGAGATGGCGAAGCCGCAGAAGGTTCAGTTTGGGAAGCTTTTTCGTTGGCAGCTAACCTTAATCTGGACAATTTGATTGCTATTATTGACGTTAATCGTCTTGGTCAGAGTCGTGAAACCATGCACGGCCATGATATTCAAGTTTACGCAAGAAAAGCTAAAGCTTTTGGTTGGGAAGCAATAGTTGTCGACGATGGTCATGATTTGAATCAAGTTCTTGAGGCTCTTGAAAGAGCTGTTAAAGTTAACGGAAAACCTGTTTGTGTAATTGCAAAAACGTTAAAAGGTGGCGGACTGCCTCAGATTGCAGATAAAGATAACTGGCACGGAAAACCCATAATGCCGGGTCAAGGTCTGGAAGAAGCTGTTCAAGAGGTAAGTAAACATATTATGCAGGCTCCGCCTGCTCCTGTAATTGCAAAACCTGAGTCTGTAAGTTTTAAAAAGATTACCGGCCCGATTAATAATGTTGAGCCTGCTCCATACAAAAAAGGAGAAAAGGTTGCGACAAGGCAAGCAGTAGCACCTGCTTTATTGAACTTAGGTAAATCAGACAGCAGGGTATGGGTTATAGATGGCGACACACAAAACTCAACATATTCTCAGAAATTTGGTGAACAGTATCCTGAAAGATTTGTTGAATGCTTTATAGCTGAGCAAAATATGGCGGGCGTTTCTGCCGGTTTGGCAAGTCGCGGACTAATTCCTTTTGCAGTTACATTTGGCGCATTCTTAGCCAGAGCTTTTGATCAAATCAGAATGGCGGCATTATCCGGATTAGGGGTGAAATTTATCGGTACTCACGCCGGTATTTCAATCGGTGAAGACGGCGCCTCGCAAATGGCTCTTGAAGATCTCGCTTCATTTGCTACCTTGCCTAATGGCGCAGTGCTTTATCCTTCTGATGCTGTTTCAGCCTATAACTGCATTGTTACATTGGCAAAACATAACGGACCCGGTTATGTCAGACTTTCAAGACCGGCATCTGAAGTGATTTATAATTCAAACGAGGAATTCCCGTTAGGTGATCTTAAGGTTGTAAAAGAATCTTCTTCTCCGGCCATTACAATAGTCACTGCCGGTGTTATAGTGCACGAAGTTCTTAAAGCTCTCAAAAATGTGGCGGCCGCAGATAAAATACAGGTCGTAGATCTCTATTGTGTGAAGCCTTTCCCGAAGGATCGACTTACAGAGCTTGTAAAAGCAAGCGGCGGCAAAATAGTTGTTTTTGAAGAGCACTCGCCAAATGGAGGGATAGGTGCTGAAACAGCTCGAAATCTTGCGGGTGCCATTACTTCCTTCAAGCACTTTGCTGTTGATTCGGTTCCCAGATCAGGTACACCTGACGAGTTGTTGTCATCGTTCGGTCTCTCTGCTGAAAAAATTAGCGAAACTCTTAATTCTCTTCTTTAATACTTTATTATCTAATTGGAAAAAAAACGGCATTTCGATGCCGTTTTTTGTTTCTTTTATTTGGTTTTTGTGCTAAAATTTGCCATTATGTATATTATAGGAATTTGCGGATTATCAGGTTCAGGAAAAAGCAGTGTCTCAAGAGCGGTTCTCGAGAGGTTTCCCGGGAAAATATGCGTTCTGGAACACGACATGTATTATTACGCTAAAAAGGATAAGCCGGTTATAAGAAATTATGACCATCCCGACGCTCTTCAGACTGATTTGCTTATCAGTCATATAAATGGGTTGCGTTCAGGGGCTTCAATACAACGGCCTATTTATGATTTTACAGTTTCTGACAGGAAACTTGAAACTGTTGAAGTTAAACCGCATCCCATTCTTATTGTTGAAGGGTTGTTGCTTTTTAATATCGCTGAATTAATGCCAATATTCGACCTCAGAATTTATATTGATGTTCCATTGGATAAAGCAATCATCAGAAGAATTAAAAGAGATCACGTTGATCGAGGAAGAACTGTGCAGAGTATAATTACTCAATATGAAAATACTGTTCGAGATGCTGCAATTAATATGGTGCAACCTTCCCGATACTTAGCTGATTTGATAATCCCTCAAGGGGCGAGCAATAGGGTTGCTCTTGAAGTTTTATACGGAAAAATCAGAGACTTACTTACCAGCGACAAACCCGACGGATTTATAAAAAACGAAGAATAGTTTATTTAAAAATCAGATAGTAAACTATTTTCACGGAAACTAAAATAACAGTCCTCTTTTTTGCCGATAATTAGGTGGTCAAACAGAGCAATATTTAGTGTCTTAGCGGCGTTTTTGATTTGTTCTGTTATTGAGATGTCGGCGTTAGAGGGTCTGATGTCTCCGCTGGGGTGATTGTGTACCATTATGATTGCAACCGCGTGATATTCAAGAGATTTTTGCATTATCTTTCTGGGAAAAACCGCGGACTGAGTTTCTGTACCTTCGCCCATTACTTCATCTTTGATAATCTTGTTTTTTGCATCCAAGAACAAAACTCTGACTTGTTCTATCGGTAAATATGCCATTGAGCTTTTTAAATATTTGATTAAATCTGACTTGTTTGAAATTGAGATTACACTTGTTAAGGCGTTTCTTTTGTTTATTAAAATACTAAGTTGATAGAAGGCTTTTATAAGTCTTGCTGTAGATCCGCCGATACCATTTACCTTACGCAACTTACTGACCGGAGCTGTAAGAACGCCCTCTAATGAGCCGAATTCTGCAATTAAAGCTTTTGCAAATGGCTTAGTATCACACCGTGAAAAGGAATAAAACAGTATCATTTCAAGTACTTCATGGTCGGAAAAACTGTCAAAATTGGACTCGTCAAATCTTTTAAAAATTCTTTGTCTATGCCCGGAGGCATCCGGTTTTACAGATTTGTTTTCGTTGAAAAAGTTGGTTTCTGAAAAATAGCTTTTGGTCACGACCCGCCCCTTGTTAATGCAACTTATTCCACATATATACAATCTATCATAATAATTACGCATGAGCAACGCTTTGTTTAATTTCACATCTTGACAAGGTTTGATATATAAAATACTATATTTTAGTTTTTGTTAAGAAAGTATTAGTTTGTGTCGAAAATAATGACTGACCTAAATTAAGGAGTGTCTATGAAAAATTGTGTCGATTATCTTGGAATAACCCCAAAGAATGTTTTTTATAATTTAAGTCCTGCTGAATTGGTTGAAGAAGCAATTTTGAGAAAAGAAGGCAAATTAGCTTCTAATGGAGCTTTGCTGATTGCAGGGAATAACGGTAAGCGATTTGGCAGATCGCCTAATGATAGGTTTGTTGTTAAAACCCCTGGAACTGAAGATGTTTGGTGGGGAGACGTTAACAGGCCGTTTGCGAAAGAAAATTGGACAAAGCTTTTAAACCTTGCAAAAGAGTATTTGAATAACAAAGATATATTTGTTTTTGACGGATTTGCAGGAGCTTCCGAAACTCATAATTTGCAAGTCAGAGTTGTTGGCGATAAAGCATGGCAAGCATTGTTTTCAACAACTTTGTTCGTTGATACCAAATCCGAATTACTAAAAGAAACTCCGGGGTTCACTGTCATTGCTGTGCCTGGGATGCCTGTTGCTAATTATAAAGATTACGGCTTAAATTCTGAAGTCTTTGTTTTAATGAATTTTGAAGAAAAGATTGTTCTTATTTGTGGTTCTCACTATGGCGGAGAAATTAAGAAGAGCATTTTCTCTGTAATGAACTATATTTTACCGCCTAATAATGTGTTTACAATGCATTGCTCTGCAAACGTTAGTAAAGAAGGTGAGTCTGCACTGTTTTTCGGACTTTCCGGAACCGGGAAAACCACTCTCTCTGCCGACCCTGATCGAAGATTGATTGGTGATGACGAACATGGTTGGGACGAAAACGGTATTTTCAATTTTGAGGGCGGATGTTATGCAAAATGTATTAAGCTTAGCAAAGAAAATGAACCTCAGATTTATGATGCGATAAGATTTGGTTCCATTCTTGAGAACGTTGTCGTTGATGACAAACGAGTTCCTGACTATGATTCAGATGCCATCACTGAAAATACTAGAGTTACTTATCCTACCAGTTATATTGATAACTGCTTGCAAGAAGGCATAGGTGATCACCCCAAAAACGTATTTTTCCTTGCTGCAGATGCGTTTGGTGTTTTGCCTCCTATTTCTCGACTTTCTCCTGACCAGGCAATGTATCACTTCCTTTCAGGTTATACCGCTAAATTAGCTGGAACAGAAGCCGGGATCACAGAACCTCAGGCAACATTCTCAGCATGTTTTGGTGCCCCGTTCATGGTTCGTCACCCTTCAGTTTATGCTAAAATGCTTGCTGACAGAATGAAAGAACATGGAACTAAGTTATGGCTTGTTAATACCGGATGGAATGGTACAGGGAAGCGCATGAGTATAAAACATACTCGAGCTCTTTTGACCGCAGCGTTAGATGGCAGTCTCAATAATGTAACCTTTGTAAAAGACCCTATATTCGGTGTAGAAATTCCTTCCGAATGTCCAAATGTTCCTACAGAAGTTCTTACTCCCAAAAACACCTGGGAAGACAAGGCTAAATTTGAAGCAAAAGCACATGATTTAGCTAAGAGATTTAATGAAAATTTCAAAAAATACGAATCTGAAGTTTCTGCAGAAGTTAAAGCAGTAGCGCCATTAGTTAAATAATTCTTCCGAAAAAATAAAAGGCCGACTCAAATAGAGTCGGCCTTTTTACTTACGGTTTAAGCGGCAGTTTCAGCGGCGTTAGCTTTTTCTTCTGCTTTTTTAAAGTTTTCAGCCATTTCTTTTTCAAAATCTTGTTCTTGCAGTGCTAACTGTTTTTCAACGTATTCATCCGTTACAATTATGCTTTTGCTTCCTTTGTCTCTTATCATAAACATATCGTTTCGTAATATTCTTTCAAAAACAGCCCTCAGACCTCTTGCCCCTGTCTTCTTTTCTAGAGCAATATTTACAATTTTTTCCAGTCCCGACCGTCTGAAAATTAACTCACAGCCGTCCATTTCGCACAATTTTGCATATTGTCTTACTATAGCATTTTTGGGCTCGCTCAAAATGCGCATGAATTCTTCCTTGCCAAGTCCATTTAAAGCAACCTTCACGGGTAAGCGGCCTATAAATTCGGGGATAAACCCGTATTCCATAAGATCTTCTGCTTCAACGGCATGAAAAAGAGAGTAGTCGGCATTAGATTTAGGCTGCGGGTCGTGGTTGAAGCCAATTTGTGCGCCATTTCTGACTCTTTTCTCTATAGTTTTTTCAAGTCCTACAAATGCTCCGCCGCATATAAATAAAATATGTTTAGTATCCATCTTTACAACTTGCTGTGAAGTCGGATTTTTTCTGCCGCCGGCTAAGGGAACATTTGCCACAGTACCTTCAATGAGTTTCAATAAAGATTGCTGAACTCCTTCTCCGGAAACATCTCTTGATATGGAAACATTGTTGGATGTTTTGGTTTTTTTATCTATTTCATCAAGATATACAATCCCCTTTTGCGCTTCTTCAACTTCATAATTTGCATCAATCAAAAGAGATAACAACACGTTTTCTACATCATCGCCCACATAGCCTGCTTCTGTAAAGCCGGTGCAGTCGCCAATTGCAAAGGGGACTTTTAGTATTTTTGATAATGTACGCGCCAAAAGGGTTTTTCCGCTGCCGGTAGGTCCGAGAAGAAGAATGTTTGATTTTTCAAACTCTACATCACTGTCATTTATCATCGAAAGAATTTTATAGTGATTATAAACCGCAAGAGAAATCACTTTCTTGGCAGTCGTCTGTCCAATTACATATTCCGATAGGGAATCAAAAATTTTCCTCGGAGAAAAATCTTTAACGATTTTGTGTATATCTACTTTTCCTGAAGTGTTTGCGTTTTGTGCATAACCGCTTCGTTCTGCCGCGTCTTTTCTGGTGAAAATTTCGGAGGCTGAAGACACGCAGCTTTTGCAAAGTATAGTTCCATCTTGATTTTTTACAAAATCACCGCCCCTACGTAAATCTTTACCGCAAAAAAAACAATAGCTCATGAAATGCTCCAACTTTAATTTTTAAGTTCTACATTGTAATCTATATTAAGTAATTTTTATTCGAGGTGTGATTCTCTGAATTTCTTAATAGTTTTAATTTCATTTGCAGTCAATACGGCACCATTATAATTTTTTGCAACAATTCCTCGTTTTACGAAAACAGACTGAAGCTGCTCTAAATGCTTGCCGTTAAATTCATTATTATCTGCCGTTACAAGAGCATTATAGCCATCGATAAATTTGGGTCTGCTGCCATTGAGATAAAAAAGACTTTTATAAATTAAAACATCCGAATCAGCTTTCCCGATTGCGTTTCTGATATCCCATAATACTGCTCCCCAGATTTTACCGTCAGCGTGTACTTCGCCCTGAATATCTTCAGGGTAATGAAGATCGTTAACCAAATGTCTTAAATAAGGTCTTCCCATTTTTGCACACACCCATTCACCAAGAGCCGGATCATTTGTGACACTGCAAGCAAAATAGTCAGCCTGTCCTTCGTTTATAGCACCGGATTCTCCGCTGTATGCCAAATAGGTTATACTGTTGAGCATTGCATGAGAATATTCGTGATATGCCACGCTAGCTTCTCTTGCCAATGGGTTAAATTTATTGCCGTCACCAAAACACATTTTGTTTTCCCAGGCACTAAAGAAAGCGTTGTCGTAGTTAGTTCCGTGATGCACGACGCTCAAGATTGATTTATCCATGCCTTTGTGCCCTAATGAAGCGAAAAAGTCATGAATTGTTGTGATGTAATTATACATTCCAACTTCATCAAAATGAGTGCTTTCGGGTGTGTAAATGTGCTTGTCTTCTTCGCTGACAGAAGTGGGGGATTTTTCGTTTTTGATTGTGACCCATTTGCCCGTAAGAGTGTTCGTAGTTAAATGATGTAATGGTTCTTGTGTAATTTGACATTTTAAAGGATTTGTTACATACACAGCGCCAAGGCCTGTTTTAAAGTTCATTTCATTATTTAAATAAAGAATAGAACCGTTTTGCGCATCAACAACTACTTCCCAGTCTCCGATCGGATCTTGGGCGGGCAATTGTGCTACATAAGCCATTTTTGCATTGCCATTTTCTGTGGAAACAATATTTAGTTTTGCGTCAGGGATCGCTCTAAGTTTATTAATTTTCGCAACTTTTTTCGCGATTCCTATTGCTTGGTATTTGCTCAATTCAATAGTGTTCGTGATTTCTTCAATTGTGGGGAAAGAACCATTCGCAAGTGTCACAACTCCGTCGGGGTTTAAGTGTATGTCGATTGTCGCGTTCCTAACGGGAACTCCGTCCATAATCATTTGAAAGTAAAGATGATTGACCTTTCCGTTTGATATATTTTTGATGGGGTATAAACAATCGTTTTGTCTGTTTTTAGGAAGATTAAAAAGGTCGGAATGTTCTCTTATGTAGGAAGTAGCCGCTTTTATGGGATCGCCTGAAAGAGGAGACGATAGCTGCCCTCGTATTGATGAAAGTCGTTCTCCGTCGTCTGTTACTGAAACCATTTCTACGTTGTCTATAATAGACTTAGAGGTAAATAATTTATTTAAAAAATCAGGGCTGACAGTTACTTTTTGAGCTTTTTTCTTGCCGGTGTTTATTTGTGTCGGTGAAACATCAAAGGCAAAGACCTGTGTACAACAAAAAAAGGTTCCCACAATGGCTGCTAATATTTTTCTCACGGTAAACTCCTCAAATCAAATGTATTTTTGATTGTACAACTTATGTGTGAAATTAGCAATAGCCTAAATGCAAAAATTCCCATTTAAGAAAAATGGGAATCAGCGCCCCCAAAGGGATTCGAACCCTTGTCGCAGCCTTGAAAGGGCTGTGTCCTAGGCCACTAGACGATGGGGGCAGATTGTGTATTGCTTTTAATCGGGTGGCCTAACAACCGATGTTATGTCAGCGCCCCCAAAGGGGTTCGAACCCTTGTCGCAGCCTTGAAAGGGCTGTGTCCTAGACCGCTAGACGATGGGGGCAGACAAACAATACTCACGAGCAGTGGGCCCAGCAGGACTTGAACCTGCGACAATCCGGTTATGAGCCGGAGGCTCTGACCAACTGAGCTATAGGCCCGCGTAGTGGAATTATATTATCATATCTGCTTTTATAATGCAAGTGTTTTTTTTAAAATATTTTATTTTTTTTCGTCAAAAAAAAAGCCCTTTAAGGGCTTTTTCATTATTCCATATAAAATTCTTTGAGCTTTTTTGATCTGCTTGGGTGTCTTAGTTTTCTAAGGGCTTTAGCTTCGATTTGTCTTATTCTTTCGCGTGTTACGCCAAATTTTTGCCCAACTTCTTCTAACGTTCTTTGCCAACCGTCTTCGAGACCAAATCTGTATTTAATTACTCGGGACTCTCTTTCGGTCAGGGTTGCCAGCACTTTATTGATCTGTTCTTTTAATATAAGGTTGAAAGCGGTTTCAGCCGGCGGAAGAGCTGATTTGTCTTCTACAAAATCTCCAAGATGGGAATCTTCCTCTCCGTTGATCGGGGTTTCCAGCGAAATAGGATCCATTGCAGTCTTCATGATGTTCTTAACTTTTTCAACCGGAAGTCCTACTTCTACCGATAATTCCTCTACTGCGGGGTCTCGCCCAAGTTTTTGTACAAGTTTGCGAGAAGCTTTTCTCAGTTTATTAATAGTTTCAACCATATGAACAGGTATTCTGATTGTTCGTGCCTGATCGGCTATGGCTCTTGTGATGGCTTGTCTTATCCACCATATAGCGTAGGTTGAGAACTTATAGCCTTTTCTGTATTTAAACTTTTCTACAGCTCGAATAAGTCCCTGATTACCTTCTTGAATGAGATCTAAAAAAAGTAACCCGCGCTTAGTGTATTTTTTTGCAACAGAAACAACCAATCTCAGATTAGCTTCGATAAGTTTACGTTGCGCTTCTTCATCACCATGTTCGATTCTTTTCGCAAGAGTAACTTCTTCTTGCATAGTCAACAGGCGAATTTTTCCTATTTCTCTTAGATAGACCCTTACTGAGTCATCTATGTCTTCAAAGTCAGCTGTTTGCTGTATTTCGTCTTCTTTTTTTTCTTCGGCTACCGGAAGTTTTTTGTCGAGCCTTATTTCATCATCGTCTAATAACTCAACTTTTTTTTCCATTAGCTCGTTAACAACTTCTTCGAAGACATCTGTCGGCAAACCTTCGGGAAGCATTCTTATTATCGCCTGATATGATAGGTAACCCTGTTTTGTTCCTATTTCTATAAGCTCTGCTCTTATTGTTTCGATAGAGCGCGGTTCTTCTTTTTTAGCAACCTGCTGAGTCTGCGTTGCTTTTTCTGTGGCCATAATTTTCCCTCTAATTTTGGAGTGAATCAATACAACATATCTATTTTGCGTTTAAGGTCAATCTGCTGCTGACTAAGTCGGGCAACCATCAAATAATCTTCTTGCGATTCTGCTTTGCTTATTTCTTCTTGAATTTCTTTCAGCTCAAATTCAAAATGATTCTTTACTAAACCTTTTACGCAGTCCATAAACGGTTCATCGGGGCGATCTTCTAAGGTCGTGATAAGCTCGCTAAGTCTAGATGCCAATGCCGGGTCATCAAGTGAAGAAAGAATTTCTGCCGGTCTCAGAGAATAATCTGAAGCTTGTTGCTGAAAGCTCATGGCTTCAAATATTTTTCTAAGGTCAGTATCACTGAACGCTGAAGGCCCAAGAAGGGATCTTACGCTTTCAAACCGGTTAGGTTTTTCAAGCAGGTGTTTTAGCACCCATTCTTGTCTTTGTATTTCAGCGTTGAGTCTCGGAGATATCAAGTTTTTACCTGGTTTAACAGCTTTTTCTTGAATCTGTTCCTTTCCTGTCAACTCTTTTTCAAGAACATTTGAATCCATATCCAGCAGTTTCGAGATTTTTCTGATTACTTCACTTCTCGCAATTGAACTGTGTATAGCCGGAACAAGTTCTTTAAATTCCTGTATCAATTTCTCTTTGACCGGAATTTCGAGGGGAGATGACAAACCGCGAGTACGGTTCTCAATCAAAAAGGTATATATATCCTTGGCATTATCAAGTAGTTTTTTGAAATTTTCGGGGCCTTCTCTTCTTATAAATGTGTCCGGGTCGTCTTCGGGGTTGTCAAATGCAACAATTCTGGCGTTTACCGGAGCGTCTTTTTGCATTGAAATGGCTCTTATTGTTGCCCTTTGCCCTGCTGTATCCGCGTCATAACATAAATACAATACTTCGCAATTTCTTGCCAAAATATGTATTTGCTCCGCAGAAATTGCGGTTCCAAGTGTCGCTACTACATTCTTAATCCCGCTTTGCCAAAGACTTATAGCATCAAGATAGCCCTCTACAATAATGACTGAATTTTGCCGTCTTATTAAGGGAATTGCCTCGCGCAAGTTGAAAAGCATGCGCCGCTTGTTGAATGTCTCGGTTTCGCTGCTATTTAAATACTTAGGTTCGTCTTCTTCAGATAAAACTCGGCCTCCAAAAGCGACTACACGACCATGAATGTCTAAAATCGGTATCATTAGCCGATTTCTAAAAACATCATAATAGCTTTCACCTTCATTTTTAGATTTTATCAAACCACTTTCTTCAAGGATTTTAAAATCTTCTTCATTTTTAGCAAGGTGTTTTATCAGGGAATCCCATGAGTTGGGTGAGTAACCAATACGAAATTTTTTTACCGTATCATCGGACAAAGCTCTTTTATCGATGTATGCTCGTGCATGGTTTGCTTGTGATTCTTTTAGACAATTTTGGAAAAAAGAAGCTGCTCTATCTAAAAATACGTATTGTTGTGATTTTCTTGTGTCTTGATGATCTTGGTTTTCAGGAATTGTAACACCGCATTTTGAAGCAAGAAATTTAACTGCTTCAGGAAAAGCCAAATGCTCTGCTTCCATTATAAAGGAAAACACATCGCCTCCCTTACCACAACCAAAGCAATGATATATTTGTTTGTCGGGAATAACATGAAAACTTGCTGTTTTTTCTTTGTGAAATGGGCAAAGTGCTTTGTAGCTATTGCCGGATGAAACTAGGCGTACATAACTACCGATAATCGATGTGATGTCGGTTTGTTCTCTAATCTGCGATATTAGATCAGTTGATATGAAGCCCAAAAAGACAAAGCCTCCAAGTAAAATCTGTACACAGCGGTACCAAGAGTTTTCAACTGTAACACTTGTTTGATATATAGTCAACTAAAAAACAAAAATAGCAAAGAAACATAAATTTCTTTGCTATTTAATTAGCTATATTAATAAATTAGTTACATGGCTTTTGCAGCTTCACTAATAACCGGCTCAATATAGAATAGTCCTGCAATGCTGGCCGTTAAAAATGATGCAAAGGCTCCCGCTAATAGTGCCCTTAAGGCAAGCTGAGCCAGTTCTGAACGCCTTTCGGGAGCTAACCCACCGATGCCGGCGATCTGAATTCCGATAGAGCTGAAGTTCGCAAATCCGCAAAGGGCATAACTTAAAAGCATTTGGGTTTTGGGTAACATTATCAGCGTCTCATCGGTAACATATTTTTGTAGTTCTGCGTATGCTACGAATTCATTCAAAATGATCTTTTTGCCTATCAAGGCACCTGCAACACTAATGTCGGAGTTTGGTACACCAATAAGCCAGGCAAACGGAGAGAGCAAAAGACCAATTACAGAATCAAGGGAAGTGTAACCTGTGATTCCTAAAAAGGTTGCGATTGATTCCCAGAAAAAGCTTAACATGGCTATCATGGCAGTAAATCCTATTAGCATCGCCGCAACATTTATGGCAAGCCCCATGCCTTCTGAACAACCCCTGGCACAAGCGTCTATAACGTTAGAATCTATGCTTTCGGTTTTGAGCTCAAGTTTTCCGCTGGTTTCGGGAACGCCTGTTTCCGGAATAAGTATTTTCGCCAGCGTCATTGCTGCCGGAGCTGCCATACAAGATGCCGCCATAAGATAACCCGCAATGCCAGGAATGCTGTCTTTTAACATTCCGACGTAACCGGCCATAACACCGCCTGCTATGGTTGCCATTCCGCCTGTCATGATGCATAACAGCTCTGATTGGGTCATTTTGTTTATGTAAGGTTTAATTACGAGGGGCGCTTCTGTTTGTCCGACAAAAATATTTGCTGCTGCGCTCAAAGATTCGGCCCCTGAGGTGCCCATTGTTTTTTGCATCAAGAGGGCAATAACATAAACGACTTTTTGCATTATGCCTAAATGGTAAAGTATTGCCATAAAAGCAGAAAAGAAGACTATCGTAGGAAGTACATTAAAAGCAAAGATGAAGCCAAATGTCGATTTGTTCTCAACAAGGCTGCCAAATACAAATGATGCGCCGGCATCGGTGAAACTTAAGATCTTAAGTACCACGTCGTTTAGCTGTTGAAATAGCCATCTTCCGCCCGAAGTTCGCAATATTAAAAATGCAAACAAAACTTGTAAACCAATTCCAAAGCCGACAAGTCTGGTATTGATTTTCTTTCGGTTATTAGAGAAGGCATAGCAAATGCCGAGTAATACGGGGATACCGAGTAGCGCATTGTAAGTTCCCATTTTATAAGACTCCTATTATCTTAGTTTTATTCCAAGCTCTTTATCAAGGCGTGATATTATTTTGTCAATAAGAGGTTGAATCTCATTGTCAGTAAGAGTTTTGCTTATATCCCTGAAAGTTAACGAATAAGCCAAGGACCTATAACCCTCTTGTATTCCCTTGCCTTGGTAAAGGTCAAATAAGTGGCAATCTTCAAGAAGATTTTTCGTTTCTGCGGTCAATATTTTGTTGATATCTCTGTTTGAGACTTCTGTTGGAGCGAGCAAAGCCAAATCTCTTCTTATAGCCGGAAACTCAGGGATAGGTTTCATTCTGGGAATACTTTCGATAGCTGCTGAAACTGCATTTAAATCAATTTCTGCTATGTAAATATTCTTCGGCATTTTTTTGTTGTCAAGGAAATTAGGATGAATCTGTCCAAAATCACCGATAGGTGTTTTGCCAATCGACATTTCAACTTGCTGAGAGGGGTGATACAAGGTTTTGCTGCCGGGTGTAAATTTGAGTTTAACTCTTAGCAATTGAGATAAGCTTTGAATGAAGCCTTTGACTGTGAACAAATCAAATTCTTCCTTGCTTCTGCGCCAATCAGAGTCATTTACGCTGCCGCAAAAGCCTATGCAAAGTCTTGTGAATTCTTCGCTTGAAGCAGTGGAAGATTGGTGAAAAACGTGTCCGATTTCAAAAAACTTAAGATTATATTCGTCTGACAAAATGTTACGTTTTATAGCATCAAACATATTCCATTTAAGGCTTGTGCGCATAGCGTTTAAATCTTCCGAAAGAGGATTTTTCAGAATAATGGGCTTCTTTTCATTAAATGAGTCAGAAATATTTGAGGGAATGAAACTGTATGATATGATTTCTCTGAATCCATTTGAAACCATATGAGACTTAATTTTGCTTTCGACTTTTTGAATAGGGCTTGGCAGCTTTAAAATTGAAGTTATTACCGGAAGAGTTTCGGGAATATTGTTGTAACCGTACATTCTGGCAACTTCTTCAATAATATCTGCTTCAATTTCAAGATCATGTCTGTATGGCGGTACACTTATTATGAGGTCTTCACCGTCACGTTTTGCATCTAATTTTAAACGCATTACAAAAGTTTCAATCTGAGATTGACTCAAATTAATTCCTAAGAGTTTGTTAACTTTTTTTGTCCTTACCTTGATCTGCTTAAGTATTTCCGGTTTGGGATAAGCTTCTTCGATTCCGGCTGTAGGTTCCCCTCCGGCAATTTCTTTAAGCAACTTTGCTGCTTGATTCAAGGCTATAGGTATATTGTCTATGTTTGTCCCTCTCTCATATCTATATGATGAGTCAGAGTGAATACCGAGTATTTTAGAAGTTTTTCTCACCGTTACAGGAGAAAAATAGGCGCCTTCAAGTATAACGTCCTTCGTTGTTTCTGAGACAGAAGAACCCAGACCGCCCATAACCCCGGCTATTGCAATTGGTTTCGTTTCATCGGCAATGACAAGCATGCCGGAATCTAATCTGTATTCTTGCTTGTCAAGAGCAATTATTGTTTCGAAAGACTCTGCATTTCTGATTTTAATTTTGTTTCCGCCCACTTTTTCGTAATCAAAAGCATGCATAGGGTGCCCTATGTCCAATAAAACATAATTTGTTACATCAACCACGTTATTGATTGGATGTATTCCCGCTTTTTCAAGTCTATTTTGCATCCATTCAGGTGAAGGAGCTACTTTTACATTTTTTACAAGTCTTGCTCCATACCTCGGGCACAAATCAGAATTTAGTATTTCTACGCTGATGTAATCCTTTATGGAATCTTTTCCGCTTTCATCGTCAAGTGGATCTCTTTTGAGAGGAAGGTTAAAAACTGCAGAAAGTTCACGTGCAATTCCCAAATGTGATAGTGCATCACCTCTGTTTGCAGTTATGCTTATGTCAAAAATAACTTCGTCAAGTTTTAATACTTCAACGATATCACAGCCAATTTCGACGTTTTCATCAAGAATGTACAAGCCGCCATGTTCTTCTGATAAACCAAGCTCTCTTTTGCTGCACATCATGCCAAAAGATTCGATCCCGCGTATTTTGGCTCTGCTAATTTCAAATCCCGAAGGAAGTTTGGCTCCCAACAAGGCAACCGGAACTTTGTCTCCCTCTTTCATGTTCTGTGCTCCGCAAACAATTTGAAGAGGCATTCCCTTGTTTACATCTACTGTACAAAGCGACAATTTATCTGCATCGGGGTGGGGGGATTTTGTTAAAATCTTTCCTACCACTACGTTAGTCAGGTTTTTAGCGGGCTGTACAATGCTTTCGACTTCTAAACCGCTCATGGTTAGTGCTTCCGCTATGGTTTCCGGAGATTCGTTTATGTCAATGTAATCTTTTAGCCAACTTAATAGTACTTTCACGTTTTCACCTCAAAATTGTTTCAAAAAACGCACATCGGAATTATAAAGCAGTCTAATGTCATTAATTCCATATCTTAACATTGCTATGCGTTCTATGCCCATGCCAAATGCAAAGCCGCTGTATTTTTCAGTGTCATAATTGACTGCTTCGAATACTTTAGGATTAACCATGCCGCAGCCAAGTATTTCTATCCAGCCGCTTCCTTTGCAAACATTGCATCCTTTTCCTTCGCAAAAGATACATTGAATATCCATTTCGGCAGAAGGCTCGGTGAAGGGGAAAAAGCTTGTTCTGAATCTGTAAGGTCTTTTTCCGAACATCTCTTTAACAAACATTATCATAGTACCTTTTAGATCGCTCATAGAAACATTTTCACCAACTACTAAGCCTTCAATTTGATGGAACATCGGTGAATGAGTAATGTCACTGTCGACACGGTACACTTTTCCCAGTGCAATCATTTTCAAAGGAGGAGGCATTTTTTCCATGGTCCTGATTTGCATGGGTGAAGTTTGTGTTCTTAAAATTTGCCCTGATTCAAGATAAAAGGTATCTTGCATGTCTCGAGCGGGGTGGTGTTTAGGAACGTTAAGAGCTTCGAAATTATAGTATTCTTCTTCTATTTCGGGGCCATCAGTAATGAAAAAGCCCATAGAAAGAAAAATTTCTGATACTTCATTCGCAATTAAAGTTACAGGATGCAAACTCCCGGGAGAAACAAAAGTTCCCGGCATTGTTATGTCAACTTTTTCTGAATTTAGCTTTGCATTTTGCTCTTTTAAGGCGAAAAATCGCATTGCTTCTTCAATTGATTTTTGAATTTTAGCTTTTAATTCATTAATCGCGGCCCCGACAATCTTTTTTTCATCAATGGGAAGTTTTCCGAGACCTTTAAGCAGTTCTGTGACTTCACCTTTTTTCCCGAGATATTTTACTCGTAAAGTTTCTAATGCATCTGTGCTATTAGCTTTTTCTTTTTCTTCGAGAAACTGGTTTAACAGCATTTCATGAGAATCAGACATTTTATCTCCTTCAAAAATTGCACTATGTGCGTAGTTTGAATATCAACAATTATATCGGGCAGTTTTTGTTTTTTTCATATAAAAAAATTGCAGCCGATGTCGCAACGTTCAATGATTCTACTTGCCCTTGCATTGGTATTGCAAGTTTTGTTTTGCATTGAGTAAGAATAGTTTCAGATAATCCTTGCCCTTCTTGGCCAAAAAATATAGCACATTTATCGGAAAACTTGTAATTAAAAATTGGTTTCCCGCTCATATCAGCGCAAATAGTCTCAAAGTTATGTTTATTGAAAAGCATAAAAAGGTAATTAACATCTAAATTATCATAAATCGGCAATCTAAAAGATGACCCCATTGCCCCTCTGGTTACCTTTATATTGTTTTTGTCGCAACAACCGGGAAGTAAACAAACAGCATCAGCACCCATGGCTTCAGATGTTCTGATAATTGTTCCTATGTTGCCGGGGTCCTGCAGCCTGTCTAATACAACTATAAGTTTAGATGCAGTTATAAATTCATTTAAAGAAGGTCTTGCCGGCGGTTTTAAAAAAGAAATAATTTCTGCCGGAGTTTGTAATGTAGAAAGTTCCCGCATTATTTTTTTTGTTATTAAAAAGCAGCTATTTAAAAAACAATTTGGGTAAATGAAAGCAGCTTCATTATCAACAAAAATCATTTCAGGGATGAAACCTGATTTTAGGGCTTCTTCTAATAACTTATGCCCCTCAATAATCACCAAAGAGTCTTTTCCTTTGGCTATTTGAAAAGCATTTTTTATAATAGGATTTGATCTGGATTCGATTTTTTTCATCATTACAATATAAAAAGGGGTAGGAATTCCCACCCCTTTTTATAAATATTTGGTTTTGATTATTAATCAGAGAGCTTTTTTAGCTACATCTACTACGCTTGCAAAAGCTTGAGGGTCTTTAATTGCCAGTTCAGCTAGAACTTTGCGATTTAAATCTACACCGGCTTTTTTCAAACCATTTATAAATGTGCTGTAAGACATTTCATTGATTCTGCAGGCAGCATTGATTCTTGCTATCCAGAGAGTTCTGAAATCACGTGCGCGTTTACGTCTGTCGACGTAAGAGTGGTCTAAAGCGTGAAGAACTGCCTGTTTGGCTACTTTCTTAACGTTATTATGTTTTCCCCAAAAACCCTTGGTTCTGCGGAATAGTTTTTGTTCTTTGCGTCTTGCATTGCTTGAGCTTTTTGATCTTGACATTTTAATTCTCCTGACTTAACAAGTGACTAACAAATACTCTGACAAATGGTCAGGAGTAGGGGAGCAACACTTTGAGGGCTGCTTCATTTGCTTTTTCACAATTTACAGATTGTCGATATCCTCTTTTTCTTTTGCTGGATTTCTTGGTCAAAATGTGTTTACCATAAGCTTTATAGCGTCTGAAAGCACCGGAACCTGTCTTTTTTATGCGCTTTGCGGCAGCACGGTTAGTTTTCATTTTAGGCATATTACTTTACCCTCCTGTGGCAGTTATCATTTTTTCTTAACGGTTCTAAAGAGAATCATTGTAATTGCATTGCCCTCGGTGCAGGCATCTCGCTCTATTTCGGCATCTTCGCCAAGAATTTGTTTCATTCTTTCGACTACTTTGAAACCGACTTCCATATGAGCTCGTTCTCTGCCTCTAAAGGCCACAGATACTTTGACCTTATCACCGTCATCCAGAAATTTTCTAATGGCATTGCACTTCGTTTGCAAATCGCCTTCGTCTGTTTTGGGTCTAACTTTGACCTCTTTTAGCTTGATGACTTTTTGCTTTTTCTTTGCCTCTTTTGCTTTTTTAGTCAATTCATATTTGTATTGACCGAAATCCATAAGTCGGCAAACCGGCGGATTCGCTCCCGGCGCAACTTCTACAAGGTCGTAACCTCTTTCTTCTGCCATTTGAACAGCGGCTGAAGTGTCAATAACGCCTACTAAAGCGCCATTTTCATCGACTAAGCGAACCTGTGGAACTCTTATCTTTCTGTTAATGCGGACAGTGCCTTTGATACTCTTACCTCCGAAAATAAAAAATGGAGCAGCAAGATGCCACTCCATGAAAATACTTTCATGCGCTCCCTTGCGGAAGTGACTCATAACCTTTTTGCTATAGCGCTTAAGGTGAGGATAGAATCCTGCTTGCTGTTCTGCGATTGTAGCAAAGATTTTTAAGGTTGTCAATAACTTTGTACACAAATTATTGAATTTGTTGGTTGGCGTGATTGGTTGGAAGTGTGGGATTCTTTCCGAATGCATATACAAAAGTTGCTAAAATCATTCCGCCTATCACTAACAGTAAATATGGCGACAGACCTAACCCGGCCGGTATATAACAAAACAGTATTGCCACAAAACCAACAAGAGCAGCGTAGGGAGCTTGAGTTTTTACGTGGTCTATATGATCAGATTCAGAGGATAAAGACGACATAATTGTTGTGTCGGATATCGGACTGCAATGGTCTCCAAAAATAGAACCTTCTAAAACCGCTCCTATATTGACCAAAATGGCGCTTTTTATATAAGTCATCATTTCGGGTGCATTAGGTATTTGGGCTATCTCGGAGTTGTAATACTGAAGATTTAAATGGTATGCCAATGGTATGGAAATAGGCAGAAGAATGGCCATGGTTCCCCAGCTGGTGCCGGTTGCAAAAGATATAAGTAAAGAAATAATAAAAATTATTGTAGGTAATAACCAATAAGGAATGATAGTGCTTACAGAGGAAATTATGTATTTTGCCGTCCCTAAGTCAGAACAGATGCTGTTTATTGTCCAGGCAAGAGTCATGATAATTATTGCGGTCATTAAAGACTGAACCCCTTTAATCCAAGCATTAAAGCCTTGTTCAAGAGTTATTATATTTTGTGTTTTTCCGAGTAAAAGTGCAATTATTGAGCCAAAAACACTTGCCCAAAGCAAAACTTTAGAGGAGTCGGCACCTGCAAAAGCGGAACGTAGGCGCTCGCTCAAAGACATTGTTGAAGTTGTAGTTTCGGCATAGAAAAGGTCTCCCGGCGCAAGCTGCTGAATTGCTTTGATCGCATCTGCACCTGTCAACTTTTCAAAAACAAGCTCTTTGTCATAATTTACGCGGACATGGTGATCTTCTTTTGAGGAAACCGCAATTGACATGGTCTCGGGCGAATGTGAAGAAACTTTGAATTGTGTTAAGCTTTCGTTCGGGATTGAAGTTACCGATGGTATGTAAAAATGCTTAGAAAAACCGCCTCCCTCACATGGTAGGCCTATAAATGTGCCGAGTATAATACAAATAATAGGAATAAAAGCATTATACCAGCGTTTTGGCATGTTTTCGGGGAATGCTTCTATTTGAGATTCTATGTTGCTCATTGGCTTTGCTTCGTCACCCAATGGTTTTCCCTCATGGTAAGCCCGTTGTTCTGCTTTTAACATGGGACCGAAGTCTTTTTTGGAAAGTGTAATAAATAAAACAAAAAATAGAGTTAACAAACAATAGAATCTAAATGGAATTGTCTGTAAAAATAAGGCGTAAAAGTTGCTTTCTTCTAAACCAATGCTGATAAACGCATCTCTTATGAGTCCTATCTCAAAGCCGATCCAAGTTGATAGTACCGCGACACCTGCTATGGGCGCCGATGTAGAGTCAACGATGTAACTTAATTTTTCGCGTGATACTCCGGCTCTATCGGTTAATGGGCGCATCGAATTGCCTACAATCAGGGTATTTGCGTAATCGTCGAAAAATATCATTAAACCCATTAACCAAGTGAAAAACTGAGCTGTTCTGGGAGTGTTCGCATAAGATGAAAGCTTGTTGACTATGCCGTGCATGCCGCCGATTCTAATAATCACTCCGACCATTCCCCCTATGCAAAGGGTAAATACAATAATAGAAGCATGAGAGGGTTCGGTAATGGCACCAATTAGGTATTTATCTAAGGCTCGTAAAAATGAGAACAAAAGATTATAATCGCATATAAAAAAGGCTCCGACCCAAATACCCAATAACAAAGAAGGTAAAACTTGCTTAGTAAGAATGGCAAAAACAATTGCTATAATAGGCGGCAGAAGAGAAACCCAACCCGGCAAAACTCTTATTGAAAAATCAACTGTTTCGTTTCCTAGGGTTAAAGTCAGGTTATTTATTCCGGACTCTTGCAGCGTAACTTTGAAAATGTGTTCGTTTTCTGGATTAGTTACACCGGAGGAAAGAGTTTTGCTGCCCGAAGTAATTTTATACTGGAATGGCCTATTTAAAACAGTATCAATGCCCTTAACTTTGAATTCCGTTTCAATGCCCGATAATGTAAAATCATTTGATTCAACTGTTACAGCTGCATTTACGGTAAGAGAAATAAACAAAAAGAAAAAGAAAAGAAACTTAAACCATTTATTCATCAAAAGATCCTCTTAGCAAAGAATTATTCATCTCTTATTTTTTGTCTCCAGTATTTATTGTTTCTGGAGTCTTTGTAGTCTGAAATACTTTCAAGCATTTTATTCTGAAGTTGCCTGATAGCTATTATTACATTTTCCGTGTGCTCAATTTCATTTGACAAGCCGATCGGTATGGTTGCGGTAACAATTTGAATTTCGACTTTTCCGTCGTATGTAATATCTGAAGACCCTTTTTTTATATCTTTTACGTGTCTTCCGAGGGTTGTGGTCCCATCAGGTCCGCTTCTTGTCAGTATGCCGCCGCCCCAAGAATAGGTAACATCATCGTAAGCTCCGCTGTCTCCGTCTGTTCCGACGTTGTCAAAAAGGGTTCTGGTGACAGAATCAGACGTTTTTGGAATTTCCATTTTTAGTGAACCTGCTCCAAATTCGAGTGTCGATTTAAACTTTTCTGTTTTGTCCGCATCAATAAGGTCTTCATCAACCTTAACCCTAGAACTTGCAACGTCTCTTTCGATTGCTCTAAGAATAACTTGCGCTTCTTGTCTTAGCATTCCTTTTGTGCTCGCAATTGTGGCTTTTCTGGAAGCATTATTCGTGAAATTATATATGCCATAAACCACCAGAGCTATGACAAACATACCAACCAGTAATTCTACTATGGTCATCCCATGCTTTTTATTCATTGTCTACTTCACTTTTACAAAAGATATTCTCTCGGTTACTTTAGCGCCTCCGCCTTTTGTCCAAGATACTTCGATTAAAAATTTAACGGCTTCTATGTCTAGCCCCGGAACTTTTTCGGCTTTGCCTTCAAGTTTGAAATCTTTAAATTTTTGTTGTGTTTCCAACAAAGCGTTAAAAGTGTTTGGAGGTCCTTGAATTGCTGTAAATGTTCCTTGTTTTTGGAGGTCTAAAGCATATTCAAAGCTCAAATTTTTTATTTCGTCTTTAAAAGATTCTAAAATTTTATTTGCAGCCGCTACTTTATCATAGTTTATTTCTTCGGCCGCTCCTCTTGAAAATGCCATATAAACAGGTATTGCAAGTATTCCGAAAAGAGCTAATGCTACGGCTATTTCTGCTAATGAAAAGCCTTTATTATTTTTTTTCATAGTATGTCCTAGACCAGTTGTCGGCAAATGAGGCATGAAATCTCTTAGGTTCTGCTGTTCCTGAGCTTGTTGCAAGCGTTGCGTCAGAAACTGAAGTTACGTTTGAGTCGTAAATAATATGAACTCTTTTAAAGTCATCTCTGTTAAATTCATTCACAACAAGATTTCCTTTAATGAAAACATCTGTAAATATCGGTGAAAGATTTGAAAATAAGGAAGCTTGAATTTTTGTGTTCGAAGATTTTATCTGTTTCCTTCTTGCAATAATTCCCAATGAATTTTCGTTCCCTGCAACCTTGATGTCTCCTGATATTGTCACATTCCCGTCGGTGACTATAAGACCGTTTCCGCTGAAAGTATTTCCTTGAAGGGTTAAGTCGCCTTTCACAAATACCACTCCTTCTATTCTGATGTTTCCGCTATCACTGAAGCCGCCTTTATCATATGCAACTGAAAATTGAGACTTGAACTGAGATTCAGAATCAAAAAATTTACATGCTTTTTTCATGTATTGTGTTGTGGTATAACAATTTGGCGGCATGTTCTTAGCCGAATTTACATCTGTCCATGTATTTTCTGTGGAAGAATCAATTTCAGGCATTCCGTAGGCTATATCTTCTCCGTCGAGCGTTACGGTTTTGTTTTTAACCGAATAGTAGGTTACTGATTCATCGATAGGCTTAAATTTTTCATCTTCGTCAAAATCGATTTCTATAGTTATATCAGGTTCTAAGACACCGTACATTTCGCTGACTTTGGCAAGTAAATTTGCTTCGATTTTTCTGCCGATTGGGTATTCCATATGTCCATAACCATGCAACAAGGTTGGCATGGTAAACATGTCCCCTATACCTGAAGGAGATTTATACATTTTATAAATTCCTGTAATGCCGCCGGTTGCAGCTTCAACAGAAACGGGCGGGTCTACAAACAAAATTGGGAAGTTAATTTTAATATCTTTTCCCGGGTTATTAGGGTCAGTTTCAGGTGTTACACCAAAAGTCGCTCTGACTTTTAATTTTTTGCCGCCTATTGATATGTCCGGGGTACACATTGTGTTCAGTTCGGTGTATTTTATGTTGTTCATACAGCCGACAAATGTGTTTATCGGTTCAGGATTTCCATTAATGCGTAACCTCCCAACATATCCGGGTTTTCCATATGCGGGTTTGCTGCTTTCTGCCATTCCCATGCCCGGTATATTGTGAATTACTAACTCATTGTTTATTGCGGTAAAATCTGCCGCTGCCGCTAAAGTGTCGCTGCCATCTAAAACCAGAGCCCCCCCGGTTGAAGCGGCACCGGTTTCATCAAGGTATGGGGAGTTTGCAATAAAAAAAGTGTATTCTGATGCTATGGGTTGTACATCGGCCAACTTAAAAGGCACTTCGGCAACCATTGTTTTTTCAACTTTTCCCGTGATGGAGCCTTTTGACGGCGAATAAATTACATTGCACTTAAGTTGCAGAATTCCGCCTTTTTCGACGATTTCGCCATAGGTTCTGTTTGTCGGTTCGACATATGAGCTTAAAGACGGATTGCTGCCCATTATGTATCTTTGAAGACCGGAAATGCTAAATTCATCGAGGCCTGAAAATTGCTCAAGCTCAAGAAGCTTTTCTTCTATGTCTATTTCATCATCTTCGAGCAATTCTGTTATCATTTCATTGAGACTTTCGTTAGTAATATTGTCAACATTATCTACAAACGGTATTGCATTATATAAGTCGATGAGGTCGTTTGCTTTGTCTAAAAAATCTTCATCGACCTCTATTTCAAATTTAAACTTTGATTTGCTGGGGACATTTGTTATTCGGGCTAATTTTAGCAATACATCTACTTCGTCACCCAATATGCCTCCTGCAATTCCTGCTACGGTACCTTTGAAATCAAGATTTACTTCTATGGTTTTTTCGTAATCAATATCAGAGCCGTTTGGAAAAATCAAGGGGATTCTCCAAGTGTTATTTGCCGGAGAGGCTGAGGGAGAAGGAAAGTTTTTGGGCTGATAGGGGAAACTTTCGTTTATGCCGACAACTTTATAGTCAGGTTGTTCAGAATCCCCAAATACTTCTGCGTGTGAAACTTTTGCAATTATTTCTAATTTTTCTATGTTGCCCAATTCACTGTCCATGGCTTGTATTGCACTTTTGTAGCCGGCACTGTCTATTGAGACTTCACCGCCGCCCGGTGTAACGATTCTGTTTTTTCCGCCTTGAATAAAGTTGCCGCTGAAAGCTACGGGAGTTCTTATAAGATTATAAATAGGATGGCCCGGTTCATTTGCCTTTTCTGAGTTGTTGGTTCTGATGGCAGCCATTGCCATGTCAAGGGCCGCTTCTGCAATAACTTCGGCTTTTTTTTCGTTACTCATGTATCTTGTGAAATATGCTCTTTTAGTTCTGTTTTGCATCAAGGATGTTGCCAATATTACAAGAATACTTAAAACAGCTATTACCATTACGATTGCTGAGCCTTTAAGTTTGTTTTTATTCATTGGTATGCAAACTCCTTATAAAAAGACTCAAGTTTGGCTATTTCTGTGTTGATGCGTTTTTCTGCTCCGGATCTGCTTCTTTTATATCTGTTCATATGTTCGTCAATCAGACTTTGCATATAGGCAGGGTCTCTTTTTGCCATCATATATTTCTCAAATTTTAAAGCCCATTTTAAGTAAGAGTCGCTTTTCTCTTCATTTATAACTGATAAATCTTCTTTGGCCATAAGTTCTCCGAGTTGTTTTATGGCTAAAATATATAACTGCAGATCTTGGGTTTCTTGTGCGCATCGTTTTATGCCATCGAGAGCAAAATATTGCATTACCGGAGTTGATTTTTTCTCTTTAAGCATCTCGTGATAACTTTTTATGGCTTTTTTGAAATCTTTGTTTTTTCTGGCAACAGTAGCTACTCTGTATGCTTCACTTGAGCCGACCTGGCAATGAGCCTTTAAAGCGGGGTCAGCGTTTGGATCGTTTAATATCTTTTGAATTTTAGCTTTAATAATATCTTTCTGTTCTTTTTTTGCATTTTCTCTGAATTTTCTTATGGATTCGAGCTCACCTTTGGCAAGTTTTACTAATGGGCCTTTATTGCCGATTCGCGATGGGTATCTTGATGTTTCAAATGAAGCTGCATAAGAGTTTGTTACAGTATATGAATTGTTTGAAGGGACATAGGAGGAGCCCGATTGATAAGTATCAACAAAAGGGTCTTCAGCTTGCAAACCATGAGTGTTTTTGCTTTCGTTTGCCTTTGATGTTTTTGTAGTTTTAGGCGATGTTGTTTTATCTTTGTTAGGGCTTTTTGAGCACATAACAAACATTGCCAATACTAAAAGAATGGCAATTACC